>NC_020054.1:2859450-3159450 GCF_000331105.1 Fibrella aestuarina BUZ 2 | reverse complement strand
TTCGTGGCCATTGGTGCCCTTCATGACAAAACGTGGCATTTGCTGGCCCGGCTTG
Organism: Fibrella aestuarina BUZ 2; assembly: GCF_000331105.1. NCBI lineage: Bacteria > Pseudomonadati > Bacteroidota > Cytophagia > Cytophagales > Spirosomataceae > Fibrella > Fibrella aestuarina. Next base: position 3,159,395 of record NC_020054.1, on the reverse strand, counting down.
GGCGCGTAAGCTGGGTCACGGTCGTTAAAATGGCCCGTTTCCCGTTCCTCCCGGGTTGCCCGCCGGTACCGATACTGGTCGGGCTTGCCATATTCGTTATAAGCGGGCCTCAGACGGTGGCCGCGCGGATCGGCTCGGTTCAACGCCGCAAATTCGGCCAGTGTCATTCGTTTCCCTGTCGAATCATCGTAAATAACGGCATCGTCGGGAATCGTGTATCGATAGGTCATGCCCGTGCGCTCACCCCGACCGGCTGGAGTTGTCTGTTGGGCGAACGAGGTCAATGTACCGAGCAGCAAGGCACTCACGAAGCAAGGGGTAACAAGTCGCATCTTTTTTCATTAATGGTTACCAAAGGTAATTTACCCACTCATACCTGGAGGTTGATTTCTGTCATTTTTTACCAGTACATTTAATGCATGACACGTAACCTGTTTCTGGATGTTTTCCTGATTCTGCTCACCGGCATCATGGCGAGTCCGCTCGTCGGCATTGGGCAACCGCTGGTCTTTGCGCATAACGATTACGAAAAACCACAGCCGCTGGCCAACGCCCTCGCCGCCCGCGCCGACTTTATCGAAGCCGACGTGTTTTTGCGCAATGGGCAGCTGGTGCTGGCGCATACGCCCGCCGAAGCCGACACGGCCAAACGTACGCTTGAGGCAACGTACCTGACTCCGCTGGGTACGTTGTTTACCCAATACAATGGCCGGGTGAGCCCAGACCGCCGCTATGCCCCCACGCTGATGATCGACGTGAAAGACAAGGCCGACGAGGTGCTGCCCATTCTACGGACGCTGATCGAAAAGCAGATTATCGTGTTTAGCCGCCACAGTTCGGCGCAGGCGGTTCGGGTGGTGGTGAGCGGCAACCGGCCCCGCGTCGAAAACTACCTCGATTTTCCGCTGTACCTGTTTTTCGACGGGCGCCCAAGCGAACTCTACGACGACGAAACCGTCAAGCGGGTCGCCCTGATTTCGGACAATTTCCGGTCCTACGCCCGCTGGGATGGTAACGGCGAGATCAGCGACGAAGACAAAGCCAAACTCAAGCGGATCATCAAACGCGCCCACGAAGCAGGTTGTCCCATCCGGTTCTGGAATGCCCCCGATACCCCCAATGCCTGGAAACAACTCCGCAAGCTGGGCGTCGATGTCATCAATACCGACCACGTGACCGAGTGCGTGGAAGCCGTGCGCTAGCGCTGTATCCCGCCTCCCTTCCCTCCTTTACCCACCATGAAGAAGCGTACATTTCTCAAACTGTCATCGGCCCTTCTGGCTGGTCCTTTCGTGTCGCCATTGACCCGTTTAGCTGCGCAATCCCTCCCCGGCGAAAAGCTTCGCAATTGGGCTGGCAATTACCAATACAGTACCGACCGGCTGCATTCGGCCAAAGCAGCGGAACAGGTCCCTAAGCTGGTACAACAATGTAGCCGGGTGAAGGTGCTGGGCACGCGCCATTGCTTCAACGGCATCGCCGACAGCGCCCACAACCTGCTGTCGGTGCTGCCACTCGATGACGTCATCGACCTCAACCCATCGGCCCGCACTGTTACCGTGGGCGCAGGCATGAAATACGGTCAGCTAGCACCACTGTTGCATGAGAAAGGCTTCGCGCTGCACAACCTGGCGTCGTTGCCGCACATTTCGGTGGCGGGCGCCTGTGCAACGGCTACACACGGCTCGGGCGTGGGCAATGGCAATCTGGCCACGGCGGTGTCGGGCTTCGAACTGGTTACGGCAGCGGGCGACGTCAAAACGTTGAGCCGGGCCGCCGATGGCGACCTGTTCAAGGGAGCCGTTGTGCATCTGGGTGCGCTGGGCGTAGTCACGAAAGTGACCCTTGATATTCAGCCGACGTTTGACGCCACACAACATGTGTACGAAAACCTACCCCTGGCTCAACTTAAACCCCACTTTGACCAGATCATGTCGGGCGGCTACAGCGTCAGCCTCTTTACCGACTGGCAAAACCAAACCATCAGCGAAGTGTGGGTAAAACGCCGCGTAGAGCCGGGTAAACCAACCGAGGCACCAACGGACTATTTCGGGGCCAAAGCTGCGACCAAAAACCTCCACCCCATCGCCGCGCTATCGGCCGAGAACTGCACGGCGCAACTGGGTGTACCCGGCCCCTGGTATGAACGCCTGCCGCACTTCCGGATGGGCTTCACGCCGAGCAGTGGCAAAGAGCTACAGTCGGAGTATTTTGTGGGACAGGAAAACGCCGTCGACGCTATATTGGCGATAGAAAAGCTGAAAGACCGCATTACACCCCACCTGTTCATTTCGGAGATCAGAACCATCGCCGCCGACGATCTCTGGCTCAGCACGGCTTACAAACGTCCGAGCGTGGCCATCCACTTCACCTGGAAACCCGAGTGGGCCGCCGTCCGGCAGTTGCTCCCCGTCATCGAACGCGAGTTGGCCCCGTTTGCCGCACGTCCTCACTGGGGCAAGCTGTTCAAAATGGCACCGGCGCAGTTTACCAAGCTCTACGATCGCCTGCCCGATTTCCAGAAACTCACGGCCCAGTATGACCCCAAGGGCAAGTTCCGCAACGATTTTCTGAGCAAAACGGTGTTGCCCCTGGCCTGACGATTGGCCGCGGCAACGTACCTGAACCAGCCTTAAAGTGCGTAGTAAATCGCAAAGTTAGAGAGTGTGGTGGCCGTAGCGCTTACGTTGATCGATGAAGTAGACCGCAAATTGGCCGTGTTTGGAGACCACGCGTAGCGGCCGTCCAGCGTACCCAACGTTGTCTGGATAATAACCCGCTCACCCAACATATAAGCAAGCCCTCCCCGTAGCGCCAGAGCGGCGTAGCGTTGGGAGACGTCGCTGCCCGGATTTTTGGTAAACCCGTAACCAACGCTGCCTTCAATGAAAGGCCGTAACCGGTTCGGACCGATGTACGACCGGACAAAGCCGTTGATACCAACCGAGTAATTGACGGCTCCGGGGGCATCTCCATTTCCCGAACGCGAGGCTGAATAATCGATACTGGCCCCGACCAGGACGTTATCGGCGACGAACTGCCCAGCCTGCACCGAAGCGGTGGCCGACGAATTTTTGCTGTTCACCCCGTTCTCCGTGTGTTCGTTACCCAACACCGAAGCCGAAGCGCCCAACAACCAGCGTCCACGTTTGGTCTGACCCGCCTCAAAAGGATCATTCGTTATTGTTGAGTTGGCGTCGCCGGTGAGAATGGCCAGGCCCAGTCCGGCACTACCCGCGCTGATCGGGAACCCCTCACTCCGCAAAGTGGCTTCCAGAGCTACCCGATTGGTCAGCCGATAAAGCAACCCGGCCTCACCGACTGGTGAAAAAGACCAGTTTCTGATCGGTATTTGCGTTTCCGGCTCAGTCGGAGGCGAAAGCCTTTCAACGGTGATTCTGCTCTGCTGCCCGCTAGCCGACAGCCCACCACCTGCATAAACCAGAAGCAGGCCGGTAGGCGCCCAATAACGACGCACCCCAAGGGCTGCGCCGAGGGCATGTACATTCACCCTAATAGTAGACACGGCTGGTAACGTACCCCCTTTGTCGTCGAATGTGGTTCGCGTAAAGTCCGCGTTGACTCTGTAGGTGAGTGCCCAGCCGTCTTTCACAAACACCGCCCGATTGAGCGCCGTACTGACCCCAAACGACTGCAGTCGATTACCATACGTACTGGCTCCAATCCCCGATGGAACAATGCTCTTCAGATTGCTATAACTGAGCCCGGCTGTTCCCGAGGTAATAGATTGGCCCTTTTGAATCTGGGCGACGAGTGGCGAGCTACTGGCTACAGTAAGGCCAAGGGCGAAGAGGTATTTCATAAGCATCAAGTTTAGCAACTCCTAAAGCTACTAAACTCAACAAGTATACGACAAACCTTCACCATTAATGTATGTTAACAACCAGACCGTTTACAGAAAGACGTAGCTCATGGTAAATGCCGGGCGCAACGTAGCGCTCACGTCGATCTGACGGCTCGATTCGCCACCGGGTTGGCTACTGGCCCATTGACTGCCTACACCCACCAGTTCGCCCTCGACAATGAACCGTTTGCCAAGCAGGTAGGCGAGGCCGCCCGCGACCCGCCATGAGTAGGTGGTCGTACGCGTATCGGCGGTGGCGCTCAGGCCGTAGGTACGTTCGCGTTGCCAGCCCACACGCGCTGTCAGGAAGGGACCAAAGCGACCTTTGGTCAGGTATTTTTTGGCAAATGGGGCCAGACCAACGCCATTGGTGGTAATGTCGGATGTGATGCCGCTGACGGTCTGCGTAGCCGACCGCACAAACTCGCTACGCTGCACCGCATGGCTGATGGGTACGCTTACACCCAGCAACCAGCGACGGCCCGTAAAGAGACCCAGGCTGGGGCTGATGGTAAATCGCTCTGTCTGTCGTGTTTCTACATTGGTGGCCAGTTCGCCCGCTGCCGAGGTAAGCTGCTGCCGATCCGTACCCAAATCGAACGTGCCACTCACCACCCAATTGCCCGTCAGCAGTTGGGTTGGGGTTTTCTTCGCGTCGGCGGCTATTGGGACCGTCTTCACGCCAGTCAGCATAACAAGGCTCAAGTTCAGGTCGGTGAAGGCAATGGGGGCTACACTCGACCGAGCTTGTAGATCGACACCCCACCGTGGACTGATGGCATAAAACAAACCCGCCTGTAGCTCGGGGCGAATGCGCCAGCGGGTGGTCAGGTCTTCGGCATTGCGTGTTTTGGTGTTGGCCGTCAGCAGGCGATCGCGGTTCAATTCAACCAGCACTCCGCCGCCAACGTACCCACGCAAGGCTTCTTTTCCCCAAAACCGACGAATGAAGGGAGCCGCCGCTACGGTTGTCAGGCGATCATCAGTAACGGCTTCGAGGGTAAAACCTTCACGGGTAAGGGTTTTCGAGCGCGACAGGCGCAGGTCGGCACCCAGCAACAAATCCGTTTGAATGAACGTGCCCTGCGTGAAGCGCAGGTCCAACGCACTAGCCTCGTTGTGTTGCTGAAACAGCGTGCTGCGGCTGCTCGCAGCATTGATCCCACCCGACCACCAGCCTACGCCGCGTTCGGTTTGTGCCCACGCCAGTTGGTTAACCACCAGCAAAAGGGCACTCAGTAGTAACAGTTTTTTCATAACGGTGGTAGTTGGTACACCTATAAACGAAAAACCCCGGACAGCAGCGGGCCATCCGGGGTTTGTTTTAGCTAACGGAATGCGCGTTACTCGGTAACAGCTTCCGGCTTTTTGACGGTGATCGTCAGCGACTCGCCCTCACCGCTATAATCGGCCTGGATCACGTCGCCTTCTTTCAGTTCGCCTTTCAGGATTTCCTCCGCGACGGGGTCTTCGAGGTAGCGTTGGATGGCGCGAGCCAATGGGCGGGCACCATACTGCTGATCGTAGCCTTTCTCGGCCAGGAAATCTTTGGCTTTCTCGGTCAGCTCCACGTTGTAACCCAAATTGAGCACACGGCCGAGGAGCTTGTTCAGCATCAGGTCGATGATCTTGTGGATGTCTTCGCGTTGCAGCGAGTTAAACACGATCACGTCATCAAGACGGTTCAGGAACTCCGGCGAGAAGGCCTTCCGCAGCGCGCTTTGGATGGTGCTCTTCATCAGTTCGTCCTGATTTTCGCTCTTGGCTTTCGTCGAGAAACCGATACCCGCACCAAAATCTTTCAGGTCACGTACCCCGATGTTTGAGGTCATGATGATGATGGTGTTACGGAAGTCGACCCGGCGGCCCAGCCCATCGGTCAGGATACCATCGTCGAGCACCTGCAACAGGATGTTGAACACATCCGGGTGGGCTTTTTCGATCTCATCGAGCAGCACAACCGAGTACGGCTTGCGACGAATCTTCTCGGTCAGCTGACCGCCTTCTTCGTAACCGACGTAGCCCGGAGGGGCACCAACCAGCCGCGATACGCTGAATTTCTCCATGTACTCCGACATATCGATCCGCACCAGGGCGTCGTCCTTGTCGAACAGGTACGTGGCCAGCACCTTCGCCAACTCGGTTTTACCAACCCCGGTTGGGCCGAGGAAGATAAACGAACCGATTGGTTTCTTCGGATCTTTCAGGCCGACGCGGGTCCGTTGGATGGCTTTCACCAGCTTCTCGATCGCGGCATCCTGCCCGATTACCTTGCCTTTCAGCTCGGTGCCCATCGACACGAGTTTCTTGCCTTCGTCGTTCGATACGCTCGTCACGGGGATGCCCGTCATCATCGCTACGACTTCGGCCACGTTTTCTTCGTTGACGGTGTAGCGGCGCTTCTTGGTATCTTCCTCCCACGCCTGCTTGGCGCGTTCGAGCTGATCGATCAGGCGTTTCTCCTTGTCGCGGAGTTGGGCAGCCTCTTCGTATTTCTGGCTCTTCACCACCTGGTTTTTCTCCTTCTTGATATTCTCGATCGACTCTTCGAGCTTCAGAATATCTTCGGGAACGGTGATGTTACTGATGTGCACGCGGGCACCTACTTCATCCAGCACGTCGATCGCCTTATCGGGCAGGAAGCGGTCAGAGATATACCGCTCCGACAGTTTCACCGCGGCCTCAACGGCTTCCGGCGTGTAGTTGACGTGGTGGTGATCTTCGTACTTATCCTTGATGTTGTTCAAGATCTCGATGGTTTCGTCGATCGACGTCGCATCGACCATCACCATCTGGAAACGACGGGCCAGGGCACCATCTTTCTCGATGTACTGGCGGTATTCGTCCAGCGTAGTGGCCCCGATGCATTGAATGTCGCCGCGGGCCAGGGCTGGCTTGAACATGTTCGAGGCATCGAGCGAGCCAGAGGCCCCACCCGCACCCACGATCGTGTGCAGCTCATCGATGAACAGAATCACTTCGGGCGATTTTTCCAGCTCGTTCATCACGGCCTTCATGCGCTCTTCAAACTGACCGCGGTATTTGGTACCGGCCACCAAGGAGGCGAGATCGAGCGTAACGACGCGCTTGCCAAACAGCACGCGTGATACTTTCTTCTGAACGATGCGCAGCGCGAGGCCTTCGGCGATAGCCGTTTTACCAACGCCCGGCTCACCAATCAGAATCGGGTTGTTTTTCTTACGGCGGCTCAGGATCTGGGCCACGCGCTCAATTTCTTTTTCACGGCCCACAATGGGGTCGAGCTTGCCCAGCTCAGCCAGCTTGGTCAGGTCACGGCCAAAATTGTCGAGTACAGGCGTACGCGATTTTTCTGAGCCTTTCTCTTTACCCTGGCTGGTACCGCCGCTGCCACCAAACATGCCGCGATCATTGTCGTCGTCGTCGGTATCGTGGGCCATCGTGGGTTTACTTCCAGTCGATTGGTATTCCAGCATCTCCTTAATGACTTCGTAATTGACATTGAATTTGTGCAGAATCTGCGTCGCAACGTTGTCTTCGTCGCGCAGAATCGACAGCAACAGATGTTCTGTGCCGATCAGAGGGCTTTTGAAAATCTTCGCTTCTAAATACGTAATCTTCAGGGTCTTTTCCGACTGACGGGTCAGGGGGATATTGGCCAGATTCTTAACGTTGTTGGTTGCGGTTCCTTTCGTGGCTTGTTCGATAGTGATCCGAAGCTCATCGAGTGAGATCTGTAGCTTCTTCAGCAGCCCTACCGCCACGCCTTCGCCCTCGCGAATCATGCCCAGTAGCAAGTGTTCGGTGCCGATGTAATCGTGCCCGAGCCGCAAAGCCTCTTCCCGGCTGAGGGAAATGACTTCTTTAACGCGGTTTGAAAATTTTGCTTCCATTCGCTTAGGGTCCAATCGTATTAGCGTCCTTATTGAAATAACGTAATTTAATTTGGGAATGTTCAGGGGCAATGCGGGAAAGAAATAAAGAGCGAACGGGCGGTACAAACGGCTCAAGAACGTACCTGAGCCAGGGCTTCACTCGTTCGCTCTTTATTTCTTTCATGCATTGGCTACCCCCATAAACAAGGCATCCAAGATGCTCAGGTTAGGCTCAAATACAGTTCCAAAATTTTGCAGGTAGGGGCGTTGTGGGCCAAATAACCCGGTTTCGCCCCGTTTTGCGGGTATTACCCTCGAACGGGCGTCAAAAACGCCGACGGGGGTATCTCGTTCGTACCATTCTGTCAGGTTTACGGGCGTGGTGATACGCGCCCATTTACGACAGAATGTCAGCAGCGACCAGTTGAGGTCGAACAACAGCGGAAGACGCTGGGCCAGGATGGCCTCCAGATCCGGCATCAGGTACTCAAAATACGGCGCTTTGGCGTAAGCGGATTGCAGGCAGCGCAAGTGCCGGTCGATCCACTTCTGACTGTAATCGATCCGAACGTCACGGGTACGTTGCCGGTGGGTACCGTTCAGCACCGGGACGGTGAGGCAATCGACGCCATTGGCGGTCAGCACGTAGCAGCGGTTACGATAGCTTTGTTTGTGGTAGTTTTCGTGGGCTTCGATCTGCACCTCCGTTGCCTGGGCCATGCCCCGCATCACATCAAGGCATGGGAGGTAGTGAAGGTCGATCAGCAATACGTCATCAGGTGTCAAACGTGAACAGGTTGATTCGATTCTCCAACTAACGAAAAAATTGGATTCACCCAAGATAAACGGCCCCATTTTTAATCAAAAAGGCAAAAGTCGTTGCAAAACCCACCCCGGTGCCACTAATTAATGCTACATTCGGAAGGCTGCGGTAACCCACCCGATGCTCTCTCCTACCCCGCCTCTGTATGCTTCGCTCTGCTCCTGCTGCCCTGCTGTCAATCGGTCTCCTCATTGGGCTGTCGGTTTGGTTTATCCGGGCGATGCAGCCCCCGGCACCGCTGCCCGCTACGGCCCCGTCGGGCGAGTTTTCGGCGCAGCGGGCTTTTACGCACGTCCGGGCCATCGGGAACGAGCCGCACGCGATGGGTACTCCGGCGCATATACAGGTACGTAGTTACCTGCTCAATGCGTTGCGTCAGCTCAACCTGAATCCTCAGGTGCAGGAAACGACCGTGGCCCACCGCAGCGGCAACAAGGTCGGGTACGTCTTCAACGTGATGGCCCGGCTGAAAGGCCGGCAGTCCTCTGGCAAAGCGGTGCTGATGCTGGCCCATTATGATTCGCAGCCCAACGCCCGTGGTGCTGCCGACGACGCTTCGAGCGTAGCTGCCATTCTGGAAACGGCCCGCGCCCTACAGACCGGCCCGCCCCCGGAACGCGATGTCATTTTCCTGCTCACCGACGGCGAGGAATACGGGCTGTTCGGCGCGCAGGCGTTCGTGCGGCATCCCTGGGCCAAAGACGTGGGCTTTGTGATGAACCTGGAAGCGCGGGGCGTGCGCGGCCCCAGCCTGACGTTTGAGATCAGCCCGCAAAACGGCTGGGCGGTCGAGGCCTTTGGCAAAGCGGCCCCCTACCCGCTCGCTTCGTCGCTCATGTATGAAGTGTACAGCAGCCTGCCCAACAATACCGATTTCACGGTCTTCCGGCTGGCGGGCTATACTGGCCTCAACTCGGCCTACATCGACGGGTTCGTGCATTACCACAAACTCACTGATTCGCCCGAAAACCTCGACCTGGGTACGTTGCAGCACCACGGCAGTAACCTGCTAGCCCTGACGCGCTACCTGGCAAGCCAGCCACTTGAACAGACCAAAGCACCCGATAAAGTCTTTTTCAATACCGTCGGCTTTCACTTTGTGCAGTACCCAATGACGCTGAACGGCTGGCTCGTAGCCCTGCTGACGCTGGCGCTGCTGGGTACGTTGATCGTAGGGCTGCGCAAGCGCGTGCTGACGATCGGGCAAAGTCTGGCTGGCGCCGGGGCGGTTCTGCTGATTATCCTGTTGATCACGGGGTTGTTCTGGCCGATCACCGTGGGGGTTCGGCAACTACTGCCCCCGGCCTATTATTTCCGTAACGGGCTCGATGGTCGGCCCCTGCTGTTTTCGTATTACATCAATGGGATCTACGGCTCCGATCGGTTTCTGGTGGCCTACGCGCTGCTGGCCACGGGGCTGTTTGGGCTGCTCACCCGGCTATTCCTGCGCTGGATCAGGCCGTTTTCGCTCGTGATGGGCGTTTATTGGCTGGTGTATGCGCTGGTGCTGTTCACGTTTGTCCGCGTGCCGTCGGCCACGTTTCAGCTGCTCTTTCCGTTGTTGTTCAGCACGGTAGGTACGTGGGTTGTACTTCGCTGGGACCTTCATCAACGTACCCAGCGGCAGTTGGTTGTTGGGCTGGTGGCGGCGCTGCCTACGTTGTTGCTGATTCCGCTGGTGCGGCTGCTGTTCGTCACCTTCGATCTGCAAATGCCGATCATTGTGGCGATGGTGCTGTTTCTGCTTACGCTGAGTTTGCTGCTGCCGGTGCTGCTGCCCATCGACCAGCCCCTACGCTGGCGCAACGGCCCGACGGTGGCGCTGGGTACGTTGGGGCTGGGCCTGCTCCTGACGGGTTGGGCCATTTACGCCGAGCGGCCCAGCGCCGAGCAACCCCTGCACAGTATGGTGAGCTATTACCTCGATGCCGACTCAGGCCGGGCCTACTGGTCATCGCAGTCGCCCGCGATGGATCATTGGAAAAAGCAGTTTTTCCCGAAAAGCACGCAGGGGCTGTTCACCGACTTTTACCCCGCCTCGCCCCGGCAACGGCTTACAAACGGCGCGCCGGTCCTGCCGCTACCCGCCCCCACGGCAACGGTTGTGAGCGATAGCAGCACGGCCACTGGGCGCCACGTACGGCTGCGCATCAAATCGGTGCGGGGCGCGGCGGGGTTCGAGATTGGGTTGATCAGTGCTGATTCGAATGCCGTCCAGACGATGAGCATCAATGGCGAACCGGCGCGGTTTTCACGGTCGCCCCTACTAGGCTCGCCCGCTTACCAGTTCTTTACCGGTTGCAACGGGCTGCCCCTGAACCGCGAACTGACGCTGACGATTACGGCCAAACCGGGTGTGCCGCTGCAACTCCTGCTTTACGACGAAACTATGACCCTGCCCGCCTCGCTCGTTCGGGTGCCGCTACCGCCCGACGTCGTATTTGAGCAGGGACAAGGCAGTAACCAGACCGTTGTCCGAAAATTGGTTACCCTGGGCCGTGGCGGCTTCGTCACTCGTCAATAGCTTTACCCCAATTTATCTGTTTTCATCCATGCGGCTTTTCATCACCCTCATTAGCTTACTAATAGCCCTGCCCGGTCTGGCCCAAACGCCCACCGACTCGGCCTTCGTGCGCGACAACTACACCAAGCTCGACCGGCAGATTGCCATGCGCGACGGCAAGAAACTGTACACGGTCATCTACGTTCCCAAGGATGCGTCGGGCAGCGCTAAATACCCGTTTCTGATGGAGCGAACCCCCTACTCGGCGGGCCCTTACGGCGAGGGGAACTACCCCAAAAGCGGCCCTGGCCCGTCAGTAGAGCTGTCGCGCGAAAAGTTTATTTTCGTGTATCAGGACGTGCGCGGCCGCTACATGAGCGAGGGCGATTTTGAGGAGATGACACCTGCGGGCGGCACTATCAACGAAAGTACCGACACCTACGACACGGTAGAGTGGCTGCTCAAGAACATCCCGAACAACAACGGCCGTGTGGGTATTACGGGCATCTCCTACCCCGGTTTTTACGCCACAGCGGCGCTGCCCAACGCGCACCCGGCCATCCGGGCGGTGTCGCCGCAGGCTCCCGTCACCGACGAGTTTATGGGCGACGATGCCCGCCACAACGGGGCGTTTTTCCTGCTCGACAATTTCTCGTTCATGAATTATTTCGACGCGCCGCGTTCCGGTCCGGTTGCCAATTACGACGTTCTGTTTTCGAACCGTACGCCCGACGTCTATCAGTTTTTTCTGAACCTTGGTCCGGTCAAAAATGCCAACGGAGCGGCCTATTTCAACAACAAAGGCAAAATCTGGAACGAGTATGTGCAGCATGATACCTACGATGCCTACTGGCAAAGCCGCGACATCCGCCGCGCGTTGGGCCGGGTACCGACGGGGGTGGCCACGCTGGTGGTAGGCGGCTGGTACGACGCTGAAGATTTGTTTGGGGCGCTGAAAACGTACGAAGCGCTTGAAAAGCGTCCGCAGAACAAAAACCAACTGGTGATGGGGCCATGGACGCACGGAGCCTGGGCACGCCGCGAGTGGCTGGGGCTGGGCGATTTTCAGTTTGGGAGCAACACCGCCCAAACCTACCGCGATGAGTTGGAAACGCCTTTTTTTACGTACTACCTGAAAGACAAAGGCACATTCGGGAAAGACGAAGCGCGGCTGTTTAACACAGGCACGAACCAGTGGCAAAGTTTCGATAAATGGCCGACGACCAACAGCCAGCGTATTGTGTTTTCGCTCAACCAGAACGGCAAGCTGACGTCGACAAGCTTTAAATCGACCTCATCAGGCACGGCGTCCAATTCGGTGGAATACATCAGTGATCCGGCCAAGCCCGTGCCCTACACGGATGGCACTTGGTCGCGGCGCAACAATGCCTACCTGATCGAAGATCAGCGGTTTGCGGCCCGCCGCCCCGACGTGCTGGTATTTCAGACAGAGCCGCTCACGGAAGACCTCACGCTGGCCGGCCCGATTGGTGTCAATCTGCGCGTAGCCACCACAGGTACCGACGCCGATTTTATTGTTAAAGTCATCGACGTGCTGCCTGATACGGCCCAAAGCCCACGCCCAACCGTAGCGGGTGCCCGAGTTGCGACGATGGGTGGTTATCAGCGCCTGATTCGCGCTGATGTGATGCGGGGTAAATTCCGGCAGTCGATGGAGCGGCCAACCGCGTTTACACCCAACCTGAACGTACCTACGACGGTCTCGTTTACGTTAAATGACGCGCTGCACACCATCAAAAAAGGACACCGGCTGATGGTGCAGGTGCAGAGCTCGTGGTTTCCACTGGTGGACCGCAATCCGCAGACGTTCAAAGCCGCTAACGACGTCACCGAAGCCGATTACCAGAAAGCGACCATCCGCCTTTTCACCGACGCCTCAGGCATTACGGTAACGGTGCTGAAATGAAATAAGGCCTGATGGCTAAGCGGCAAACTGCTTAGCCATCAGGCCTTATTTTACTGCGATCTTACGCCTTATTTCTTCTGCTCGTCGGATTCGTTCAGGACGGGTGTTGTTACCGGCTCCTCCGTGTGAACCGGAGCTGGCTCGAATCGGCTGGGGGCTGAGTCAGGTACGTTGTCAGGCAGTGTCTCAGCCGCAGGTACGCTGGTTTCGTCAGCGTCGGCTTGCTCTAAGTCCTGTTGGTCAGTGGCATTGGTCACCTCATCCGGCTGGTTACGTTCCGTCCGTTCGGTTTCGTCGAACACCTCGGCCGTTGGGAGCACAGCCGCGTTGGTGGCATCGGGGGCGTCAGGGAGCAGATTATCGTGTTGCGCCTGCTCCTGGTAGAAGCGGCGCTGGAAGAACAGAATCAGGCAGACGCCCACGAAGATGCACGAGTCGGCAAAATTGAAGATGGGCATCGAGAAGTATTGACCACCCCAGATTGGAATCCAGCGGGGCAAAATACCTTCCCAGGCGTCTACAAAAATAAAGTCGATCACCTGCCCGTGAAACCAGGGCGTGGGGGCACCATAGGGCGCATTGTTCAGATAAACGCCATAAAACGTGCTGTCGATGACGTTCCCGATAGCCCCCGCCAGAATCAGCGCCATGGCGTAGAGCAGGCCATTGGGTGCACCGCGTTTGGCCAGATAAACCAGATACCAGCCAATTCCCGCCATCGCAAACAAGCGGAACACACTCAAGAATAGCTTGCCGTATTGGTGATTCAGCTCCATTCCGAAGGCCATGCCGGGATTCAGCACATACTGAAACTTCAGCCAGTCGCCGATAACGTGGATAGGCATATACAGGTGTTCCTGCATGTAGTGCAGAATCCAGAGCTTGGAAGCCTGATCAATGCCAATCAGCAACAGGGCCAGCAGGAAAAAACGAATGGGGTTTTTCTGAATCATCTACAAAAAGCGTTTGACGTTCGAAGTCTGACGGCTACCGGTGGCGCGCACGATGGACGCTCAACAGTAGCGATCAGACCTCAAACGTCAAACCGTTATTTTTTACAACCCTTCCGGCGTTCGAGTTCGCTCTTGACGAGGTTGAACTCGCGGCTGCTTTGGCCAGCAATGGATTTATTTTCTTCGGCCCGCCGGAACAGATACGGCATCACGGCTTCAACGGGGCCATAGGGCACATACTTCGCTACGTTGTACCCGGCATTGGCCAGGTTATACGAGATGTTGTCGCTCATACCCAGCAACTGCGCAAAGTAGATGTGCGGGTCGTTGGGCTCGATGCCCATCCGCTTCATCTGCCCGATGGTGTACTGGCAGCTGTACTCGTTGTGCGTACCCAGACAGATCGACACCACATCGCGGTTGGTCAGGCAGAAATCGATGGCGCGGTTAAAATCGCGGTCGGTATCTTCCTTCGTAGCCTGGATAGGATCCTGATACTCGTCTTCGTGCGACCGGATGCGTTCCTTTTCCAGATAGGCCCCGCGCACCAGCTTGGCACCCAGGAAATACCCTTTCAGACGCGCCTGTTCGGTGGCTTTCGTCAGCTGGTCATACATCTCCCAGCGGTACATCTGGTAGGTGTTGTAGACAACGCAACGCTCGTGGTTAAAGCGGTCCATCATCTCGTAGGCCAGGCAGTCGATCGTGTCCTGAATCCAGCTTTCTTCGGCATCGATGAAGATGCGTACGTTCTTATCGTGGGCGCGCTGGCAGAGAGTCTGCACCCGCTCGCGAACCCGGGCAAAGGCAGCCTGATCGGCTTCGCTCAGTTCGTCGCCGCGCTGAACGGCTTCGAGCAGCTCGGTTTCGGCCACGCCGGTTACTTTAAATACCGAAAACGGGATGTCCTGCGATTCGCTGGCCCGCTCGATGGTGCGGAGGATTTCAAGTACCGTGCTGTCAAAACACTTCTCGTTTTCTTCCCCCTCAACCGAATAATCGAGGATGGTGCCCACGTGTGCGTTGTGCAGGTACTGAATCGTCTTCTCACAGTCGCGGATGGTTTCGCCGCCGCAGAACTGCTCGAAAATCGTGTTTTTGATGAGCCCTTTGATGGGCAGTTGCAGGTTTAGGGCCAGTTTTATGAAAAAAGTCCCTAATTTTACCAGCCAACCTTTATTCATCAACGCAAAGAGCCAGTACGTTTTTCGTAACTTGAAATCGGACTGGGAAGAGAAGGATATCGACGTATCCTCGAATGAGACCGGTTGAGCATTGCTCAGGGTGGCAGTGGCGACCGGCTGAGGAGGGGGAGACATTAGATTACTTCGGTTCGACATAGTCAATGCGCCGTTGCCGGTGCGTTCGTCCTTAGGTCGTTCGGTAGCCTGTTTAAATAGTGGCCGAAATATAAACGAAATTTCGGCACAAAAAGGTTTTTCAGGCTGTCCTCTACTTTTTCAACAGACTAATAATCGTACAAAATTTGGGTGAGTATCAGCCACGTATACGGCTTTTTCTCCCGCAAATATACTATAAAACTATACTATTAGAACTGTGTAGGACTACTAGTTTCAAAACCTGGAGCTACCCGGTTGCCCCTCCCCCCTTCTGGACATACAACCCTACCTACCCGCACCTAACAACATTGGCCTGTAGCTGATCAACAACACAACGGGCCTGCTGACTGCTGGGCGTATCCTAAGCCTACTCATGAGCGATGCCATAATGTAGATGCTCAAGCCTTACCTACAGGGCCAGCAGCAACGGTATTACGATGCAGAGTCGGTCAATATGCCGATTGACTCCATGCTCGACACATACACGACCATTGGACTGATAAACCAGCTTACCGATTTCGCCATACAATACTGTATCTGGCACACCGGCAAGCTGGTGCACCTACAAGAAGTCAAGCCCGCGCGGGTTGTACCGGGCAACGAGCGCCACAAATGGAACGGTAAGCCTTGCTGGGGGCAATCGACTAGATGCACCAAATGCGGATGCGTCAAACGTCGTAAACGTACCCAGCCATATTACACCGAAACGTACCAGATGCTAGGAGATGTAGAGGTTATAGAACGACCGCCATGCATTACAACTATTAATCGATAGCAGATTACTCCGATATGTAATTGCCTACGCCAATTACATTAAAGCGGCCGTGGGCAATTACTCATCGGGGTATTCGGTAGCAGAGTATAAGAACGACTGCTCATTTATGAACCACCCAACAAACTTAATGAGCTTTTCAACATATTCTGCATATCCACTATCAAATGGATACGCAGGCCATTCAAACATTCCAAATCTATATCGCTCTATATTGTAGTTAGCAGCCAAGCAAACAATACGATCATATCGTTTTTTATACGAATACATCATACTTGCTGCATTCATCAATTTATCCACTTCACTGTCTGATAGTTCGTTAGGAAAATATAACATTAAATATCCTATCGAATTACATTCAAAGAATCTTCGACCAACTTCGTCAGGATCGTTCTCAACGCATTGTGCAACAATTCCCAATAGTGCTTCTACCACTGCACGACGTTCTAATCTATCAAGACTCATAAGCTCTAAGGCAAGAGTATCAGCGCCGTTTGGGAGAGGCAAAACGTACTCATTAACGAGTCTATCTATAAAGTAACTATTTCGATTAGCATATCGCTTTGCAGCTACGCTTGAATGATTATCGTAAAATTCCCAATTTCCAAGCAAATCAATTACTTTTTGATTTTCTTGCTCCTGAAAATACTCTTCCGGAAATTCTCTTGCATTTCTAAGATAAACAGATAAAATATTTTTCTCTTCACCGTACCATATACTACATTTATTTAAAGTAAGAAACTTTTCTCTTTCATCTAAATAATCAATCAAGTCTTTAACTGTGTCGAGTTCCTGCAATATCTTAGTAAAACTGTCCCTATTTAAAATAGAAACAAATCCTTTTTTATTAGAACTTGCTAATGCATAATCTTCTATTTGCTCACCTACATTTATAGTTATCCTGTATACACGTCGAAATTTTTCTTTATTAAATTTTTCTGGCTCTCGTTCTGGGTGCTTTATAAATATCTCATACTTCGAATCGAAAAGCTTTCTCTCAGCTCCATACAATTGACTTGATGACTTCGCAACTACTTTCTTCTCATATCTTTGTTTCTTAACTTCAATTGAAGCATCAGGAAAATCATAATTCTTAACTGAGACGATGATACACACATCTTGAAACAAGACTAACAGATCACAAATCTCTTTGCTGTCGCCGTTTAGATCTATCGGACCTGGGTAACACCAATATTTTAAGTACGTGTCGTAAGCTAAATTATTAACAAACTCCTCCCCTGCTTTACCCTTGTCATTGATCTCCATGTTATTCATAAAATAATGCGTCATTACAACACAGTCTTGATAATTTCAATTATTAGAGATGGGTAGACCTGAGCTGAAAATGTAATCTCACGTGTATTCGGGTCTCCACGAACAATCTCAGAAAGAACACAACACTTTGTTGTATTATTTGAATCTCCTATTTCTTCAGCAGAAAAATATTCATGCTTAAAATTCTCCAAGAAACTTATACTATCACCAAGTGCTTTGCTTTCAATTTCAATTACTGTCTGATTCAATTCCATCATTAAGTCATAATAGACAGCCATTATTTTTAATGCTTTCAAATCATAATTAATAACTTTAAAATCCTCTTTAAGCCGAGAACCCCATTCATCAAAATCATTAATGAGTGCATTCATCTTAAACAACGGGGCAATAACTAATTGCCTTTTGTTTTCAGCACTCAATACTATAGAAATATCAATACCATTCATAGGCAATCCACAATGCTGAGCATAGTTCCTTAACTTGCCTATAAATCTATATTCGAAATTATTATCATACAATTCATTTGTTTTTTTTATGAATACTTTAACTTGATCTGAATCTTTTGGATATTTTCTTTTTAGATATGTAGTTGTGTGATCTAAATATGTTCTAACAGAAGAAAGCAGATTCAAGAGCAATCTATTAGAATTTCTTGAGACAAGGTAGATTACACCATCATCATCGTTTAACATATTAGCACTTGCTTTCTGTATAAACTGTCCCAATACGCTCTCAAAATATTCATTAAGCTCTAGATAATTAACAGCTAGCATTTGAAATAATTCTTGCTGATTAAAAAATTTACTTATATTTAAATAATGCTTGGAATAATCTTTGTACGTATCCTCAGAAATGGCGCATTTGAATATTAGTTCCTGCTGATTATCTATGGTTCTGGTAATTCCAACTCCGAAGCGTTCCATTTCCCCTAATTACGGTATTATACGCGTTATGACTCAAGAAAGTTATTCGTCAAATACTTTCATTTCACTTACACAGGATGTCTGATGATTTGGAGCAATCGTCCAGAAGAACGTTTTACAACCAGCTTCATTGCATACAACAATCGTTAGAATCACTATGAAGGATCACACAATTTACGCTTTTTATAATACATTGTCATAAGGATCTTGTATGTAACGTATGTCAATATAATTATCGGCTACAAATATCCGTTAAACACTCATGAGGCCACCAGTAGCGGCTGGCCCTTTAGAGCCAACCAACAGCCATCACCGTCGAATCGTAGATGAATGGCGGCAACAGCACGGCGTAACGATGCAGGGTTTCCGAGCTGATGGTCAGCCGCTAGCACGGCTGGCTGATGGCAGCGAGTGGTGGGTACTTGCCGATCACTAGCGGGCTAGGAAGCGCCACGAAGAACTGAATCCTTCTGATGATCAACTGAAACTGTTTTGACGATGGCCCCAATACTTATCGGCAGGGGCCATTTTTTTTGCTTAATTTTACAGGGCGATACAAGAAAGTGTTTCAGTATTGTTTCAGCATCGGTAATTACACTTCTCATAATCAGGGGGTTAACACGCAAACCCAACAGTACTGTCATTTTGCACGATTGCTTTTTATCCCACAAGGATCATTTTTCACCTGAATACGCGTACCGATCATGAAACCAGATTTAGCCGTAGAGCCGCTCGATTCGTGGATTAAGACCGACGGCAAGCCGCTGATTATCGCCGGGCCTTGCAGTGCCGAGACCGAGGAACAACTTGTAGAAACTGCCCGTCAGCTGGCCCAATTAGGGTCTGTACACGTCATTCGGGCTGGTGTTTGGAAACCTCGCACCCGTCCCGGCTCGTTTGAAGGAATGGGCGAAACGGCCCTGCCCTGGATTCAGCGCGCCAAGGCCGAAACCGGCCTGCCTTTTGCCGTCGAAGTAGCCACCCCCCAACACATCGAACTGGCCCTGAAATATGGCGTCGACGTTCTGTGGGTTGGCGCCCGCACCACGGTGAACCCCTTCAACGTGCAGGAAATTGCCGATGCGCTGAAGGGTGTCGACGTACCTGTACTGGTGAAGAACCCCGTCAACCCGGATCTGGCCCTGTGGGTAGGTGCGTTTGAACGCATCGCCGGAGCCGGCATCACCAAGCTGGGTGCCATCCACCGGGGTTTCTCGACGGGTGAAGCCAGCAAATACCGCAACATTCCGATGTGGCAGATGGCGATCGAACTTCGTACGATGTTCCCGCAGTTGCCCATCATCGGCGACCCCAGCCACATGGCCGGCAAGCGCGCCTACCTCAATGAGCTGGCGCAGATGGCGATGGACCTCAAGTACGACGGGCTGATCGTGGAGTCGCACATCGACCCCGACAAAGCGTGGAGCGATGCCGCCCAGCAGCTGACGCCCGCCGCCTTCGGTGAGATGCTCGACCACCTGCAAATCCGGCAGCTGGCTTCGTCGGACGTGACCTTCAAGGGCGCGATGGAGCAGCTTCGGAACAACATCGACAGCGTCGACCGGCAGATCGTGGAAATGCTCGCCGCCCGGATGTCACTGGTCGAAAAACTGGCCGAATACAAGCGCGACAACAACGTATCGCTGTTCCAGCCCGACCGCTGGAAGGAGATTCTGGAATCACGCAAGCAGCTCAGCACCAAGCTGAACCTGTACCCCGAACTGGTGGAAGAGATCTACAAGATCATCCACATGGAGTCGATTCGCAAGCAAACCGAGGTGATGAACAACACGCCGGTCGCTTAAGCGCATAACGTACCTACAATAGACGAAGGCCGTTCGACACCTGGTGTTGAGCGGCCTTCGTCTATTGTAGGTACGCTGTTCCTGACTAGCCCTAACCTTCATAATCGGGCGAGATGGGCGATCGCCGGAAGTCGTTGGGTGTAACGCCCACGTAGCGTTTGAAAAACTGGCTGAAATTCGGCTGGTCGGCAAAACCGATGATCTGACTGATTTCCTGAAGCGTCCAATTAGTCTGCACGAGCAGGGCTTTACTTTCCTCCAGCAACCGATTCTTGATCAGCGTGCTGACGGGTTGCCCGGTATGCTTCTTCACCAGTCCATTCAGGTAATTCGGGTTCAGGTTCAGTTTTTCCGCATACTCTTTCGCCGTGCGCATCCGGATCGGGTTATCCGGGTTGGCCAGATTGGTTTCTTTTTCCAGCAGCTCAAAGAAATCGTAGACATGCCGGTAGTCGTTGGTGATCTCGCCCACGGGGGCATAATCGGTACCTTTCAGGCTTTCGATCAAAATGAGTTGCACATAGGCCTGCATGGCCTCCTCGGCCAACGGGTTGCCCGTCGTGGCTTCCGCTTTCATCTGGGTTAACAGACTGTGCACCATCCGGGCCGATTCCTCCGAGAGGCGAAGAATCTTTTTTTCCGTAAAAAATTTGTAGCGGTCAATGATGAGTTTCAGCGAGGGGTGTTGGTCCAGGTAGCGCTTCTTGAACATGCAGAAGATACCCCCACCCGCCTTCGGCGAGGTATTGCGCCAGCAGACGATTTCGTTGGGGTGCAGAAACAGAATCGTGCGCTCGTCGATGTAATAGTTGTTCTTACCCATGGTCTTAACCCCCGTGCCGCTGGTCATGAACATGATCTTGTAAAAGTCACGGCGGTTAGGCGTCAGGTAGTTGTCACAACCGGTTTTTTCCCGATCGACCACCTTGATATTCCAATCTTCATAGTAGAGCCGGCTTACGGGCGTCGTGCCGGGGGGTAACACGGATGGCATGTCGTATACCATCGTAATCGGCTGCGCTTCGCTGGTACGGGTCTGGCGTGTTTTCATAATGGCTATAGACAACGTCTTCTGGAGAAAAGTGTCGTCGAGAACAGATGGCGGCAGAAAATCTCATTAAAGGGCTAACAGTCAACAATATACCGGCAATACACAATAGACCTACTGGAAAAGAGTAAAAAGCTATGTTTTCGCACAATCCGTGATTTTCATAAAAAGTACACTGCTTTTGCTATAAAGTCGAGGGGGTATTCCAGGTACGTTTGCAGTAAAACGCATCCCTTATGAAACTCCCTATCAACACGCGAACCTGGCGGCTTACCTGTATTCTTTGGGGCGGGCTTGTTCTGGGAGCAGCACCGTCGATCATGGCTCAGCAAACAATACCAACTGGCTCACCCGCACCAACCCGGGGACCCGCCACCAGCTTTAGCGGCACCGTCTGGGTGACTACGCTGGTTGGCCCCAACACCGAAACCGACTGTATCGTGAGCAGCGTCGCTTTTGACGCCAAGGCGCGCACGTTCTGGCACACGCACCCCAATGGGCAACTGCTGGTGGTGACGCGGGGCGTTGGCTATTATCAGGAAAAGGGAAAGCCTGCGCGGGTGATTCGGGAAGGCGAGTCGGTGACCGTTCCGCCGATGGTTGAACACTGGCACGGTGCCGGACCGGGCGGTTCGTTTACGCACATCGCCATCAACCCGAATGTGAGCAAGGGCGGGGCCGTCAACTGGTTACAGGCCGTAACGGAGGAAGACTATCGGGCGGCGCACTAAACCCGTGCGTTTATGACAAACTCGTTCAGCGCCTTGCTCCCACTTAGCCTCCTTTTTATTGGTATCACGGCCTGCACTATGGATACGCCAACAACGCCTCCGATTGGCGGAGACACCAGCAGCTTGCCGCCAAGTGGCGGGGCGATTACCGTCAAGGTTGGCTCGGTTTCGTTGGCGGCCACGCTGCTCGACAATGCGGCCGCAACGGCCTTCAAGGCCCGGTTGCCCCTGACCTTATCCATGCAGGAACTGAATGGCAACGAGACGTTTGCCCAGTTGCCTGCCAGCTTGCCCACCAACGCTTCGAGCCCCGGCACGATCCGGCAAGGGGACCTGATGCTGTACGGTTCGACCACACTGGTGCTGTTCTATAAAACGTTTCCAACGTCCTACAGTTATACCAAGCTGGGGCGTGTCGATAATCCGGCGGGCCTGGCGGCGGCGCTGGGTTCGGGCAGCGCTACAGTCACTTTCGAACGCAAGTGAGTCGGGCACTGGGTACGTCGGCAACATCGCTTCTCAACGCGACTAAACAGATCTATATGACTGATCATGAACACCTTGACGACGAGTTTGACAAAACGGACTCCTCGCGGCGGACTTTCTTAAAGCAATCCTCCGCCCTGGCTGCGTTGGCCCTCACGCCTGCCGCTGCCAGCGCGGCCATCGACAACGGACTGGATGAAAAAGTAGCCGCCGCCATCGAGCAGATGCCGCTTCAGGTCGAGATCAACGGAACGGTGCGCAAACTCGCCATCGAACCGCGCGTTACCCTGCTCGACCTGCTCCGCGAACAACTTCACCTGACCGGCACCAAAAAAGGCTGCGACCACGGCCAATGCGGCGCCTGCACCGTGCACATCGACGGGCAACGGGTTAACGCCTGCCTCACCTTGGCAATGACCACCGAAGGCAGTAAAATCACGACCATCGAAGGGCTGGCCAGCGGAGATAACCTGCACCCTATGCAGGAAGCCTTCGTTAAACACGACGGCTTTCAGTGCGGCTACTGCACGCCCGGCCAGATCATGTCGGCGGTGGCCTGCATTCGGGAAGGGCACGCCAGCAGCCCCGACGAAGTTCGGGAGTACATGAGCGGCAATATCTGCCGGTGCGGCGCTTACGCCAACATTGTCGACGCAATTATGGACGTAAAACAATCGGGAGCCAGGGTATGAACCAGTTTCACTACACGCGGGTAACAACCCCCAAAGCGGCCGTCATGGCGCTGAGCCAGGAAAGTGGTGCGTACTTTCTGGCGGGCGGCACCAACCTCATCGACCTGATGAAGCGCGAAGTCGTGGTGCCCGAGCGGCTGATCGACATTAACAAACTACCGCTGGCCACCATCGAAAAAACGGCCACCGGCCTGCGCATCGGGGCGATGGCCAAAAACTCGGCCGTGGCCGATCATGCGCTGGTGAAGAAGCATTTTCCGCTGCTGGCCATGGCCCTCAACGCGGGGGCGTCGGCGCAGCTTCGGAACATGGCGACGGTGGGCGGCAATATGATGCAACGTACCCGCTGCCCCTACTTCTACGACCCATCCATGCCCTGCAACAAACGGAGTCCGGTGCAGGCCGGTCCCGACAAAGGGCAACCCAACGGACCGGCGGGCTGCGGTGCTATCGGCGGTATTAACCGGATGCACGCCATTTTTGGTGCCTCGAACAAGTGCATTGCCGTGCATCCCAGCGACATGTGCATTGCGCTGGCGGCGCTGGATGCCACGGTGAACGTGTCGGGACCCAAGGGCGACCGTAAAATTCCGTTCGGTGATTTTCACCGGCTGCCCGGCGATTCGCCCCAGAAAGACAACACGCTGCTGCCCGGCGAACTGATCCTGTCGGTCGACGTACCCACGAACCCCTTTGCCGATCATTCGCACTACCTGAAAGTGCGCGACCGGGCGTCGTATGCCTTTGCGCTGGTATCGGTGGGCGTTGCAGCCGACATGAAACGGGGTACCATCCAGGAGATCCGGCTGGCGATGGGCGGCGTGGCGCACAAACCCTGGCGGCTGACCGAAGCCGAGCAGTTCCTGCGCGGCAAACCCGCCACGGAAGCCAATTTCAGGCAGGCTGCCCAGCTCGCCATGAACGGTGCCAAGGGCTACGGCGAAAACGATTTTAAACTCACGCTCGCGCCCAACTCGATTATTGACGCGCTCAAAACCGCTACCAAAACCGCCTGATCATGGAAAAGCAATTGACCAACCCACCCATTGATCGGGTTGACGGACGGATGAAGGTAACGGGCGCGGCTCAGTACTTCGCCGATTTTGAACTGCCCAACATGGCTTATTGCGTGCTGGTTGGCAGTGAGATTGGCCGGGGCACGATTACGAACCTGGATACTAAAAAAGCGCAGGGAGCACCAGGGGTACTCGGCGTATTTACGCACCAGAACATGCCCCCGATTCCGGGTTGGGACGCCCCCGTAGGTGGCGAAGCCGACGGACCGGCCCCCAAGCCAAAAACCGAGGAGACGTACCGGATTCTGAGCAGCCCCAAAATCCTGTTCGACGGGCAACCCATTGCGTTGGTCGTAGCCGACAGTTTCGAGCGGGCTACCTACGCGGCCTCGCTGGTGAAGGCAACGTATGCCAAACAAACCGCCCGGACCGAGGTGGAAAAACACCTGGCCGATGGCATTGCTCCCGGCAGACCCGGCTCAAGCGACTACCTGCGGGGTAAGGCCGATGGCTATCAGTCGGCGCCCGTTACGCTGGAAGCCAACTATACCATCCCCATCGAGGTGCACAACCCGATGGAACTGCACGGGATTCTGGCGCACTGGACGGGCACTGATACGCTGATGTTATACGCCAAAACGCAGGGTGTCAACGCGACGCAGCAGGCGATGGCACAGGCGTTCAAAATCGACCCGAAGAAGGTGCACGTGCATACCGAATTCATGGGCGGTGGCTTTGGCATGGGCCTACGTACCTGGCCGCAGGAAACGGCGGTGGTGGCGGTGGCCCGGAAGATCGGCCGGCCGCTGAAACTGGTGGTGACGCGTTCGCAGATGTTTACGCTGGTGGGCCACCGCCCCTACACGGTGCAGACCATCAACATGGGCGCCGACACCAACGGCAAGCTGATTGGCATTGCGCACGCGGCTACGGCCGAAACGGCGAGCTACGAAGATTTTACGGAAGCGACCGTCAACATGACCAAGTTCATGTACGACTGCCCGAACGTCAGCACGCGCTACCGCATCGTGCGGCTCGACCGGAGCGTGCCCATCTGGATGCGCGGACCCGGTGAGGCCACGGGTGCTTTTGCGCTCGAATCGGCGATGGACGAAATGGCGCACAAGCTGAACCTCGACCCCATCGAGTTCCGCCTGCGCAACTACACTGAAACCGACCCCGAGCATAACCGGCCTTATTCGAGCAAACACCTGCGGGAAGCCTATCAGCGCGGCGCCGAGGCCATTGGCTGGAACAAACGCACCAACGAGCCGGGCAGCCAACGCGACGGCGACTGGCTCATCGGCTACGGCATGAGCACAGGTACGTTCAACGCCTTCCGCTGGGAGGCGTCGGCCCGCGCTTTACTGAAAGCCGATGGCTCCCTGACGATCCAAAGCGCCGTGACCGACATCGGGCCGGGCACCGGCACGGCGCTGACGATGATTGCGCACAACGTACTGGGCGTACCACTCAACCAGATCAAGGTCGAATACGGCGATACGTCGCTGCCGAAAGCCCCCACGCAGGGCGGCTCGGCCATTGTATCGGCGGTGGGGTCGGCTGTGTTCGACGCCTGCACGACGATCAAAAAACAACTGATCGAGTTGGCGACTAAAGCTGGGGGGCCACTGGCGGGGCGGCAGGACGATGAACTAGCCATCGCGGACGGTATGCTGTCGGTGGAAAAGGAGCCCCGCAGAAAAGTGGCCCTGAGCGACTTGCTGCGCGCTAATAACCTGACGGTGATCGACAAGAGCGCCGACTCGAAAGGCGGGCCTGAACTGGGCAAGTATTCGATGTACTCGTTTTCGGTGCATTTCGTGCAGGTACGTGTCAACCCGCTGACGGGGGTGGTGCGCGTAGCCAAAGCCGTGAGCGTGGCCGATTCAGGCCGGATTGTGAGTCCCAAGACGGCGGCGAGCCAGATGATTGGTGGCGTAGCGGGTGGTATCGGCATGGCGCTGACGGAAGAGGCCCTCATCGACCACCGGTTTGGGCGATTCGTGAACAACAACCTCGGCGATTACCACGTGGCTGTTCACGCCGACGTACCAGCCATCGAAACGATCATGATCGACAAACCCGACCCGATCATTAACCCGATGGGCGCTAAAGGTATGGGCGAAATTGCCCTGATCGGCTTCGCCGGTGCGGTAGCCAACGCGGTCTTTAACGCTACCGGGCAGCGGGTACGTGATCTACCCATTACGCCGGATAAGGTTATGCAGAAACTAGCCTAGTCACTATTATCAGATAGAAACGTAGGGCCGGGCAAATGATATGCCCGGCCCTACTTGACTAAAACCAATTGAGTGAAAGTGAACGTATGTCTCCCGATCAATCCCCAACGACCATTTTTCAACGACTACAGGCGGGTGAGTTCCTGCGCAAGGATGACCCAGAGTATGACCGGTTTGGCGAGGTCGTAGCGCGCACCATCCGCCTCTGTGTCGAAATGAACGCCACGGCCACCAGCGTCGATCAGGTACGTTCCCAACTCAGCGCCATCATCGGGATGGAGATCGCCCCGACGACCGTCGTTTTTCCGCCGTTTCATACCAACTTCGGACGGCATATCCGGCTCGGCAAGAACGTGTTTATCAACCACGCCTGCTCGTTTCTGGACATTGGTGGCATCACTATCGACGACGACGTTCAGATTGGTCCACGTGTCAACCTCACTTCCGAGAATCACCCACTAGACCCGGCCGACCGGCAAACCCTGATTCCCCGGCCCATTGTAATCAAACGCAACGCCTGGATTGGGGCTGGAGCCACCATTTTGCCGGGCGTTACCATCGGCGAGAACGCGGTGGTCGCCGCTGGGGCGGTAGTGAGCCGCGACGTTCCCCCAAACACGGTGGTAGCCGGTATTCCCGCCAAAGTGGTCAAATCGCTTTGATCGAGCCGGGCTTTCCGCTTCGTCGCGAATCCCGGCCCGGCGTTACGTCCCTCCTTACTTGATCTTGACGGTTAACGACGACTTAGTGTAAGCCCCAAAACAGCCGAGTCCATTTTGAATGTTCGATGGGATGAGCACAGGCTCCGCAAATGGATTATCGCCTACAGACCGCTGCCGTTCCAGCGCCTCCTGATACCGGTAATAGTTCACATCGATATGGTTCAGGTCGAGCCGCATATCGATGGTCTGCGGTGTATAGGGGAAAGCCCCTTTCCACACCGTCCCCCTGACCGAACTAAATGCACCGCCATCCCGATTGTCATCGCTCAAAAGCGTTGTCGACGCAAAGCCCAGGCTGGTGCTGACCACATACGAGGTGTCACGCAGGGGCGCGTTGGGACGAGGCGCATAGCTAACTTTGACAAGCGCCAGGCCTACACCCGAGACACGGTAATAGTTGGTTTGTCCGGCCGGGTCTTGCCAGTCGAGCCGGGCCCGATAGAGCAGCCGATCGTAAAAGTTCGTTTCGGTTACTGAATCTGCACTGATCTGGCTTGGCAGCACAACAGCCGGGACCGTACACTGCGAGGTGGCCGTTGGGTATCCGGGCGCCGCAATAGTTAGTGTGTAGGTAGTCCCCGCCCGGATGGGCAGCGCCTGTGGAGTAGCCCGGTACAACCGATCATAGGCACTATACACAAGCCGCACCGGGCGAGTGCCATCCGACAGCTCGACGGTAGCGTTAGTGACTGGCGTGCCATAATAATCCTGGGACGCCTGACCACCCAACACAGCACGCGGTTCGGTGACGATGACCGTCAAAACCGTATCCTGAGGTGATATATAGCTGTGAACCACTAATTTACGGCTTACAACCGGCAGGTTTTTCGAGTCGACGTCCTGCACCAGGCTATCACAGCCCGTCAGCGTCAGGAGCATTACGAACAGGCCGACTCCAGAGAGGAAAATCGCTTTCATCAGAATTTAAAATTATAGCTTACGGAAGGCACGATGGGGAAGACCGAGTATCGCTGCAAGACAGTCTCCGATGTGTTGGACGGCCCGTCAACCGGACGGCTGGTCAGGGTGTAGAAAAACGGATTTCGTCGGTTGTAGGCATTGTAGGCACTGAATTCCCAGGTACGTTCGTGGCGCTTCTTTTTCTTGTGAAACTGGACGCTTACATCGAACCGATGGTAGGCTTCGGCGCGGAAACTGTTTTTCGGCCCATACTCGTCGACCTGCCGGGGGAACCCAAACAACTGGTTGATCAGGGGCAGGTTGTTGTTATAGCCAAGGTTGGTTAAATAAGGATTGCCCTGCTCAAACGCGTTGTAACTGATCTGCGGTAACGTTAGCGCCTGACCAGTGCCATAGACCCAGGTGCCAGCCAGCGTAACTCGGGGGCTGAGTTCGTAAATACCCACCAGCGAGGCGTCGTGGCGGCGGTCGTACCGGGGAAAAAACGGCTCCCCGTTATTCAGATCGGCAAACTGCCATTCCGTGCGCGACCAGGTGTAGCCAATCCAACCGCTGAAGCGCCCCACTTTCTTTTGCAGCAGCACTTCAGCCCCATAACTCCAGCCCCGGCCCGCCGTTACGTTGTCTTCCCAACGGACTCGATCGGCGCGGGTAGGATCTTCGATGAGCAGAAAGCTAGCGCCCTCCTTGTAGTTGACGATGTTGTCCATCCGCTTGTAATAGCCTTCAATGGTCAGTG
Organism: Fibrella aestuarina BUZ 2; assembly: GCF_000331105.1. NCBI lineage: Bacteria > Pseudomonadati > Bacteroidota > Cytophagia > Cytophagales > Spirosomataceae > Fibrella > Fibrella aestuarina. Next base: position 3,130,757 of record NC_020054.1, on the reverse strand, counting down.
TGAGGCCCCGTTCGGAGAAATCTTTGGCCAACCCCACCGCCCACTGCTGCGATTGCTGCGGTCGGATGCGGTCCGTGGTGGGCACCCACAGGTCGGTCGGCAACCCGATGCCCGTGTTGCTCAACAGATGCACATACTGGTTCATCAGCGCATAGGAGGCTTTCACCGACAGGTCGGGTTTGATAATGTAAGCGACCGACAAGCGGGGTTCGGGTCGTAGGTACGTTACCGCTTTATGAACAAACGCACTCAGACGCAGCCCTGCATTGACGCGCCAGGCGTCAGTGGGTTTCCAGGTATCTTCGGCGTACACCCCTGCCTCCGTTACATCGATTGTTTCTACATCGCGCCGGTTTTCCTTTATATCCGTATTCTTGACGACGATAGCACTGGGCGTAAACTGATGCGCCGTTGCCTGCACACCAACCCGGATTGAATGCTGCGGATTGGGGTAGATGTCCAGATCATATTTCGCGCCCAGATCACGAATACCCGAGGTGTATCGGAGCGAAAACTCATCGACCGACTGTTGCGACGTGGTGGTTTCATCGGAACTGATCGAGAAATCATAATTGCTGTAGATGAACGACGCATTGCCGAACACTTTGTCGGAGAACAGGTGATTCCAGCGCAGCGTACCGGTGGCATTGCCCCAACCCAGGCCGATGTCGCTTTTGCTGTTGCTGTTACTCGACTTATCGATGGCGTAGAATTTATCCCGCCCGAAGTAGCCGCTCAGGTACAGTTTGTCTTTGGGGCCTAGCTCGGTATTGACTTTGGCGTTGAGGTCGTAGAAATAATAGCCGGCGGTATTGCGCCCGTTGCTTTCGGCGGCGATAAGCGGCGCGGCAATTACGTCCAGGTACGTTCGCCGACCTGATAACAGAAATGAAGTAGAGCCCGGCCCCGATTTCTTTTTGGTCAGCGGCCCTTCCAGCGTCAGTCGGCTGGCAATCAGCCCAATGCCACCTTCACCGTGCAGCTTTTCCTTGTTGCCATCTTTCATGTTCAGATCGATGACCGAGGAGAGCCGCCCCCCATACCGCGCCGGAAAACCGCCCTTGGTCAGCTCCACACTCTTCAGGGCATCCCCGTTGAAGACCGAAAAGAAGCCAAACAAATGGCTGGCGTTGTACACCACCGCATCGTCGAGCACGATCAGGTTCTGGTCGGGACCGCCCCCCCGCACATACAGCCCGCTCTGCCCCTCGGAGCCTTTCTGCACCCCGGGCATCAGTTGCAGCACCTTGAGCACGTCTTTCTCCCCCAGCAGGGCGGGCACTTTCTTGATCTGGGCGATGGGCAGCTCAATCTGGCTCATCTGCGCCGTTTCGCTTACTTTCTCATCGGCCCGTGATGAGCGCACGACCACTTCGCTCAATTGCTTACCGGCAACCAGAAACACGTTGACGGTCTGGCTTTTCTGCGCACCGATGCGCGGCTGCTCGACCGCATAACCCACCATCGAATAGGTCAGTTGCAGGCTATCCTGCGCGGGTACGGTCAACGAATAAAAGCCGTAGGTGTTGGTTGTCGTTCCGGGCCGCGTTCGGTCGGGCCGCGATCGGTCGGGCCGCGATCGGTCGGTTGGGTCGTTCGACTGGTAGACATTAACCCCGATAAGGGCTTCCTGCGAGCCCGCTTCGCGGACGTAGCCGCTGATCGTGACGGTGGGTACGTTGAGTGTTGATTTCGACTGACTGTAAGCACCGGATACCCAAAGGCAACCCAGCCAGGCGACAAGTAGGCGTGTTTTCATCAAACAGTGTTTTCGTGAATGAGCCCATTTGGCAACTGTTCGTTGTGTACCGTTGACTCATTCACGAAAATAACACCATCTAATTCAATACATCCGCTTATTTATTAGACAAACAATACGGCTCAACGCAACAGAATGGCCTTATCGGTGCGATTATAGCCAACAAAACAGCCTAAACCACCTACTATGTTAGTAGGAATGAGCACAGGTTCGGCAAAGGGATTGTCGCGGTTACGACGCTGATTGATAACCGCATTGGCGTAGCGGTAATAGAGTTTGTCGAGGTGCAGCAGTTGGGCCGTGACGGTAGCTCCCGGATAAACACTTCCGAGGCGAATTTTCGCGACCTGCGTTTGTGCGTTGGGCACTTTATCATCCAGGCTCACATTCACAATCTCGCTCGACGACTGGCTGCTGAGTACCACTCCATCCTGGTTCTTGTCGGTAACCAGATTACCCGTTGTGTTTTCGCGCTGGAACGGAATGGTTCGCAGGGTCACGGGCGAGGGCTTCGGTTGCCCATTGATCGGGTACGCCTGGTTGGGGTTCCAGTTGAACGTGCCGCCATAGCGATAAAAATTCTCCTCTCCGACGGGATCCTGCCAGCTGATGGTCATCAGATACGACTTCTTCCAGGCCGTTCCCGCATCGACGATGGAGGAATCGATACGCACCGACTGGATGGCAATTGGCTTGGGTACGTTGGCTTGAGCAGTTACGCGCTTGCCATCGGGGGTGCTTACGTCGAGTGTGTAGGTTTGTCCAGCGCGAATAGGCAGGGTGCTTGCCTTGACCCGATACACCTGGTCGGTCGAATTATAGGTCAGTCTGACCGTTTGGGTGCCGTTGTTAATGGATACGGTGGCGTTGTTGATGTTGAAAGGAACGGCTTCGGCCCCATCACCCAATACGGGTTTCGACCGGCCCACCCGCACCGACAGAATGGTGTCCTGCGGCGAAATATAGCCGTACACCACTATTTTTTCGGGCTCGCCGGGTAGTTCAGACGGGTCAATTTCGGTGCGCAGGTTTGTGCAGGCACTCAACGCAACAGCCGCGAGCGAACCGGCAAACAGCAGTCTCAAGGTTGAATAAACTAGAGTCACGATTGGTTGTTGATGGTGTTAACGAATGAGCAAGTGCACCACGTTTAACACGTTTAAAACTTATAGGTGTAGTTGATCGACGGTACAACCGGGAACACCGAGTATTTATAAAGTACGCTGGTGCTGGGTTTATCGGGGGCGGCCCGCACACTTTCGATGTTGTAGAAGAACGGATTCTGGCGATTGTAGGCGTTATAGGCGCTGAACTCCCAGGTGCTCTGATGTTGCCGACGACGACGGCGCAGCTGCACACTCACGTCGAGGCGATGGTACGGTTCGGCCCGGAATGTGTTTTTGCTTTCGCCAAAATCACGCACGCCCAGGTCATTCTCAAAGGGCCGGGGTTTGAGACCCGTAATCGTACCCTGACTGTCGCGGATATAGTCGAAACTATTACCCAGCCCGAACGACCGGTAACGCGAGTTGGGGATCGTCAGGGCCTGCCCGGTGCCATACACCCAGGTAGCCGATACCGTGAGGTTGGGCGTAAAATCATACATGCCGACTACCGATATGTCGTGGCGCCGATCGTAGCGGGGGAAGAACGGCTGCCCATTGTTCAGGTCGGCAAACTGCCATTGCGTCCAGGACAGTGTGTAGCCTACCCAGCCGCTAAACCGCCCCTCTTTCTTTTGCAGCAACACCTCGCCGCCGTAGCTCCAGCCCCGGCCCGCCGTCACATTGTCTTCCCAACGGACCTGCTGAGCCGAACCCGGATCGTTGATCAGCAGGAAACTGGCGCCTTCCTTGTAGTTGATGATGTTGTTCATCCGCTTATAGTAGCCTTCAACCGTGATCGCCAGGTCAGCCTTCGGGACATCCTTGGCCAGACCCACCGCCCACTGCTGCGACTGCTGCGGTTTCACCCGATCCGTAGTAGGCACCCACAGGTCGGTGGGCAGCCCAACGCCGGTGTTGCTGAGCAGATGCACATACTGGTTCATAAGCGCATACGAAGCCTTGGCGGCCCAGTTGGCGCCAAATGAGTAGGCAGTTGACAGGCGCGGCTCAGGCTGTATGTAGCGGACGTTTTTTGTACTGAACGAGCTTAACCGTAACCCGCCATTGAACCGCCAGTGCCGCCCCGGCTGCCAGGTATCTTCGGCGTAGACACCCGCTTCCAGCACGTCGATCCGTTCCACTTCCCGCTTGATCGACGCCAGCGCCTGGTTTTCGAGCACAATGGCACTGGGCGTAAACTGGTGGTCGGTCACCTGCAACCCGAACCGCATGGCGTGGTTGGGCAGGGGGTAATAGTCGAGGTCGTGTTTGAACCCATAATCCCGAATACCCGACGAGTAGTTCAGAATAAACCGGCTCTGGTCGCCCACCAGTTGGTCGGCGTCGATATGGAAACCGTAATCACTGAAAATCAGCGATGTATTGGCGAATAGTTTTTGGCTGAACTGGTGGTTCCAGCGCATGGTTGCCGTAGCGTTGCCCCAGCCCAGGCCAATGCTTGTCTTCTCGACGTTGTTGGCCGAGTTGAACTTGTCGCGGCCGAAATAGCCACTTACATAGATTTTATCACGAGGGCCAAGGTCAAAATTAAGCTTGGCGTTCAGGTCGTAGAAAAAGTAGCCAGCGCTGCTTTCGCCGTTGGTCTGCCGTTTGATGAGGGGGGCCGCCAGTGCATCCAGGTACGTTCGGCGGGCCGAGATAATGAAGGAAGCCGGTGCCCGTTTGCCATTTTTGGGCGACAGCAAGGGCCCTTCCAGGGTCGCCCGGGCCGCAATGATGCCAACGCCTACCTCGCCATGCAGTTGATCGCGGGCCCCGTCTTTCATCGTCAGGTCAATGACCGAGGAGAGCCGACCCCCGTACCGGGCCGGGAAACCACCCTTGGTCAGCTCCACACTCTTCAGGGCATCCCCGTTGAAGACCGAGAAAAAACCAAACAAGTGGCTGGCGTTGTACACCACCGCATCATCCAGCACGATCAGGTTCTGGTCGGGGCCGCCCCCCCGCACATACAACCCACTCTGCCCCTCGGAGCCTTTCTGCACTCCGGGCATCAGTTGCAGCACCTTGAGCACGTCTTTCTCCCCCAGCAGGGCGGGCACCTTCTTGATCTGGGCGATGGGCAGCTCGATCTGGCTCATCTGCGCCGTTTCGCTCACCCGTTCATGCTGTTTTTCACCGCTCACAACCACCTCCCGCAGTTGTTCGCCCGCCATCAGCTCAACGGTGAACGTCTGCGCTTCATGCAACGAAACGGTACGTACCTGAGGCTGGTAACCTACGAGCGAAAAAATGAGCGAAACCGAGTCAGCTTCGGGCAAGGTTATTGAATAAAAGCCAAACGTATTGGACTGAGTGCCCAGTTGTTTATCGGCGACGCGGACGGTAGCACCAAGCAGGGCTTCATGGCTGCCCATTTCCCGAACATAGCCACTTATCGTGTAGCGGTTGGACGGCGGCGTTTGTGCCTTACAAAAGGACACGAACAGTAGATAAACATAGATGGATAAAAGTGTTCTCATAAGTGTACAAATTCAGACAAAAATTACGCCTAAATGCTGTTCATTGAGCGCCATTGTAAGTCACCAGCCATGTCGACTCGCTCAAGCTGACATACGTATTTATACGGAAAATCGGCTATTTCTTCGCCTTGACAATCAATCAAATACATGTCAAAAGTGTACTATGTTTAGTAAGCATCGCTCATTATAAATTCACCATTTAGTACAAAACTTTCTATTAAAAATTAGCCTAAAATTTATCGACTGACTTTTAGGTAACACTAAAGACTGTGTGAGGCTGATTTGGCCACACTAAAAGGCCCGTTTCAGCACACTTTTTTTCGAAAAAGAAAGAGGCGGTAAAAACCACAGGTTTTTACCGCCTCTTTCTACTTAAGTAGACGTAGTTTTATGCTATAAAGTGTATCCGTTTGCGTAGGTTCGTTTTACAAATTGGTTCGCATAATCGAAATTGGTAACTCGCATCGAATCACCATCCCACAGCAGCTTTTTTCGGCCTGGAAATTGATTGCCCTCCCGCGCCATGTAGCTGCGCGTGGCGAGGTTTCCCATCAGCACCATTTCGGTGAGTGGCCCGGCCGAATCGAAGCCCGACGAGGTATAGGCACCAAACCCCTGCTTGCAGGCGTTGACCCACTGCTGCTGATGCCCCTCCGTTTTGCCGTCGACCAGCGGCCGGATGGGGGCGGGCATAGCCTGCCCCTCGAATTTTTCGACAGGCAGCAGCTTGTAGTTATTGCCGAACAACCCCGCTGACAGCATGCCTTTGGTGCCCATGAACAGCATGCCGCCGTCGATGTCGGAAAAGACCTGTTCGTAGGTGACGCCGTCGGGCAGCGGGGGCCGGATGCCACCATCAAACCACGAAAATTTGATATCCTTCACCTTGCGGTCTTCCGACGGAAACGTCATGTGCACCGTCGACGAAGGCGGGCACACATCGTCGAAGAAGGCTTCCTGAAAGAAATCGGCATAGACTGAGCCGACGCTACACTCCACCGAGGCAGGGTATTTGAGCTTGAGCGCCCGGAACGGCACGTCGATGAAGTGACAACCCATGTCGCCCAGGGCGCCGGTGCCGAAGTCCCAGTAGCCCCGCCAGCGGAAGGGCATGTAGGCCGGGTGATAGTCGCGGTAGGGTGCTGTTCCCAGCCATTTGTTCCAGTCGACTTCACTCGGCACAGGCTGCGATTCGTTCTTGTCTTTGGGCGACTGTACGCCCTGCGGCCAGGTGGGGCGGTTGGTCCAGCAGTAGACCGTGTGCACGTGGCCGATTACCTTGTTCTGAATGAGGGCTTCAACGTAGCGGGTGGCGTCGCCGCTGCTGCCCTGATTGCCCATCTGCGTAACTACTTTGTTGCGCCGGGCGGCCTCGGTGAGCATCCGGGCTTCGTAGATGTCGTGTGTGAGGGGTTTTTCGACGTAGACGTGTTTGCCCAGGTTCATGGCCGCCATCGCGATCGGGGCGTGCATGTGGTCGGGCGTCGTTACGATCACCGCATCGATGGTTTTACCCACCTTATCGAGCATCTCGCGGTAGTCGCGGAAATAGGGGGCCGACGAAAACTTTTCGCGGTATTTTTTAGCCTGCCGGTCATCGACATCGCAGAGGGCTACAATATTGTCGGTACCGCCGTTGTATGCCTGCTGAATATTGTAATCGGCTTTTCCGCCACAGCCAACGGCGGCAATATTCAGCTTGTCGGAGGGCGCGATGTAGCCTTTCCCCAGCACGTGCCGGGGCACAATGCTGAAAGCGGCGGCCGCCAGCGCGCCCGATTTGATAAAGGTTCTGCGAGAGGTCAAGGGTTCTGAAGCGTGAATGAGTGAATAAGCCAGCGAGTGGGGGCGGGACCAAGTACCTTACCAAAGCGACAGTAATGCACTTTTTCCCTGTACAAGATAATCACTCTTTGGTTTATTCACTCGTTCGGGCCGCAATCTACCCCATCACCTGCCCCAGCTTCATGGCTACGCCCATGTCGCCTTTTACTTTGAGCTTGCCGGTCATGAAGGCCATCATGGGGTTCAGATCGCCCGTTCCCATTTTTTCGAGGTCGTTCACACTCACGTGCATTTCGCAGTCGGCGGGGGCGTCGTCGTTGGAGACCGTAGCCGGCGACTGTTTGGCGTTGATGAAAACAACCCCCTGATCCGTAACGAGTTTGGCAGTGGCATCGAGTGAGTCGGCGTTAGCCACGCGCGAGCGGATGTTGTCGGTCAGTTCCTGAAGTGTCATAATCGGGTCAAAACTGTGGTTAATATTGTCGTTTGTTTGGGGGTAAAGCTAAGCGTCAACGGGCAAAGTCCAAGATCAAACGATCAAAGTCCAACGTCAGCTGGTTGTTAAACCAATTGCCCCGCCTTCTTGTCATTCGCCATCAACCTCATCTGCTTCATGCGTTCTCAGTTCCTGACCATTCTTTGCGTGTTTTCCTTCCTGAGCTGCGGGTGGGGCCTGATCGAAAGCGGTATTGCCCTGGCCGACCCCGAGCGGGTAGCCAATACGGTACAGACCTCCCGCCAGCCCGCCAGCGCCCCCGCTGCCGATCGCGCCGACCCCAAAGCATTTTACGAGGACCGGGGCGCCAACGCCGACAACCCCACGCCCGAAAACCCGAGCGTCGTGCGGCAGCTTAGCCTGTCGCAGCTGGTGTATTCACTCATTACGCTCGTGGGTGTGGTGCTCATGTTTCGGCTGCGCAAAGTGGGTTTCTACATCTACGTAGCGGGCGTCGTGCTGGGCATCGCGCTCCCCCTCTACTTTGTCGGCCTGGCCGGTTTCAACACCTCGTTCGGCGCGTTTTTCAGCGTCCTCTTCGCCGTGATGTACGGCTTTTGCCTGCGGGAAATGAAGTAAGGCGCGGGGCTGGGGCAGGGAGAGGCCGGGGTTGCGGGTTAGCCGGGAGCGCTCACCGTTAACCCGGCCATCCCGGCCCCTCCCCCGCCCTTACGCTCATATTCACAAACGCATTAGGGGCTACGGGGTTAGGCAGAGGTAACCCCTCTCTACTGATGCAACCAGCCTTTGCCAACCGCAACGCCACCGAAAGCCACCCCACCCCTGCTCAAACGCCCATCCCGATCAACCCGCTGCCGCGGGCGGTCCTGCGTTCCAATAATTACCTGCTACTCGACGGCGACTGGCATTTCGAGTGGGACCTGGCCGACGAAGGGCTGGCGCAGAACTGGCAGGCGGGCCACACCTATTCGCAGATAGCCCACTGGCCCGGCTCGGTTGAAGAGCACATTGCGCGGGCGCATGAGGGCGGCAACGTACCCAGCTGGCCCGCGCTGGGCTGGCAGGATAAGGTGGTCGTCTGGTATGAGCGTGAGTTTCAGTTGCCCGAACGTACCCAGGGCGACGCGCCCCTGCCGATGTTTCAGCTCACCTTTGGGGCCTGCGGCTACGAAACGCAGGTGTGGCTCAACGGCAAACGCCTCCAGACCATCGAGGGCGAAGCGATTCACTACGGCGAATACACCTCATTTTCGTATGAGCTGGGCGAAAAACTGCTTCAGCCCACCAACCGCCTCACGGTGCGGATTGCCGACACCATGGACGCCGACATTCCGCGCGGCAAGCAGGAGTCGAGCGTCTATAAACGGGGCGGCATCTGGTACCAGACCTACACCGGCGCGGTCCGTAGCGTATGGCTCGAAACCGTCGAACGAAACCGGCTGCGGTCGCGGGTGGGGGTAGTGAGCATCATCGAAGACAACCTGGTTCGGTTCAACCTGACTACGCGTATCCACGACCCCGGCGACTATGTGATCCGGCTTCAAATCGACGAGCAGGATGGCAGCAACACCGCCCCGCTCGCCGTTGAAGAATTTCCGCTGCACCTCGAATTTGGCCAGAAAAACCAGCGCGTCGTGGCTGAATTGCCCAACGCCCGGCTCTGGGCGCCGCAGGATCCGCACCTGTACCGACTCACGGCGCAACTGATCGACAGCCAGGGTAACAAAGCGCAGATTGAAGCCCATTTTGGCCTGCGAAAAGCCGAAGCACGGGGCTGCTGCGTGTACCTCAATGGGCAGGCAACGTACCTGGATGGGATTCTCTACCAGCCGGGGCAGGCCACCTACGAGGAGATGAAGCGCCACTTCTACGCCATGCAGGCCGTAGGCTGCAACCTCGTGCGGGTACACATCGCCGGTATTGATCCACGCATTTACAACCTCGCCGATGAGTTGGGGCTGCTGCTTTGGGTGGAAGTGCCGAGCCCGCACCGTTCCAACAAAAAAAGCCGACAGAACCACCGCGCCGAGTTGGATCGGATGTTGGCGCTGATCGAAACGCACCCGTCGGTGATTATCTGGAGTTTGTACAACGAAGACTGGGGGGCCGAAGACATCGCCACCAACCCCGAAACCCGGCAGTATATCACCGACACCTACCATTACATGCAGATTCATCATCCGCAGTTCCTGGTGGTCGACAACGATGGCTGGCACCATATTTCGCAGGAAGGACGCCTGAAATCGGATCTGCTCACGGCCCACCTTTATACGCCCGACCTCGGCCACTGGCGGTATGTGCTGGACCGGCTGGTGAACGGTGAACTTGAGGCCACGGCGGCCTTTCCGCTGGTGGTGGGCGACCCGTTTTTCTTCCGCAAGCAGGTGCCACTGATCGTGAGTGAGTGGGGCGGTTTCGGCTTTGCTAACTATGGTGGCCCGGACGACTCGGCCAGCCGCACGGATCGCATCCGGCAGTTTAAGCAGGAACTCCGCGCCCGACCCATTGCCGGCGACATCTACACGCAGGCCACCGATATCGAAGACGAACGCAACGGCCTCATCGACCCCCAAACCGGCGAGCTCAGTGTCCCCGAAGGGTTACTGAAAAGCAGCTAGGGCCGGGCACACCGACACCAACAAACAGCAACGCATCCGACCGACTGTTATCTTTGGTCCATGCGTCTCGTATTCCTACTCCTGTTCCTTACCGGTGTGTCGCTTCACGCCCAACCGGTCTATCAGTCGTCGCAGCCAGCCGAATCGCCGGGTACGTGGCAAACGATTCCGTGGGAGGCCAAATGGCTCACGCACCCCACGGCCCTGGCCCGGCAGTACGGCGTTTATCATTTCCGCAAGACCATCAGCCTGCCCCAGAAACCAGGCCGGTTTATTGTGCACGTTTCGGCCGATAACCGCTACCGGCTGTATGTCAACGGTCGGTACGTAGCGATGGGTCCGGCCCGTGGCGATACGCAGCACTGGCACTACGAAACGCTCGATCTGGCCCCGTTTCTGCAGGCAGGCAACAACACGCTGGCTGCGCAGGTCTGGCACCTGGCCGAGTCGGCCCCGCTGGCGCAGATGAGCTACCAACTGGGATTTGTGGTGCAGGGCGACAGTCCAGCCGAAGCGGCTGTCAATACGAACGCGAGCTGGAAAGTGATGCAGAATGCCGCCTACGCGCCCGTCAAAGTCGACGGCGCTAAACTCAGAACGTACATCGTTGTGGGCGATGGCGAGCGGGTCGATGCGGGCCAGTATCCGTGGGGCTGGGAACAGCCGACTTTCGACGACAGCCGATGGCCCGCCGCCAAACCCTATGGGTTTCCGGCCAAACCGCGGGGTATGGGCACCGACGGCAACTGGGCGCTACTACCGCGCACCATTCCCGCGATGGAAAGCCAGCCCATTCGGCTCAACGCCGTGCGGCGGGCCACCGGCGTGACCGTACCGGACGGGTTTGTGCAGGGTAAAAGCGAACTGACAGTGCCAGCTAACACGCGAGCGGTGCTTCTGTTCGACCAGAAAACATTGACCAACGCCTACCCCGAGCTGACGGTATCGGCCGGAAAAGGCGCCTCGTTGACGCTGACCTATGCCGAAGGGCTGTTCGATGCCAACCGGCAAAAGGGCAACCGTAACGAGGTCGAGGGCAAGCAGATTGCAGGCATTGAAGACGTGTTCATCACCGATGGCGGAGCGCGGCGATTGTTCCGGCCGCTCTGGTTCCGGACGTACCGCTACCTGCAACTAACTATTGATACCAAAGACGAACCGCTGACGATCAATAACCTACAGGGCGATTTCACGGGCTATCCGTTCGAGCAGAAAGGTCGCTTCGCCTCGTCCGACAGCAGCCTCGCCCGCGTTTGGGAGGTGGGCTGGCGCACGGCGCGGCTCTGCGCGGGCGAAACCTACTACGACTGCCCCTACTACGAACAGTTGCAATACGTGGGTGACACCCGCATTCAGGCCTTGATTTCGCTCTACGTAGCGGGCGACGACCGGCTCATGCGCAACGCCATTCTGGACTACGATCAGAGCCGCATCGCCGACGGTCTCACCCAAAGCCGCTACCCCTGCGCCGATCCGCAGGTGATTCCGACGTTCTCACTGTTCTGGGTGTGCATGGTGCACGACTACTGGATGCACCGCCGCGACGACGCCTTCGTGAGCGAACGGCTGGCGGGCATTGAGGCCGTTATGACCTGGCACGAAAACCGCCTCGACCGCCAGACCAGCCTCAATGGGCCGCTGATGTGGTGGAATTTCGTCGATTGGTCGTGGCCCTGGAACGAAAGCGAGCGACTGGGTGGCGTACCCGACGGAGCCAAGTTTGGCGGGTCGAGCGTGCTGACCCTGCAACAGGCGTATACGTACCTGCGCGCCGCCGATCTGTTTGCCCATTACGGCCGCAACGAACGCGCCGAGCATTACCGCGAACTGGCCCGCCGCCTCAACAAAGCCGTGATGGATCGGTGTTGGGTACCCGCCAAAGGGTTGTTGGCCGATACGCCCGCGAAGACCAAATTCAGCCAGCACGCCAACATTTTCGCCGTACTGACCAACGCCATTCCGGCGGGCCAACAGCGCGACGTACTGAAGAAAGTACTCGCCAGCGCCCCCACAGATAGCCTCCGACCCGCCACTTATTACTTCAAATTCTACCTGTTTCAGGCGCTGAAGAAGAACGGCCTGGGCGACGAGTTTATCCCGCAGCTACAGCCCTGGCACACGATGATCGCCAACGGCCTGACCACCTTCGCCGAGAACCCCGAACCGACCCGCTCCGACTGCCACGCCTGGAGTGCCTCGCCCGTTTACGAATTCCTGTCGACGGTCTGCGGGATCAATCCCGCCGAGCCTGGTTTCCGGTCGGTGAAGATTGAGCCCTATCTGGGTACGTTGGCGAGCGCCGAAGGCACCCTCCCCCACCCCAGCGGCGATATTTCGGTCCGATTTGAGAAAACCCCGACCGGCACGCTACGAGGCAACGTAACCCTCCCGCCCGGTCTGCGCGGCACCCTCCGCTGGCAGGGCCGCAGCCTGAACCTGGTACCCGGCAAGCAGGAGGTTAGTTTGTAGTCCAATGTTCAAGGTCCAACGTTAAGACTTGGACATTGGACCTTGAACATTGGACTACTTCACGGCTTCTTGTACGTCCAACGGGTGATGTTTCTGAACACGGCGCTGCCCCCATCGACAAAGAGCTCAATGCCGCCCGAGGGTGTGTCGCCGGTGGCCGGATTGGGGAAAATCTGATCCGTAATGACGCGTTCGCCGTTGTTGGCAAACACTTCGATGATCGACTTGTCGATGAAGATGCGCAGCTTAAGCACACCATTCTGCAAGGCGACCGGGGCTTCTTCAATGCTTGGGAATCGTTTATCGAACGACACGTTACCCGAGCGGCGGCGATCCAGTTGCAACAGACCGTCGGTGTATTGCAGGATGGTTTCTGACTTGGGCCCTTTGGCCAGTTTCAGCCCCACGGTTTTGGCCGCGCCGGGTACAATTTCCAGTTCCAGTTCGTAGGCATTGCTCGTCGTTTGATCGAGCGGCTGGCTCTGGTTGGTCAGGCGCAGAATCTTCTGAATCCGCCGGTCGCCGCGCAGGCGCGTCACGCCCTCGATGGGCTGCTGAATCAGTTGAAGGCCCGTCCGGGTTCGCTTCAGGCTGATTTGCCGGGGCAGCGACATCGCTCCCTTGAACGGCGTAGTGGGCAGGTGGTTAGCGTAGGCCCAGTTGTTGAGCCAGCCAATCATCACCGGGCCGCGTTGTTCGGTCGGCAGGTTGTTGTATTGAATCGCTGCGTAATAGTCTTTTCCCCAATCGACCACGTTCATGACGCTGGGCGCAATGGGCCGGGGGTTAGCCGGGTCGAGCTTGAACTCTTTGCCGTTGAACGTACCCACAAAGTATTGCATGCCCACGTAATCGGCCTGCGGATGGCCCGCCGAGATGAACAGCACCCAGCGGCTTTTGCCTTTTTCGTTCTGAATGGGTACCGGCATCAGCGCGGGGCATTCCCATACCTTGGTGGTATCGCCCACGTTCCCGAAATGGCTCATGAACTGCCAGTTTTTCAGGTCTTTCGACTCGTACAGCGCGACCCGGTGCTCGGTGGCCTTCACGGTGGCCATCACCCATTTCTGCTGCGGCGCATACCAGAACACGTTTGGGTCACGAAACTCCTTGCTGCCAATGTCGACGATGGGGTTCTTGGCGTACTGCGTCCAGGTACGTCCCTTGTCGGCGCTGTAGGCCAGATTCTGGTACTGCGCCAGTTGCTGATCGCCCTTCGTCACATTGCCGGTATACACCGCGATCATGCAGTCTTTGGTGCCGGTTGGGCAGAGGCCGTTTTTGTTACCTTTATCAATCATCGAACTGCCCGAAAAAATGGCCGTCTGCGCTTTGGTGTCGGGGTTGGTAAACTCGGGAATCGCTACGGGCAGGTGCTCCCAGTGCAGCAGATCGGGACTGACGGCATGCCCCCAGCTCATATGTCCCCATTCGTTGCCGAACGGGTTATGTTGGTAAAACAAATGGTATTCGCCGTCGTAATAGACCAAGCCATTGGGGTCGTTGATCCAGTTTTGAGGCGGTGTAAAATGGTACTGCGGCCGGTAATCGGGCGACGTAGACTGAGCCAATACGGCTTGCCCGCCCACAAACAGGCCGAGTAGGGTAATGAATAGCTTTTGCATGAGGACCGAAGGGATACTAATAAGGGTACTGTTTTTCCCTCATTTTATTGTGAAGCGAGCATCACTAGCCATGCGCATTATAAATGCGGGCGTATAGCTGACGCCAAGTCGACGGGCAGGGCATTAGCCCTACGCCACGGCTCCCAATTTCCTTAGCTCGCCTGGAGCATGGGGCCAATCACCTGCCAGACGGTTTCAGCCACGATGCGGTGGCCCTGTACGTTGGGGTGAATACCATCGGGCTGATTCAGTTTGGGGTTACCGCCCACTCCTTCGAGCAGAAAGGGAATCAGCACGGCCTTGTTTTTGGTCGCCAGCTCTTTGAACAGCTCGCGGAATTCGGTGGTGTAGGTACGGCCCAGGTTGGGCGGAATCTGCATCCCGGCAATCACGACCCGGGCCTGCGGGTTTTGTAGCCGGACGGTATCGATAATGGCCTGCAAGTTCTCCCGCGACGACTTGAGCGGAATGCCGCGCAGGCCATCGTTGCCGCCCAGTTCGAGCACGAAAACGTCGACGGCGGTGCCACGTCCGGCCTGCCGCAGAATCCAGCCTACGCGGCTACGGCCACCGGCGGTGGTTTCGCCGCTTAGTCCGGCGTTGACCACCCGGTAGGGCAAGCCCAACGAGTCGATCCGCGCGCCAATCCGGTTCGGGAAGGCGTCGGCGGTGTTGTCGAGGCCATACCCGGCAGCCAGGCTGTTCCCGAAGAAAACAATTACTTTTTTGGTCGAAGCCGTTGAGGCGGTGGTCCCCGTAGAATCGGTGGCCGTGGTGGTTTGGGTAGCCGTATCGGTTTTGGTCTGGCAGCTCAAAAAGCCAGCCAGCAGGAGTAGCGCCGTAACGCGGGTAATGACTTGCATAGATTCAGGTTGGTCGAAGGGCAAACGACCGTTTCGCTTTAGTTAACCCACGAATACGCGTTTCCGTTTGCGTGCGACCGTCCGAGCTTGATCGACTCAGGCAAACGGAAACGCTAGCGAATCGGATGATCGCGTTTTTCTTCCTCCAGATCAAGCTGGGCTTCCGCTTTCATCAGCACTTCCTTATCCATTTTTTGCTCCTTCCCCAACCGCGTCAGTTCCGCCCGTTTGGCCTGATGCAGCCGCTCCGTGGCCTCTTTGTAAGTAGTGAGCAACTGCCGGTCTTCGGGCGAGTTGGTCAGCTTCGCCGCAAACAAAAAGGTCTCCAGGCGGCGTTTCAGATCGGCCATCAGCGGGTTATCTGCTACCTTATCCTGGTAGTGCTGGTTCAGCTCCCGAAGGGCAGCTTCCTGCAATTGCTGTTTGATCAGTTTTTCCTGTACGTCTTCGGGCAGGCGGTCGATGAGTTCCTGGGGACGTACCCAGCGGGCGAGCATCGGCAGCGTCAGGCCCTGCAACACCAGCGTGACCAGGATCACGACAAACGTGATGAGCAACAGCAGGGGCCGTTGCGGAAAATCGACTCCGTTGGGCAGCGTCAACGGCACCGACAGGGCCGCCGCCAGCGACACCACGCCCCGCATGCCTGCCCAGCCCAGCACAATTGGTCCCCGCCAGCCCACGTTACGTACCGCCACGGTGATAAACCGTCCGGCGATGTCGGTAAAAACGGACGCGAAGAGCGAAAACACCAGCCGCACGACAATAACCAGAGCGGCCATCAGCAGGCCGTATCCGAGCGACGTAGACAACGGGTAGCTGTATTGCTTCAGTTCGTCGAGAATGACGGGGAGCTCCAGGCCAATGAGCGTAAAGACAATGCCATTGATCACGAAAATAATGGTGGCCCACATGGATGAGTTTTGCAGCCGCATCGAGTGGTTGAACAACTGATGGCTCTGTGTAGACAGAAAAAGCCCCCCGCTCACCACGGCAATGACGCCCGACCCGTGCAACTCTTCGGCAAGCAGGTACATGATATAGGGCGCAATAAACGTAAACAAGATGCTAATGCGCAGTTGCAGGTTAAGCCAGCGGTACAAACAGTAGAATACACCAGCCACACCCAGCCCGACTGCCACGCCGATTAGCGTAACCGAGACAAACGAAAGCGCAATCGCCTGCCAGTCGAAGGTGCCGGTCTCGACGCCACTCAGCGCAAACCGGAACACGATCAGGCTGGCCGCGTCGTTGATGAGGCTTTCCCCTTCGAGGATACTAACGCTGCTTTTGGGTACGTCGACGTCGCGGAGCACGGAGGTAGCCGCCACCGCATCGGGCGGCGAAATAATGCCCCCCAGCAGAAAACCCAGCGCCAGCGTAAAGCCGGGAATAACCCAGACGGCCGTATAGGCCACAGCCGTTGCCGTCAGTATCACCAGCCCAAACGCCAGCACCAGCACGATACGGCGCCAGCGCCAGAGTTCGCGCCACGAAGCAAACCAGGCGGCTTCGTAAAGCAGTGGCGGTAGAAAGACCAGAAAGATCAGGTCTGGTTCGAGCACAATGCGCGGAACGCCGGGCAGCAGACTGATAAGTAGCCCACCCACGACCAGAAAAATGGGGGTGGGCACCCGCAGCCGGTGTGCCAACGTCGCTAGCAACGACATGGTGAGCAGCAGGCCCAGGGCCAAGAGTACGGTTTCATGCATAAGCAGTACGTATTGTGGATTGGGCGCGTAAACACGGGTTTGCCGCTTCTGCGAAGCAGTTTGTACCGCATTCTGACCGATCAGCCCAATTCTGTGGGTTGGCCGCGACGAAAATAAAGTCAATACAGTTATACCCAAACAACACCGGGCAGTAGGCGCTGTGTTTCCAGACAACCTGACTTATGAGTTTACGCGTTGATAACCTGACCAAGACCTATCAGAGTGCCGGTCAGACGCTTACCGTTCTACACGACGTTAGTTTCAGTTTACAGCCGGGCGATACGTTTGCCATCGTTGGTCCCAGCGGTAGCGGCAAAACCACTCTATTGGGCCTCTGCGCGGGCCTCGACCGGGCCACATCGGGCAGCGTCTGGCTCAATGGCGTGCAACTCGATACCCTCAACGAGGATCAGCGGGCGGCGGTGCGTAACCAGCATGTCGGCTTTATTTTTCAGAATTTCCAGCTACTGCCTACCCTAACGGCGCTCGAAAACGTGATGGTACCGCTTGAGCTACGCGGGCAGCGCGGGGCCGAGCGCATCGCCCGCGATTTGCTCGACCGCGTGGGGCTGGGCAACCGGAGCCACCACTACCCGCTGCAACTGAGCGGCGGGGAGCAGCAGCGGGTGTCGCTCGCCCGGGCGTTCTCCAACCGGCCTGCCATTCTATTTGCCGATGAACCCACCGGCAACCTCGACGAAGACACGAGCGCCACCGTCGAGAACTTACTCTTCGAGCTGAACCGCGAAGCCGGCACGACCCTCGTCGTGGTCACGCACGACCTGGAGCTGGCCGCCAAAACCGGCCGCATGATCCGCATCCGGGGCGGGCACGTTGTGGAAGATACGGTATTCAATTAGTGGTCATTAGTGGTCATTCGTTGTCATTAATGGTCATTTGCCTACGGCGTCATTCATTGTCATTGGTTGTGATTCATTGTAAAACAACCAATGCCTATCAATGACTACGAATGACCACCAATGACGCGAAGCTTAATGCCCCCAACCCTTTTCATCTTATGTCATTCATCTTAAACATGGCCTGGCGCGATAGTCGGCGCAGTCGGCAACGGCTGTTGCTATTTATCTCAGCCATTGTGCTGGGCATCGCGGCGCTGGTGGCCATCAACTCGTTTGGCGATAACCTCGCCCGCAGCATCGACGAGCAAGCGCAGGAACTGCTCGGAGCCGACCTCACGGTTACGGCCAATCAGCGGCCTACCCAAAAAACGCTGAATCTGCTACAGGGCATTGGCAATGAGCGCAGCAGCGAAACGGCGTTTGCCTCGATGGTGCTGTTTCCGCGCTCGGGCGGAGTGCGGCTGGCGCAGGTGAAAGCCCTCGAAGGCCGCTTTCCCTACTACGGCACCTGGGAGGTCGAACCGGCCGCGGCCGTGGCGCAGTTTCGGCAGACAAACACACCACGCGTGGCGCTGGTCGACGATGCCCTGCTGGTGCAGTTTGGGGCCAACGTGGGCGACTCGGTCCGGGTGGGTGAGGTGTCGTTTCTGGTAGCGGGTCGGGTGCTGAAAACGCCCGGTGCGACCGCCGCTACCGCCGCCGTTGCCCCTACCGTGTTCGTGCCGGCAACGTACCTGAACCAAACCAACCTGTTGCAGAAAGGCAGCCGCGTCAACTACAAGTTTTACTACAAATTCGCCAAAGGCACCGACGTACCAGCCCTCATCAAACGGCTCGAACCCACCCTCGACAAAGCCGGCCTGACCACCGATACCGTCGCCGAACGCAAACGGCAGACGGGCCGGGCCTTCACCGACCTCAACCGCTTCCTGAATCTGGTAGCCTTCATTGCGTTGCTGCTCGGCTGCGTGGGCGTGGCCAGTGCGGTGCAGCTCTACGTGCGGGAGAAGATCACGTCGGTCGCCATTTTGCGTACGCTCGGTGCGAGTGGCTGGCAGTCGTTTCTGATTTTCCTAACCCAGACGGCCCTGATGGGCTTGTTTGGGGCCGTGTTGGGGGCGGCCGTCGGCTCGGTGGTGCAGTGGCTACTACCCGTCGTGTTCGGCTCGTTTCTGCCCGTTGCGGTCACCACTACCCTGTCGTGGTCGTCCATCCTACAGGGCGTAGCCACGGGGTTGCTGATCGCGCTGCTGTTTGCCGCCCTGCCCCTGCTGCTGATCCGCAACGTGTCGCCGTTGCGCACGCTGCGTTCATCGTACGACGCCGACATCAGTGGGCGCGACCCGTTGCAGGCCGTCGTGGTGGTGCTGATCGGTGTGTTCGTGACGGGTTTTGCCTGGTGGCAAACGCACGACTGGAAACTGGCGCTTGGCTTCGCAGGCGGCATTGCCCTTAGCTTTGGTATTCTGGCGGGTATGGGGCAATTACTGATGGCCGCGGTGCGGCGCTTCTTCCCGACGGGCTGGAGTTTCGTGTGGCGGCAGAGCCTGGCCAACCTGTACCGGCCCCAGAACCAGACGCTGATCCTGCTCATTTCCATTGGGCTGGGCGCGTTTCTGATCACAACACTTTACCTCACCCAAACGCTGTTGCTGGGCCGGGTGCAGTTTTCGGCTAGCGGCGGGGAGGGCGGCGCACCCCGGCCCAATATGGTGCTGTTCGATATTCAGCGCGAACAAACAGCGGGCGTCCGCCAGTTGGTGCAACAGTCGGGGTTGCCGGTGGTGCAGCAGGTGCCCATCGTGACCATGCGGCTGGAAAGCATCAACGGGCGCGGGCTGGCTCAGATTCGGAAAGATACGGCCCTGCACATTCCCGAATGGGCGCTGAACCGCGAATACCGCGTTACGTACCGCGACTCGCTCATCGAGTCGGAAAAGTTGAGTTCGGGCAAGCCACAGGCGCTGGCCAACGGTATGCCCGCCGTGACCTTTGAAGACGATTTCATGAAACGGCTGCACCTGAAACTGGGCGATAAACTGGTATTCAACGTGCAGGGCGCGCCGGTCGAAACTGTCGTGGGTGGCACCCGCACCGTCGACTGGAACCGGGTCCAGACCAATTTTCTGGTTGTGTTCCCGAATGGGGTGCTGGAGCAGGCTCCTCAGTTTAGCGTACTCATGACGCGCGTGCCCGATACCCAAACGTCGGCGCGGTTTCAGCGGGCACTGGTGAGTCAGTTTCCCAACGTGTCGGCTATCGACCTTGGGCTCATCCTGAAAACGCTGGACGACATTCTGGACAAAATTTCGTTCGTTATTCAGTTCATGGCCCTCTTCAGCATCGTCACGGGGCTGGTGGTGCTGGGCAGTTCGGTGGTGATCAGCAAGTACCAGCGGATGCAGGAAAGCGTGTTGCTGCGCACGCTGGGGGCCAACCGGCAGCAGATTCTTTACATCACCCTCATCGAATACGGCCTGCTAGGCGGGCTGGCGTCGCTGTCGGGCATCGCGTTATCGGTGCTGGGTACGTGGGGGCTGGCCAGGTATGTGTTCGAGATGCCCTACGCGCCAAGTGGCTGGCCGATGCTGATCGTCGTGGTGGTGGTCACGACACTAACCATGCTGATTGGCCTGCTCAACAGCCGCGACGTGCTGACCCGCCCCCCGCTGGAAGTACTGCGCGCCGAGTAACGTACCTGATCTGGTCAACGAGTTTTCCGACGAGGCTGTCTGGCGCTAGGCCGGGCAGCCTCTTTTCGTTGATGAGCGCTGTCGGTTTGAGGCGCCGTCTGGCTACGGGCGAATCAGGCCGAGCGACGCCTACCGCTACCTAACTTACCAAAATACCAGTATCGCTTTTTGGTGTAACTATGTCACATATATACGCCAAACAAGAACAACCACATGAAGCCATACGCACTCCCCTTTCTTTTAACGCTTTGTCTGTTGGGACAGGCAGTCGCCCAGAACGATAAAAACGAACTGGCGGAAACCATTGCCGCCAAGCACTCGTGGCTACCCAGTGTACTAGTACAAACCTTCGTCACCACCAATCTCTCCAACGAGTTTTGGGACAAACTGATGAAGGAAACCGACCGGCCAATGGGCGTCAAAACGCTCAATCGGACGGGCATGGCCATCGCAGAATACCTGGATAATACCGCCGGAACGACGCTCAACAAGATGTGTGGATTGGGCGTCAACGGCACCACGCTCAACAGCAACAAACCGCTTTGCGACGATCAGATTCGGGAAAATCGGGGCAAACTAAGCATCACGCTCAACTCGGGAAAAACCAGGCTGACTGAGGACAGCTACAAGTTGCTGTTTGTGATGCTGACTACGGTCAATGAGTTTCTCAACGGGTCCAAATACATGCAGAGCACCGGCAAGGGCTGGAAACCAAAAGCCAAAACCCTGGCCATTACCATCAACTCCGGCACGAAAGAGGCAGATCTGGGCGCCCGGTGGAATTCGGATTTCAGCGCCGTTACCATCACCACCTCGCCTTACGTGGAAGTACCCGGCTGGAGCGATAAAATCACCCGGACCCTGCTGCAGGGCGCAACGCAATAGGTTTACCCAAAAGCGAAGACCCCAAGCTATCCCATGACGAATCTGTATGATTGCGCATTCAGCCTCACGGGCACCCCGCGAACCATTGCTCACCTCCACGCACTGCTCAATGCCCTCAAACCTAAAGAGGACGTTTTTGGGGCTTTGGTTGGCGCTCCCCCAACTGGTAGTAGCCCAATGACTTTCTACGGCTCGTCGAAGGATGTTAGCAAACAGGGCTGCGACTACAGTCTGTACTCGCCTACCGAACTCATCGGCAATTTCCAGACGCTTAAGGGCCTGCCCGGAGGTTTCTTCCTGAAGCTCTCCGCACAGTATGGCGTTCGGGTCGATGTGGCGTATGACTGCGAAAACGATGACGCCTGCGGAAAACTCGTTCTTGACGAAGGGCGCCTCATCAGCGAGGACGACTATACGTACCTGCACGGCAAGTATGTGCTTGACGCCGACCCCGAAAAGGATGACTTCTGGTATGAACTGACGATTCGGACCGAAGATATATTGCTTGGCGAATACGACAGCGCCGCCGCCATCATCAAGCACGAATTAGCCTTTCTGACCGATGAGGAAACAAGCCGTTTCGTCGCGCTGTACAACGACCTGACCAATGGATAAGTACACGCTCACCGCTCTCTTCTATGTCATCGCTACGATCATCACCGTAGTGGGCATGAAATTTGGGCCATCGGCGCAGGATGGCGGCCCCGGCCTTGGTGACCTGATTCTGCTGGCCTTCACGTGTATCGTTCTCATACTGGCCGTACTCAACGTGGTCTGGGGCTTCAGCCGCGATAACACGTACTTCATCCTAGCGGCGGTCCATTTTCTGGTCCTCGCGGCCGTACTCTACACGTTTTTCCTTTGAATTGTCGCCAGAGCAGCGCGCGGAGTAAATAGTTACGGCCCGATTACAGGATAAACAGGATTTATTTAGTTTGTTCGGGGCTTGAATCCCGTTCATCCTGTAATCTGGTCACCAATGCCTTCGTATACCTTTACCAACAAGCGCACAAACCTCTATATCTTTCTGAGTGCGGTCTTTCTGGTCAATGCCATTATTGCCGAAATCATCGGCGTCAAAATCTTTTCGGGCGAAACCACGCTGGGGCTCAAACCCGCCCAGATTCACCTCTTCGGCGACTTCATTCTCGATTTCAACCTCACGGCGGGGGCGGTCATCTGGCCGTTTGTCTTTATCACGTCCGACATCATCAACGAGTATTTTGGCAAAGCGGGCGTGCGCCGGATCTCTTTCCTGACGGCGGGTTTCGTAGCCTATAGCTTCCTGATCATCTACGCCGTTACGACGCTGCCACCCGCCCAGTTCTGGCTCGATGTCAACAGCAAAGACGGCGCGGGTAACCCGATCAACATCAACAATGCCTTCCAGATGATTTTCCGGCAGGGGCTGGGCATCATTATCGGCTCGCTCACGGCCTTCCTGATCGGGCAGATCCTCGACGCCTCGGTGTTCCAGTACCTGCGCCGCATCACGGGCAGCCGCAAAATCTGGTTGCGGGCGACGGGTTCGACGCTCGTTTCCCAGTTGATCGACTCGTTTGTGGTGCTGGGCATTGCCTTCTACGTGTTTGGCAACTGGTCACTGGGGCAGGTGATTGCGGTGGGCATCATAAACTACCTCTATAAAGCCACCACGGCCATTTTGCTGACGCCCCTCCTCTACCTCGCTCACACGCTGATCGACCGGTATTTGGGCAAAGAACACGCCGAAGAACTGGCCAACGAATCGGCGATGTCGAGCTTTATGTAGCAACCCGTCCGCTCCGCTCACCCATGACGGAATTAAACAACGTCGCCTACCTGAAAGAAGCCCGCCAGGCATTGCGCAACGGGGCTACGAAAGCCGAGCAGCGTTTTTGGCAGTATAGCAAAGGCAGTCAGCTCGCGGGCCGGAAATTCCGACGACAACATAGCGTTGGGCACTTCATTCTTGATTTCTACTGCCCATCCGAACGCCTCGCCATCGAACTAGACGGCGGCATCCATTCACACCCTGCCGTTCGGGACTACGACCTTGAGCGGCAGGCTGCCATCGAAACCCTGGGCATTCGTGTATTGCGCTTCTCTAATGAGGCCATCCTGCACAACTGGCTCGCTGTACGGGCTACGATTCTGGCGCATTTTCAACCACCCCCCGGCCCCCTCCTTGGCAAGGAGGGGGAGTAATAGGCATGCAATCATAGCTTGCACTAATCGATTTCTACGGGTGGCTACACCCCCTCCTTAGCAAGAAGAAAGCCGGGGGGTGGTTGAATCCGGCGTAGGTTATCCAGAATCACGGCCGTGGCAATGCCGACGTTGAGCGACTCGGCAGCGCCGTAGCGCGGAATGGTAATGCGCTGGGTTACGAGGGGTTCGAGCGCCGGGCCGATGCCGTTGGCTTCATTGCCCATCACTACATACCCAGCCGGTAGCTGACTAGCCGGGAGCGTGTGCACGTCATCCCCATCCAGAAACGCACCCAGGATGGGCAGCTTGGTGGGCTTCAGCACCGTAACCACGTCGCCGTACCACCATTGGATGCGCGTGAATGAGCCTTTGCTGGCCGAGATTACCTTGGGGTTATAGACATCGGCGGTCGTTTCGGAGCACAAAATCGTGTCGATCCCGTACCAATCGGCGATGCGCAGGATGGTGCCCAGATTGCCGGGGTCGCGCACGTCGTCGAGCACGAGCGTCCAGTTGGCCGAACGGGATAGCGGAGTTGGGCTGGGTACGTTGGGACGCATACGCACAACGGCAATGGCGGCGTTATTGCTTTCGAGCGTTCCCACGCGGGTCAGTTCGTCGGCGGTCACCATTTCGACGCGGCAACGTTGGCGGTCTGCCCCCCCGGCGTTTTCTTTGTAGAAAGCCTCGGTACAAAGCAGCAGGTCGACCCGAAAATCAGAGGCCAGTACTTCCTGCACACTCTTCCCGTTTTCGACTAGAAACAACTGCTCCTGTTGACGGTATTTTTTCTGATGCAGGGAACGAACCAACTGGGCGAGTGATTTGGAGAGCATAATTGACGAACGAATGTACGATGTACGATGTACGACGGACCCGTGGGTTCAGCGGGTTACCCGTCGGTGGGGCAAAGTTCACCATTTACGCCGGCGATTCATCCATTGGGCTTGCTTCATTGTACACTGTACGCTACTGACGAGCTGTCTGTCGTCGCGCCGACTGCCCGACAACCAGTACCTGCTCTATACGCAGACGGTCAAAGGCAACGAGCTTATCGAAGATGACGAACTGCTCGAACTAATTCCACAACGGCCCAACAAGCGCTTTTTGCAAAGTCCGTTTACCATCAGCCTGTGGATCTATCAGGCCTTCTCGGGCAACTACCGCCCCGACTCGGCCCGGCGCGAGCTGGAAGTGCGCACGGCCCGGTTTGAGCAGGAAAGCCAGAACCTGATTAACAACCCCAAGGCACTTCGTAAACTGAACCGTCGCTTCAGCCGACAGGCCCGCCACCTGCAACGTTACATCGAAGGCGGCAACTGGGTCATGCGGAACTTTGGCGAGCCGCCCGTCTATTACGCCGCCGCCGATGCGCAGAGCAACACGCTCAAAATGCAGCGGTATTTGCAGAGTAAAGGTTTTTTTCGGGCCAAAACGGGCTTCAGCGTCGATACGCTCCTTGACCGGCGGGTGCGGGTCAACTACCTGATTACGGAAGACCTCCCGTACACCTACGCCACAGTCCGCTACCAGATACCCGACCGCCGCATCGACTCACTGGTTGGGTATTCGCTGGCCAACTCCTTGCTGAAGGTGGGGGCTCGCTACGACGCCGATAACCTCGAGAACGAGCGAATTCGGATCGAAGAACTCCTGCGCAACAATGGCTACTACGGGTTCAGTCGCCAGTATATCCGCTACGAAGTGGCCCGCGATTCGGCCTTTATCGACTCGGCGTTCGTGGGCTCTCAGCCCGTCGACCTGACGGTGCAACTAGCTAACCCGCCGGGGCAGACGGCCCACCCGATCTATCGCATCGGCGACGTGCAGATGACCGTAGCGCGCGACACGAAGCAGCCCCTTGATACGATAGCCTACAACAGGATTACCTACCTGCTGGAGCGGGGGCTGTATCGCCCCCGGCTGCTCGATACCAAAATTTCGCTGCGGCCCGGCGACCTGTACCGGCAGAACGCCTATAACGCTACACAGCGGCAACTCTTCCTGCTCAACCAGTTCCGGTTTTCCAACGTCAACTTCACCGACACGACCAACCGGCGACTGCGCACGGTGATTACAGCCACACCACTCGACAAATACGACGCCACGGTGGAAGGCGGCGCTACGGGCCTGTACCAGACTCAAAGCCTGTACCCCGGCGGGTTTGGCAACCTGTCGCTACGGGTGCGCAACCTGTTTGGTGGGCTGGAGACGTTTGAAACGTCGGTTCGGTTCGGGATCGAGGCGCAGACGGGTTTCATTCAGATCGATAGTGTATACAGCTCCCGCGAGTTCGGCCTAACAAATTCGCTCACCTTCCCACAAATTCTGTTTCCGGGGCGGCTCCGGTTTCGGTTCAATGAACTCAACCCACGTACCCAGGTATCGCTGGGCTATACCAGTATCAGTCGACCTGAGTACTCCCGCCAGAACCTGCGGCTGGCCATGACGTACCTGTGGCAAAAAAATCAGGCCCAACAGTTCACGCTCAGCCCTGCCGACATCAATTACCTCCGTGCCAGTCGGATCGCTTCGACGTTCGAAGAATTCCTGAAACAACAGGATGCCCAAGGTAACCCCATTCGCACCAGCTTTCAGAGCGCCTTCTTTTCCAGCATCAACGCGGGGTATACCTACAATACCAACGTTGTGGGCCAGAATAGACGGGCCAACTTTTTACGAGTCACGGGCGAGTCAGGTGGAACAACGCTCAACCTGATAAGTAATAGAGCCATCGAAAGGCTTGCCGATCAGACAGGTCTGCGGTATTTCAAATACCTGCGCACCAACATCGACTACCGGCACTACCTCCCGGTTGGCGTCAACTCGGTGCTGGCGTTTCGGGCTAACGGAGGTCTTGTAGTCGGCTACGGCCCCGACCGAACGGCTCCCTATGAAAAACGCTTTTTCGCGGGCGGTGCCAACAGCGTGCGGGCGTGGTTGCCCCGGCGGTTGGGCTGGGGAGCGGCCTACCCGCAATCGGGTACGCAGGATACTCCTCTCTTCCGCGAAGAGGAAGGCGGTGCCTTTGATTACCGGTTTGAGCGACCGGGCGATGTACTGCTCGAAGGGTCGGCCGAGTTACGGGGGCGGCTAATCAAGTTTGGCAGCGCCCTCAACCTCGACGGCGCCGCCTTTGTCGACGTCGGTAATGTCTGGCTATTGCGCCGTCAAAGCAGCAGTACGGCCAGCACCAACCTGGACCGGGGTGTTTTCCAGCCAGGTACGTTCCTGGAACAGCTCGCCGTAGGCACGGGCGTGGGTATCCGGTTCGACTTCAGCTTCGTTATTCTCCGCCTCGATGCGGCCGTCAAAGTGTATGATCCGGCCCGCCGCTACGTAGCTTCCGATGGGAGGCTGGTCGATGAGCGGTTCATCCTGCCCAAGTTTTCATTCGGGAACCTCGCTTCGGGGCCGAATCCGGTGGTGCTCAACTTCGGCATCGGTTACCCGTTCTAATGTACAGTGTATAATGTACGATGGACAATGACGGGGCTGCCGGTTTGACCGAAGGGGGGTGAGTTGCCTACTCTTTTTCGGGTAGGGGGATGATGAGCTTTTCGCCCCGGGCGGCAAAGTCCTTCGTTTTGCGGTTGGCCTTCATGATCGCTTCCTTGCTGACACCGTACTTCTCGGCAACCACGCGCAGTACGTCGCCCGGCCCGACCGTGTGGATGGCCTTTACCCGTACCTTCAGTTTCGTGACGCCCGATTTGATATCGTTTTCCGACACGCCCGGATTCAGGGCTTTCAGCGTGGCCACTTTCATGTTCATTCGGTTGGCTACGCCGTAAAACGTTTCGCCATCACCCACCGTGTAGTTCGACGTGGGTCCTTTGGGCTTGGCCGGGGCCTCGGGTTTCTTTTCGGGCTTAGCTTCGTCGACGGCATCGCCTTCGTCGTTATCAGGTACGTTGCCCGCCGAGCGGTCGGCCACGCTGCTATCTACGGGCGCCGGGGCCTGCGACAGATCCACGGGGGCGGGGGTGTTGCTGGTATCGGGTAGCAGGTCTTCGGGGTTATCGGTTTGGCCCGTTAACGCCAGGTCGGTCGTATCCAGCGGCACGTTGGTCAGTTCTTTGGCATTGCCGGTATCGTCGGCCAGGCTGTCGTAGCCAATGTACAACAACGCACCAATGAGGCCCACCAGCACCAGCAGCGTAATAAGGGGCAGCGACGTATTGGCCGTTGGGCGGGGGTTTTTCGTAGAATCCTCCATTAGGTAGTAACGCTCAAGTGGGGTTCAATAAATACGGGGTTTGCGCATGCTTATGCATGAACCGGGCCATTTTTTGGGGAGGCTTACTGCGAGCGTTTCTTCAGCTCTTGGCTCATCACCACCACCTTCTCTTTCAACCCTTCTTTGTAGGCGTCGAGCCGGGCGGCCAGCGCGGGGTCGGCGGTGGCGGCAATCTGGGCGGCCAGGATACCGGCATTTTTGGCGCCGTTAAGGGCAACCGTCGCCACGGGAACGCCCGCCGGCATTTGCAGAATCGACAGGACCGAATCCCAGCCGTCGATGGAGTTGCTCGATTTGACGGGGACGCCAATGACGGGCAGGCTCGTCAGCGAGGCTACCATACCGGGCAGGTGCGCCGCGCCGCCCGCGCCAGCTACCACGGCACAAAGCCCCCGGCTGCGGGCGGTTTTGGCGTACTCGACCATTTTTTCGGGCGTGCGGTGCGCCGATACAACATCCATTTCCCACTCGACGCCCAGTTCGGTGAGCGCGTCGGCGGCCTCCTGCATAACCGGTTGGTCAGAGAGGCTTCCCATGATAATTCCTACTTTCATTATACGCGAAATAACAGCATAGAACGCTGAAATCAGCATACGAAAAAGCGAAATAGCCCTCCGTTCGCCTAAACGGCACTTTTAGCGGGCTTCGGCGGTATTGGCCGTTCGGTTTGCAACCCATTGATCACCTTTTGTTACTTTTCAACCTTCCGACCAATAAGTGAGTTACATCCACTATGACAACCACGGAATGGGGCTGGCTACTCTACTGCCTGCTCATCACCACCATCTCCTTCATTCACCTGCTTCGTATCGACTATTGGTGGGTACGTATCTGGGATTTCCCACACACGCAGCTCGCCGCCCTGGCAGCCATTGGGCTGAGCGGCTGGCTCTTTTTCGTGCATGACTACCGTTGGCCGCATTGGCTGGCACCGGCAGGCGTGACGGCGGCAATGCTCTATCAGGCGTGGTTGTTCTGGCCGTATACGCCCTTTCACCGGCGGCAGGTGATCCGGCAGCGCTACCCCAAAGGGAGTCAGCCTGTGAAGGATGACCCAAACTCATTGCTGCTGATGACGGCCAACGTGCTGATGACCAACACGCAATGCCCAAAAGTACTGGCGCTGGCCCGCGAGCATAAACCCGATCTGATTATGCTCCTGGAAACCAACGAGACCTGGAAGCGTCAGCTGGAGCCGCTGGAGGCCGATTACCCCTACCGCATTTTGTGCCCGCTGGAAAACACCTACGGCATGCTGTTCTATTCCAAACTGCCGTTTAAAGACCATGAACTGCGGTTTTTGGTCGAAGATGACATTCCGTCGATCCGGGTGGATCTGGAACTGCGCTCGGGGCATATTCTGCACTTTTACGGTGTTCACCCGCAGCCACCCAGCCCAACTGAACATTACCGGTCGACCGAGCGCGACGCCGAACTGGTGCTGGTTGGTCGGGAGGCGCGCAAACAGACCGGCCCCGTACTGGTAGCAGGCGATCTGAACGACGTGGCCTGGTCGCACACCACCCGCCTGTTCCAGCGCATCAGCGGTCTGCTCGATCCGCGCGTGGGTCGCGGGCTATACAGCACGTTTCACGCCGAGTATTTCTTTTTGCGCTGGCCCCTCGACCACGTCTTTGTCTCGCATCATTTCCGGCTGCGCACTCTTCGCCGCCTGCCCGCCTGCGGCTCCGACCATTTCCCCATTCTGCTTGGCCTGACGTATAACCCCGACCCCAAACGGGCCGACGATATCCCTGAACCCGAAGGTGATGATCTGGAAGAAGCCCGCGAGATCGTCGAAAAAAGCCGCGAGGGGTATTAATAGCGTTTCGAGTTTTCAGTTTTAAAGTTGGCTGGCGCATACGTAGGTGTTGAGTGATAGCCAACTGAAAACTCCCAAACTCGAAACTCAAAAACTACAAACTGCTCAGCGCGGCGCGGGCTTTGTTGTCGACACTGTTTTTGTACTCGTGGCGTTTGTAGCTCAGGGCTAGCTCGAACGCCTGCCGGGCTTTGGGTACGTTGCGGAGTTGCTGGTAGACGTAACCAAGTTGCAACGCCGCCGTGGCCCCAAACGATAGCTGATCGGGCTGGCTAAGCGCAATGGCCCGCTCGAAAGCAGCGATGGCGGCGGGCAGGTTATTCTGCTTCTGGACGATGCGCCCCAGCCGATACTGGTATTCGGCGCGTTCGGCCACGGTCTGGAAACTGGCTTCCGTATACGGTTTCAGTTGAGCAAGGGCTTGTTCCAGAAAGCCGCCATCCGACGCCAGCCGAGCCTGCATCAGCACGCGCTGCCGGGCGTTTGGGTACGTCTTCAGGTACGTTTCGGCCATTTTCTGAGCGGCTTTGTCGGCCTCTACGGTGGTTCGGCCAGCCGCCAGCACTCGAGGAAGCTCAGTACGGGCCAATGCCTCGTCGCCCGCCAGCCAATGACACAGAAACCGCTTATAGTGCGTGTCTTTGACGAAATTCTGGCCCCGGTAAGTCGTCAGAAAATGCTGGTAGTGAGTCAGCGCGGTTGGGTAGTGGCCTTTTTGCAGGTAAATATCGCCCAGCAGGTTGTCGATCACCGGCAATGCCACGTAGGCCGTGCCGGCAGGGCGCGTGGTGAGCCAGGCCAGCGCCTGCTCCGACTGGGCATTTTTCATGGCGGTAGTAGCCGCGAAGAAACGAACCAGCAGGTTGTCAGGACCTTCCTCCACAAAGCGGCGCAGGGCAGCCTCGTCGGCGGCCGTAAAACGCAGCACATAGGCCCGAATCAGCAGTTCGGCCAGGCGGGCTTCGGTGCGAAACGTGGGGTCTTGCTGCGCGCGTTGCAGGTCGGCGATCCCCTGTTGTATATCACCCCGCAGCCCCAGCAACCGCGCCACCCAGGCATAGCTGTCGGGCACCGAACCGATCATCACCCGCAGCACACCCAACGATTTGTAGGTCGGCAGAAAACCGGGAAAACGCCGCTGATTCTCGGCCAGCAGTTTATACGCCTTGATCACCTGCCAGCTCGCCGCCACCTCTTTGCCAAATTTCAGTTTCACAAACGCCCAGTGCAGCCGCACTTCGGCCAGTAACATCCGCTGGTAGGGCGAGCCGTCGTCGAGGGCATCAAGTTGGTCGAGGCGGGTAGCTTCGCGGGGGGCCAGTTGGGCAAACAGCCGGTCGTCATCGGAGGCGAGCAGGGTCACCATATCCGCGTAATCGTCCAGAAAAATGTGGATTCCGTTGGGGCGATCGGGCTCAGCGGCCAGCAACTGCCGGGCCGGTTGGAGCCGGCCTTTGGTCAGTTCCGAAAAGGCTTGCTGTAGATTGGGCGTCCAGACAAAATCCTGCGCCGGCGCCACGAACGATACCAACAGCAACCCCACCAGACCGCACCACCGTGCCGCCCGGCCGCGCCAGCCTGGTTTGGCCTGCCTGGATGGGTTGTCTGGTCTAATCATGCAAGGGTATGAGGTATTTAAGAATTATCGATGAGACGCAACGGATCACCGCACCAGCACGGTCCGCTGCGGTCGCGCCCAGACGCTACTTGCGTTCGTAGGTCATGCCTAGCGTGAGGCGGGTATCGTTGTTGACGCGGCCCGGCACCACGATGCTCTCGTACGAATTGGCGAAGGTAGCCCGAAAGCTGAGGTTGGCGCTGAACTTGTACTGCACACTGGCGCTGCCATTCCAGCGCACGTTGCGGGCGGCACCTTCGGGCTGAAAGATAGCGGGTTGGTAGAAAACCGTATGCGCGATGCTCCAGCGGTCTTTGCCAAATGTATATTCACCAAACAGCCGGGCCGAGTTCCGCCAGGTATTGATATCGGCCAGTTCGGCGTAGTCGGTAAATTCGCGCAGCACCACATTGGTGAGCGAGATGTAGGCCCGTTTTTGATTCAGCAGTTTGTAGCCAATCCCCGCGGCGGCCGTGTAGCGGTTCAGAATCTGCCGCAGATTGCTCCGTTCATACGAGCCGAAGCCCAGGTAATAGAGTCGCTCTTCGTAAAACATCGTCAGCCGGGTGTCGGCGAAGTATTCGCGTTCGTTGAGCAGGCTGTTCTGGCGTCCGTAAACAAACGAGGGGTTGGTCGACAGCTTGGCCAGCTTACTCACACTCACATCAAAAGCCCCCGCCATCTGCAATAATGAGCGATTGACGTTGCCCGTCGTGAAGGTGCCGTCGACGGTGAGGCGGTAGCGTAATTCCGGCTTGAAGTCGAATCGGCGGGCGCGCGTTGCCGCTGGTCCCCTTGCCGTGGAGTCGATGGCACGTTTGGTGCTGTCGGCAGCAACCTGCGCGCTGTCGGGCACCGAGGGACGTAACGGGTCTGTTTGTTCTGTAGTTTGGCTCAGTGCCGGTAACGTACCCAGCAGCAGAACCGCGAAAAGAAAGCGTTTCATGCCCAAATTTCGGCATCATTTATAAATAGCGAAGGCAACAACAACCAAACGACCGGCGGTTCCATCCATCGGGACGCTAAAATCCCTCCCTCCGTGGCTCTGCGTTAAAAAACCCTTCCGTTCTTTGCGAAAAGCAAAACCTCCAGTGAATACGACACCTCCTACCCGCTGGGCCATTCTTGGCTGTGGCCGAATTGCCCACAAATTTGCCCAGGACCTACTCATCCTCCCCAACGCCAAGCTCGTTGCGGTCGCCTCGACCGACCAAACCCGGGCCAACGACTTTGCCGCCAGCTACCCGCATCCCGACGGATCGCTGCCCAAGGCGCTGGGTACGTATGAAGGGTTGCTTGAGCTGGCCGATCAGATCGACGTGGTATACATTGCCACCCGGCACGTCTACCACCGCGCCAACACATTGCTGTGCCTGAACGGCGGGCTGGCGGTGCTCTGCGAAAAACCGTTCGGGATGGACATCGGCGAGGTCAACCAGATGCTCGATGTGGCCGAAGCGCGGCAGACGTTTCTGATGGAGGCACTCTGGAGCCGGTTTATGCCCACGGTTCGGCAGGCCAAAACGTGGCTCGACGACGGGGCTATCGGGCAGGTGCTCACCATCCGGGCCGATTTCGGCTTCAAAGCCGATTATGATCCCGGCAACCGGTTGTTCAACAAAGCGCTCGGCGGGGGCTCCCTGCTCGACATTGGCATTTATCCGCTGTTTATCAGCTACCTTATCAACGGCGTTCCCGCCACCGTGCAGGCGGCGGCCACCCTCGCCCCTACTGGCGCCGACGAACAATGCGGCATGGTGCTGACGTACCCCAACGGCGCCATGGCCATCCTGAACAGCACATTGCTGGCTGCGACCGAAAACACGGCGCTGATCTACGGCACCGAAGGCACCATCCGCATCCATAGCCGATTCCACGAGTCGACGGCGGTTACGCTCGAAAAACCCGACCAGGAACTGCAGACGATCACCTTCGATCGGCAGACGCATGGCTACAATTACGAAGCGCAGCACGTGATGGACTGCCTCAACGAAGGCCTCACCGAAAGCCCGCTGTGGAGCCATGCCGACAGCCGTAACCTGATGACCCTGCTCGACGATGTGCGCCGGGCAGCGGGTATCGTATACGAATAACGCGCACCGGCAGTTCAGTAGTTGGCGAAGCAGCGGGTAACCGTCGTTAGCAGGTTCGGTGTTAACTTTCTCGACGAACGGTTTATGTCCATGCTTCGCCACTGCCTTTTAATCGTTTGTGTTGTTGCCCTATCAGTAAGGGCGATGGCGCAGGTATGGGCGCCCTACAGCGCCCTGCCCGACCTGTACCCGTCGATGGCGCTGGCCATGACTTACTTCGTCAATGACCCCACCGAAGATCATTCGCACGATCTGGGCGATCTGAACGGCCTGTTAGGCATTTCCGTACAGGTGCCGCGCCGTAATGCCCGCGTGCAGCTGACGCTCACCTGTACCGGCGGCCCGGCCCTGTTCGACTCGGCAACCATCGACGTGACCGTGCCGCGCGCCCGGGAAGACTACATTATCACCCCGACCATTCCGTTCAATCAGGCGCGGCTGGCCAGCATTCGGCAGGTGCAGACGGTATTTATCACGTACGCTGTGACCATCGACGGCAAGGCGCAGCCGCCGCGCACCGAAACCCTGCGGGTGCAGTCAGTCAACGTCTGCCCGTTTGGGGTGCGCGACGATGCTGGGCAGTACACCTCGTATGCCTTCCTGTTTGCCGCCTACGTGAACGAAGACCACCCGCAACTCGACCGGATTTTGCAGGAAGCGCTTCAGAAAAACTATGTCGATGCTTTCGTAGGCTACCAAAGCGGCCCCGCCGACGTATACCGACAGGTGCTGGCGATCTGGCGGGTGTTGCAGGATCGTGGCCTTCGCTACAGCAACAGCACCACCACCGTGGCCGATCCGGATCAGGTGGCGAGCCAACACGTGCGGCTCGTCGATGAAAGCCTCTCCCACACGCAGGCCAACTGCACGGATGGCTCGGTTTTGCTCGCGTCGGTGCTGCGTAAAGTTGGTATTGAACCCATTCTGGTAACCATACCGGGGCATATGTTTGTCGGCTTTGATCTGGACGACGAAAGCAGCGAGCAGGCCTACCTGGAGACAACCCTGCTCAACGCCCCGGCCGGTTCGATTGCCGCCGCCCCTACCGACCTGACTCAACTCTTGCTATCCTACGTACCCAGCCTCACCGCCGCCGATCAGACGGCCGTTGACCAGTTTGTGGTCGCCATCCAGACCGGCAACCGGCTTTTTGCGGATAACCGGATTGCCATCGAGTCGGGTACAGGTGATTATTCGGCCACGCCCATCGCCGAAGCCCGGCTGGCCGGTATCATGCCCATCCCCTTTGTCGATAGGCGCCCCTCCACCAAATAGTGGACCATTGAATAAGTCGCATTAAAAAGGGAACTAGCCACGATTTTTCCTCAGCTCCCTGGCAAACAGCCTGTTATACTTATATTACTAATCCTATAAATTTTATAGATTTTAATATGCTCATTATGAATACATTGAACCTTATAACCGCCATTCGGTTCAGTTAAGCAAACCAATTTCGCTGGTTAATAACTACTTATTAACAAACAACCAACTACCATGAAAAAAGGAATGATCGCAGCCGCTGGGTTCATGCTGATGCTTTCGCAGGTGGGCTTTTCGCAGGCCATCCAGGAAGGAAAAGCGGCGAAAAAAGAGATGAAGGCCGAAAAGAAAATGGCCAAAGCGAAAGAGAAGCGCATGGAAGCCCGTACGGGTAAAGGCCTCGAAATCGCTGGTGTGTCAGACCCTAAAACGCGGATGAAAGATGCCGAACGTAAGGAGGACAAAGCCGTAAAGAAGGAACGCAAGGCGGTGGCCA
Source organism: Fibrella aestuarina BUZ 2 (assembly GCF_000331105.1). NCBI lineage: Bacteria > Pseudomonadati > Bacteroidota > Cytophagia > Cytophagales > Spirosomataceae > Fibrella > Fibrella aestuarina. The sequence goes on along the minus strand of NC_020054.1, from coordinate 3,095,723 downwards.
AAACCATGAAAGCCAACGCCAAGGAAGTCACGAAGAAAGCCGCCAAAGTCGACTAGCTTTCTGTACTATATCACCACCATCCATTCATACACAGCCCTGAAAGCCCATTCGTCGTTATGATCGAATGGGCTTTTGGCTTATTCCCCACTTTGGTTGCCTGCTTGTAGCCCCGCGCCCTATCTTTGCGGGCATGACCGACCGTTATGCGCAACGGGGCGTTTCTGCCGACAAAGAAGACGTCCACAACGCCATTGCCCGCCTCGACAAAGGGCTCTTTCCGAAAGCGTTCTGCAAAATCGTCCCCGATATACTGGCCAACGACCCCGCCTACTGCACCATCATGCATGCCGACGGGGCCGGCACTAAATCGTCGCTGGCTTACCTCTACTGGCGCGAAACCGGTGACCTGAGCGTCTGGAAAGGCATTGCGCAGGACGCCGTCGTGATGAATACCGACGACCTGCTGTGCGTGGGCGCGCTGGGTCCCATGCTGCTCTCAAGCACCATCGGGCGCAACAAAAACCTTATTCCGGGCGAGGTAATCGCCGCCATCATCAACGGCACCGAAGAAGTGCTGCAATTGCTGCGCGACCACGGCATCGACATCTACAGCACTGGCGGCGAGACAGCCGACGTAGGCGATCTGGTCCGCACCATTATCGTCGACAGCACGGTTATTGCCCGCATGCCCCGCGCCGATGTCATCAGCAACGATCAGATACGGCCCGGCGACGTGATTGTGGGGCTGGCCTCTTTTGGGCAGGCGACCTACGAAACCGAGTACAACGGGGGTATGGGCAGCAACGGCCTGACCTCGGCCCGCCACGACGTGCTGGCACATAACCTCGCCGACCGATATCCCGAAAGCTTCGACCCGGCCGTCGACCAGTCACTGATCTATAGCGGCAGTAAGCAACTAACGGATTTAGTGGACGTCGGGAACGGGCAGCACGTACCGGCCGGGAAGCTGATTCTGTCGCCAACCCGGACCTACGCACCCGTGGTAAAAACGCTGATCGACCAACTGCGCGGTCAAATTCACGGCATGGTGCACTGCTCAGGTGGCGCCCAAACCAAGGTGCTGCACTTTATCGACAACCTGCACGTGATAAAAGACAACCTCTTCCCGGCTCCGCCGCTGTTCCGGTTGATTCAGCAGGAGAGCCAAACGCCCTGGCAGGAGATGTACAAGGTCTTCAATATGGGCCACCGACTGGAAGTGTACCTTGCCCCTGAACACGCGCAGACGGTTATCGACATCGCCCGTTCATTTGGTATCGATGCTCAGGTAATTGGCCACGTCGAAGCGGCCTCTACCAAACAAGTCACAGTAACCAGCGAATTCGGTACGTTTACATACTAAGCAATTGACAACTAGCTAAAAAGCAGTAGTTTGGTGACACGTAATTCTACCGTTCCACCATGAAACTACTGCTTTTTTGTGCCTTCGTGGCCTCGTTGGCCAATGAAACGTTCGGTCAGTCGGTCCTGTTTCAACAAGATTTTAACGCAGGCGGCACACCCACCAACTACGTGAGCAGCACGCCAAACGCCAACCAGTTTAACGGCATTAATGGCCCGAACGGAGCAGTTTCAATCGTAAACGGAGCGCTTCAATTTGATCGGCTAGTCAACGGCACGACCGGCCATTTCTCGCGCACGACCGACTTTTCGCCTACTCCCACATCGCTCTATATCCAGTTCGATTTCGAAGTGGTATCAACAACCACCGTCGCTGGCAATAGCGCGCTGGTGTTCTATGTGGGAACGGCGTTCAGCAACGGCGTAGGGAACCCATCCAATGCCGAGACGTATGCTCGATTCGGCATCAGCTTCACTGGGGCCGGGCAAGCCTTTGCCGTACGAAACATCCCCAGTGGGGGTGGCGGTACCAATTCGGCGACATTCACGGGAAAGCAGCAACTGACGTTTGTGCTCAATAACACTGGCTATACAGTCACGTACCTGCAACCGGGCGGTGGCACCAAACAACTGCTCAACGACCAGTATGATCTATGGGTTGGGGGCACCCGCGTGTTCAGCGACCAACCCGTGCTCACGCCCACGCAGACGATGACCGATTTTAAACTGCGCATCGACGACGACATTTATGCCGCTATTTTTCAGTTCGATAATTTCCTGATTCGTGACATCAGCGGGGCTTTACCATTGACGCTTACTCAATTTCGGGGCGAGGCCCACCATGACCAGATTCTGTTGACCTGGCAAACGCCAAACCCGCTCGGTCTCGATGCACTGACCGTCGAGCGCCGCACCGAATCGGGGGCTTTTGTCGAGCTGGGTACGTTGCCTGTCACCGACGTACCCAGCGAGCAACGTACCTACTCATTTATCGATGCCCATCCGCTGCCCGGCCTGAACTATTACCGTCTGCGCCAGACCGGTCCGGGTAACGCCGCGATGTGGAGCCGACCGATCGAGGTTCGGTACGAGCCAAATCAACCTACGCTTACGCTCCTTACTAATCCAGTCACCGACGGCCTTATTCAGGTACGTACCCAGGGGCTCGATAACCCAACGTACCTACTGACCAACCTCTCAGGGCAATTTATTCCCTGCCAACAACAGCAAACGCCCGATGGCGAGACGACGCTGCTACCGCAACATCCCCTGCCATCGGGCGTTTATCTGCTCACCGTCAGCAATGCAACACACCGCCTTACGAGGCGACTGGTTATTCGCTGATTACCGGATCGGGTCAGTGATAAACATGTTGTTAGCACCAGGCTTGAAATCATCCGACGACCCAACCGTCAGGTCAGGGGTAGCGGCCTGCCGACCACCCGTTGTGAGGCCGTTCATGTGGTTGATCGCCGTAGCCAGCAGGGGATCACGAAGGTCGCCCAGCGGTACCAGTGCACCGTATGGCTCGTTGACCGCCACCGTCGGCGTAAAGCCCGTCCAGTAATCCGATTCGTTGTTCTTGTTGAACGACCGGAACACGATGGGCTGCAATCCCCACTTGTTCTGGGTATTCGTTTTGTCACTGATCGTGATCGAGCCCACATTCTTACCGTAAGACGTGGACCCGATGGTATTGACCGTCATGTATGGCCGTAGGCCGTTGATAACCAATTCGCTGGCCGATGCTGTCCGATGCGTCGTAATGATGTAAACCCGGTTTAGCTGATTACCAATATTATTGGCCTGAGGGGTAAAGTACTTATTGAGCGATTCCAGCCCGCCTGCGTCTTTCTGGAGTTGGGCCATAAGCGTCGGGTTCATTTCCTGTCGGTAGTATAAGGCCTTCGATTGCCCGCTGATACCCTTGGCAATCAAACTGGCCAATTCGATGGATGAGCTAACGTACCCACCCCCATTGTAGCGCAAATCGAGAATCAACTCGTTCACCCCCTGCGTCTTGAACTTGCCGAAGATGGCTTTGAACTGATTATCATAAGCAGCCGCCGTTGAGCCATTAGGGCCAGGCACAAACTGGTTATATAGCAAGTAACCGATCTTACGAGTACCAACAGTGTAGACCGAATCTTTTAGAATCGGATTCTCCTGAAACACAACGGGCGTTACGGTTTTAGTAGTGGTCGTACGCACGACGGCGCCGTTCTGTATGGCGGCAAAGCCATACGTCTGCGGCACACTCTCGTCGGCAAAGGCTTTGTTCAGCGTGGCCTGATCGGTCGTCAGCGCAATCCCGTTGACGGAATAGAACAGGTCATTGCGTTTGATTCCCGCCAGATCAGCGGGCGAGCCGGGCAGTACGTAGGTCACCACGCCCACTACATCGGTCGACCCCTGCGCGGTCAGGATGAGCGTAAAATCCATGCCTGTGGTTTTAGTCTCGCCGTTCAGCGAGGCCGTCAGTTCAGCGGCGCTTTCCTGGATCCAGGAAAACCGGTCTCCCTGCGGATTTGTCGTTGCATTATACGTATTGAGCAGCGACTTGAAAAAGTCGGCAGGGGCCAGCGCCAGATTAGGGTTAGCCGGAATCTTGTCGTTCCAGTAATAGGCATCCCGCATGTTGGCCAGAATCCAGTTGTTGATGTAACTGGTGCTGGCGGTGCTGGTCGTACCGGTTGGGTTAACCTCGACGGGGTCTTTTTTGCAGGAACTTAGGAGAGCCGTAGTGGCCGTTGCCACGATAGCCAAAGCGCGAACCGAACGCGTTTTACAGAGCATAAGTGTTTGTTGTATAGAGGTGTTAATAGAACGCAAAAAGCCCGCTCAACGTGGCATCGAGCGGGCTAAAAATAAATTAAAAGATGGTAGTTACCGATAACCCTATACGGTTTGAGACGGGGACGCCTGGTCCTTATAGGTTAGTATGGTTTCACTCTTTCTTGTTGAACTGCCAGGCAAAACCCAGGTACGTATAAAAAACACCCGACTTGAAATTGGCCGCGGCTGACGGAGAGATTTCGAACGCGACCCGCAGATTGGGCAGGCTTTCGACCGGGGCAGCCCGTACCCCCACGTGCAGCGAGTAATTTTCCAGGACCTTATCCCCATTGACGGCGTTCAACGCGTTGATCCGAATGCCCGGACCTACGTAGTAATTGACCCGCTCGGTGCGCTTCACGTTGACCATTGGACAAAACGTAGTGCTGAGTTGCTCGAAGATCGAGTTGGTTTGCAGGCGGGCATCGAGCCAAACGGGGTTGTTTGGGTTGGTACTCACCGTAAATAAACCGAAGCTGTTGAACGGATAGTACGCCACGGAAGCCTGCGAAAAAGCCGTCATCGGCAGGACAAGCATGGCCAAAAAGAAAAGGTGTTTCATGGAAGAAGAGTTAGGCACAAAGACTGTGAGCCGAACAGGGGCATTGCGAATGCCCGATTCTGTCGAGCTGGCAGCGCCTCTGTTTGGCTCACAGTCTCTGTTCGCGTTATTTCATCATTTTGGCCAGCTTGCCCGACGCCTGCATCTGGTTCATTTTCTTCATCATCTTGCGCATCTCATCGAACTGCTTCAGCAGATTCGTCACCTGCTGCTCCGACGTACCTGAACCCAGCGCGATACGGCGCTTACGGCTCTTGTCGATCATGTCGGGGCGTTCGCGCTCTTTGGGCGTCATTGAGCTGATGATGGCTTCGATGGGCGCAAACGAGGCGTTGTCCAGATCGAGGTCTTTCACCATCTTGCCCATGCCGGGGATCATGCCGAGCAGATCTTTGATGTTCCCCATCTTCTTGATCTGCTGCAACTGGCTCAGGAAGTCGTTGAAGTCGAACTGGTTCTTCCGCATCTTGGCGTTGATGCGGCGCGCTTCATCGTCGTCGAACGCCTGTTGCGCCCGTTCAACCAGCGAGATCACGTCGCCCATACCCAGAATCCGGCTGGCCATCCGATCAGGGTAGAACACGTCGAGGGCTTCCATTTTCTCGCCCGTGCTCATAAACTTGATTGGCTTGCTCACCACCGCCCGAATCGAGAGCGCCGCCCCACCGCGGGCATCGCCGTCGAGCTTGGTCAGCACCACACCGTCGAAGTCGAGGCGGTCGTTGAATGTTTTGGCCGTATTGACGGCATCCTGCCCCGTCATCGAGTCGACCACAAACAGCGTTTCCGAGGGGTTGATGGCTTTCTTGACCTGCTCGATTTCCTGCATCATCGCCTCATCGACGGCCAACCGACCGGCCGTATCGACGATCACGATTTTTTTGTTCGTCTTTTTGGCGTGGCTGATGGCGTTCTGTGCGATCTGAACGGCGTTCTTGTTGTCCGGTTCGCTGTAGACCTCAACACCCACCTGCTCACCCAGCACCTTCAACTGATCGATGGCCGCCGGGCGGTAGATGTCGCAGGCAACGAGCAGCACATTCCGGCCCTGCTTTTTGATGTAACTGGCCAACTTGCCCGAAAACGTAGTCTTCCCCGACCCCTGCAAACCGGCGATCAGCACCACCGCCGGGTCGCCCTTGAGGTTGATCGGCTGGGCCTCACCGCCCATCAGATCGGTCAGTTCTTCCTGCACGATCTTCACGAACAGTTGCCCCGGCTCTACGGCAATCAATACCTTCCGGTCGAGGGCTTTTTCCTTCACCCGATCCGTCACGTCTTTAGCTACTTTATAGTTAACGTCGGCGTCGGTAAGGGCGCGGCGCACTTCTTTCACCGTAGCGGCCACGTTGATTTCGGTAATACGCCCCTGCCCTTTCAGGGTTTTAAAGGCTTTATCTAATTTACTCTGTAGGTTCTCGAACATGATGTTGTAAACGAATGGGGCAAAGATAACAGATTCACAGGGCCTAACGGATATACCCGCCTGCTCCGATTCGGGCACAGGAAGGCTATTAAGTTAGTAGACAAAATAATAGTTCGTTTTTTCCACAATTTAGATGCAAAACCGTCGTGTAATAGTTATATATTGCTCAACTATTCGCAGGAATGCCTGACGAACTACCTTGTGACCTTGTATCCTTCTATGAGAATTTTCTGGATTTCTACGGCAACCACGGCCAGCCTCTTCGTGGTAACGCTTACAGCGACACCTACCCAGGCCGCTGCCAGTCAGACCGTTGACCGGAGCGTATCGTCATCGACCAGCTCACGGACCACCACGTCGACGAAGGCCAAACCGGCCGATTCGAAACCCAGCTCAACGAAGCCCGTCTCAACAACGGGGGTCACTGCCACAACGACAACCGCCAAGAAAGATCGCCCCGGCAAACGATTCTGGGGTCGCATCATGGACCACTTCCGGGATATTCATTCCGCCGAGAAAAAGCCGAAATAATAAATAGTGTATCGTGTAGAATGACTAATGGGCTGGCGCGTCTTCTTTCTGCGCCAGCCCATTAGTCATTCTACACGATACACTATTTATTACTTCTTCGACACGCCGTTTGAGCCGAATTCCAGTTGGCGAGCCCGGTCGAAGAGGGTCAGCGCTTTTACGTAGGTGTTGTCGCTTTGGTTGGCGATGCGGTAGAACTCGTTGTTCTGCCCGCCCTTGTTGTTGCGCTGATACACGTAGCGGGCAATCAGGGCTTTCACCTGCGTACGGATGTACTCTTTCGACCGGTTAAACTCCGCCGCGTTGAATTTCACCCCCTCGGCTGTCGCGTCGGCCGTTAGTTGCTGCAACTGGGTGTCGGTCAGGTTAACGGCTTTGTCGAACTCGGCAAAGGGCAGTTTTTCCAACTGCTTGCGGTTGGCATTAGCGTAGGTCAGCGCGTACTCGCGGATGATGTTTTTGGCGTACAGTTGGCCCAGGTAGGCCGTCTGCCAGCTCGAATCGCGGGGCACGAAGTAGTCAGGCGTGATACCACCGCCGCCATAAACCGTGCGGCCCTTGTCGGTTTTAAATACCTTTTTAGGGTCGTTTTTGATACTGTCGGCGATGTAATACTCACCCCGTTTCGAGCGCAGGTCGAGTTCCTTTTCGTAGTCGCCCTCCTGCCCAGGTACGTAGGGTTTCTGGATGCTGCGGCCCGTGGGCGTGTAGTAGCGCGAGATCGTCAGCCGGAGTTCCGAGCCGTCGGAAAGCTGCACGGGCATCTGCACCAGCCCTTTCCCAAACGACCGCCGCCCCACGATATAGCCCCGGTCGTGATCCTGCAACGCACCCGCCACAATCTCGGAGGCCGACGCGCTACCCTCGTCGATGAGCACGATGAGCGCGCCGTCTTCAAATTGGCCAGGCAGCTTGGCGAAGTATTTCCGGTCGTAGCGGTCTTCCTTCCCGTCAGTGTACACCAGCAGTTTGTTGCCTTCGATAAACTCGTCGGCCATGTTGGTGGCGCGGTCCAGGTAGCCGCCGGGGTTGTTGCGCAGGTCGAGCACCAGTTGCTTCATCCCCTGCTGCTTGAGGTTGGCCAGGGCAGTCTTGAACTCTTCATAGGCCGAATCAGAGAAGCGGTTGACCTTCAGGTAACCCGTCTGGGTATCGACCATGTAGGCGGCATCGACGGCATAGGTTGGAATGCGGTCGCGGGTCAGCGTAACGACGCGGGGCTGTTGCCCTTTCGACAGGATCGTCAGCCGCACTTCGGTGCCGCGTTTGCCCCGCATGGCTTTGAACACCGCCGTGTTGTCGATGGCTTTACCGGTGAGCTTCGTTTCGTCGACTTGCAGAATCTTATCACCACTCTGGATACCCGCCGTTTCGGACGGGCCACCCGCCAGCGGCGTCACCACGTAAACGGTGTCTTTATAGATGTTGAACTCGACGCCGATGCCATCGAAACCACCCTCCAGTTGCGACCGGGCCGCAACGGCATCAGTAGGGTTCAGGTAGGCCGTGTGAGGATCGAGTTTTTCGAGCATTTTGCTGATCGAAAAATCAACCAGATCGTCGGTATTGACCGAGTCAACGTAGTTATTTTCAATCAGTTGCAGAATTTCTTTATATTTGGAATACCCCTTGCCGATGTTGTTCAGGTTTTTGGTTCCGCCAAAAAACGAGGCCCCAATCAGCACGCCGCCGGCCAGCGTCAGGCCAAGCAGCATAGGCAGCCGAACGATGGTCCGGTCGTTTTGTATAGGCTTTTTCTCCGGGGTATGTTCCGGTCCGCCGTTAATAGATTGGTCTTCGTTTCTCATCGTTGAGGTAATCAGATTGCTGTCTTACCTGCGTAACACCAAAATGGATGAATATTGTTTTCTATATCAAGCGAAAAGCCTGGCAATTAGTGGAGAGTATGGGGGGTAGTTGGGCGCCATCGGGCCGGTCGGTTTAACCGGGTATCGTGCCTGATGAACTAAGGTGACTAAATCGGGGGCTTTCGTTGCGCATCATCCCTTCTTTTTTCGGTTTCCAGCGACGAAAAAAGTGACGGAGTGCGCCACTTTTTTTGGGTCAACTGTACTTACGAAACCTGATACGTTTGCCCTTCGAACGCCCTCAAGGCACCGGGGTTCCGCATGGTATCGGGGCTGGCGACGCGGTCGGCCTGCTGGCCCATCAGAATTTTCTTCACGGGCGTTTCCATCTTCTTGCCGCTGATGGTGTACGGAATTTCGGCGATCTGATAAATGCTGTCAGGTACGTGCCGGGGGCTGTACTGGGTACGTAGCGCCTGCCGAATCCGCTGCCGCAGTTCGTCGGTGAGGGTGTAGCCGTCGCGCAGCACCACAAACAGGGGCATCTGGTAACTGCCGCCTTCCCGTTCGATGCCGACCACTAGGCTATCGGCGATTTCGGGCAGGTTTTCGACAGCACTGTAAATTTCGGCGGTGCCGATGCGCACGCCATCGCGGTTAAGGGTGGCGTCGGAGCGGCCGTAGATAATCACACTGCCCCGATCGGTGATTTTGATGAAGTCGCCGTGCCGCCAGATGTCGGGGTTCTGCTCGAAATAGCTGGCCTGATAGCGCTCATTGCCCCGATCGTTCCAGAAGTAAATGGGCATGGAGGGCATCGGTTCGAGAATCATCATTTCACCGAGGGCTTCGCGCACGGGTTCGCCCTGCTCGTCGAACGCCTCGACTTTGCACCCCAGCAGCCGGCACTGGATTTCGCCCGCCACCACCGGTAGCAGGGGGTTGCCACCCACGAAGCCGCTGCATACGTCGGTGCCCCCACTGAACGAGATGAGCCAGACGTCGGGGCGGACGGCCTCGTAAATCCAGCGGAAGCCTTCGGGCGGCAGGGGTGAGCCGGTGGAGCCGATGCTCCGCAACGAACGCAGGCCGACAGCCCGTCCGTTTTGCACGTTGCCAGGTTTGAGGCCCGCCCGCATGCAGGCGAGGTAAAAGGCCGCGCCCCCGCCAAAGTGCGTAATCTGCGCCTGCTCGGCCAGTTGCCAGAGCCGGTTGAGGTCGGGGTAGCCGGGTGAGCCTTCGTAGATCACCAGCGTGGCGCCCAGCAGCAGCGATGCCAGCGAGAAATTCCACATCATCCAGCCGGTGGTCGAATACCAGAAGTACCGCTCGCCCGTGTGCACGTCCTGATGCAGGGCCAGCGTTTTGAGGTGTTCGAGCAGGCAACCGCCCACGCTGTGCGTGATGGCTTTGGGCTTGCCCGTGGTGCCCGACGAGAACAGCACCCACATGGGCGCATCGAACGGCACCGGCGTGAAGGTCAGCTCGGTATGGGGGGTTGCCAGCACATCAGACCAGGCCGTTGTGCCAGCGGGTGCCGGGGCGTTGGGGTTTAGAAACGGCACCCAGGCGATGCGTTTGAGCGTAGGCAGCCCCTGCTGCATCAGGTCCAGTTCGGGCGTTTTATCGATGGGTTTGCCGTTGTAGGTGTAGCCATCGGCCATCAACAGCACGGCAGGTTCGATCTGCCGGAAGCGGTCGAGCACGCTGGCCGTCCCAAAATCCGGCGAGCAACTCGCCCAGACCGCCCCGAGTGACTGGGTTGCCAGAAAGCCCACGACGGCCTCAGGTACGTTGGGGAGCAGCGCCACCACGCGGTCGCCCACACCCACGCCCTGCCGCCGCAGCCACTCGGCCAGGGCGGCCACCTGCTGGGTCAGTTCGGCCCACGACAGGCCGCGCAGGCGGTGTTGTTCAGAGGCATAGAGCAGCGCCGGATGCTGGTTGTTGGCGTTGCGAAAAATATGCTCGGCGTAGCTGACCGTGGCGCCGGTGAACCACTGCGTGCCGATCATCCCCTGCCGGGGCCGGTCGATCACCTCGCGGTAGGGCGTGTGAAACTGCACGTCGAAATACTCAACGATGGTTTCCCAGAAGTCGTCGATGTTGGTCACCGACCAGTTCCAGAGGTCGTCGTAGTGGCGGAGGTAGAGGCCTTGCTTAACAAAGAGGTAGTCGATGAAGTGTTTCAACCGCGATTGGTTCTGAAACCGACCATCGGGCGTCCAGAGCGGTTGGGTAGGTTGGGTCATTGGGCAACAGGGGTACGTTCAACGTTCAAAGTCCAAGACTCAACGTGACTTTACTCGTCATACTACGTTGAGCCTTGGACTTTGAACGTTGAACGTACCCCTGTTCGCGTACCTTTTTTTTTATTTGGTCTCCTCAGGCAGCAGGCCTTTGCGTTTCAGGAGCATCTCCACAAACCGCTGATCGCTCTCGCTGTTGAAGATCGAAAACGGCAGATACAGAAACTGCGCCTTCCCCATCTGGTTGGCCACGTACTTCATCAGCGGGTTGAGCTGCCCGAGCGCGGCGGGGTCGCCGCCCGTGCCGAGTTGCAGCACGTAGGCTTCCTTGTCTTTCACCGCCGCCTTGATCATGTCCCACTTGATCATGCCGCCTTCTTTGGCGTTCACCTTCATCAGAATGTGGCGGCTGTCGATTTCATACATGTATTTGTCGAACATCGGCTTAAACTGTTCCGACTGCGAGACGCCCGTGAACTGAACCGCCCAAAACAGTACGTACAAGACAGTAAGTAGAATTACGACGATGTAAATCCAGAAATTCGGGTAGATGCCCGTCAGGTTCAGGATGGCATTGATGAGGATGAGGGCCAGCGGTATTCCGCTCCACAGCCAGTTGTCGCGAATCCAGCGACGGAACGCCAGGCTGATGTATGTCTTTTGGTCTAAGGCGTACTTTTTGGTTTTAATGGTCATACCCGTAAAAAATGAAAAGGCAAAGATAGGGTTTGTAACGTAGGGAATGAGCGATTAGACCAGAACGCTTCGCAGGTCGGTTTCAACGCCTATATTTACGGGCGTACCCAGGTACCTTGCTCCTCTTTTATATCAATGTCAACCTCGACGTCTTCGTTGCGTTCTGGCGACGCACAGCAACTGCTCGACAAGGCAATTACGGCCATTGCCGCCCTGGAAGCTGTCCGTGATGAATCGGGCCAGATCATCGACTTCCGCTACACCATCGTTAATCAGCAGGTCGAGCAGTGGTCGGGCCTCAGCGCCAGCCAGATCGAAGGCCAGCGGCTGTTGACCCTCTTTCCCGGCACCAAACGAAGCGGCCTGTTTGACCGCTGGGTGCGGGTGGTGGAAACCGGTGAGCCCATTCGGTTTCAAGAACACTACAGGGAAGGCCAAACCGACGTCTGGTACGACACGCAGGCCGTGCGGCAGGGGGATGGCCTGATCGAATCGTTCAGCGACATTACCACGCTCAAAGCAGCCGAATTGTCCCGCCAGCAGGATACAGACCAGTTGCAGCAACTGATCGACACGCTGCCTTCCATGCTGGCCATCTCCGAAGCGGTGCGCGACGAGGAGGGGCGAGTGATTGATTTCCGGGTGCTGAGTGCCAATCAGGCCGCGTTGGCGCTCTTCAACCGGACACCCGATCAACTCATCAACAAGCTCGTCTCGGAAGTATTCCCCTACGATCAGCACAATGGGGTATTTGCAGGCTACGTGCATACGGTAACCACCGGCGAACCGCAGCAATTGGAAGTGCCGATCGACACCCCGAAAGGCCGCGAGTGGTTCGACATCCGCATTAAGCTGCTGTCGCCCGAACGCCTGTCGGTATCGGCGCTGAACATCACCCAATTGAAGGAAGCTCAGCTGCTGAATCAGCACCAGGCCGACACGCTCTGGCAGGTAATGAACACGGCCCCCACGGCCATTGTACAGCACGACGCCATCCGCGACGAGCAGGGCAATATCATCGATTTCAGGATGACGATGATCAACCAGGTGGCCGCCGACTGGCTGGGCGGCAGCCCCGATGCCTTCACGAATACGCCGCTGTCGGCCCGGTTTCCGGGCGTGCAGCAGACCAGCGTGTTCACGCGCTACTGCCGGGTAATCGAGACTGGCGAACCAACACGCTTCGAACGCCTGCTCAACGGTATCTGGTACGATTTCTCGGTGGCTAAATCGGGCGATGGCTGCCTGGTGGTGGCGATCGACGTGACGCAGAACCATCAGCAACGGCAGAAATTGGCTGCTACCAACACCGAGTTGATCCGATCCAACGATAATTTGGCGCAGTTTGCCTACGTGGCCAGCCACGACTTGCAGGAGCCGCTGCGCAAAATTCAGTCGTTCGGCGACGTACTGAACAACCAGTTTGGCCATCAGCTTAGCCACGACGGCCTCGACCTGCTGCTGCGCATGCAGGCGGCGGCTAACCGTATGTCGCTCCTGATCAAAGACTTGCTCGATTACTCACGCATCTCCACGCACAAAGATTCGTTCGGCCAACTGTCGTTGGACAAGCTTGTTCAGGAAGCACTCGACGATCTGTATGTGGTTATTGAGGAGACCAAGGCCGTTATTGACGTCCCCTCGTTGCCGACTATAACGGGTGACTACCGGCAAATCAAACAGCTGTTGCAGAACCTGCTGTCCAACGCGCTCAAGTTTCACAAGCCCGATCAGCCGCCGCATATTGTGATTAGAACGCAGCGGATTACGCGCGCCCAGTTGCCCACTCACGCAACCATCACCTCGCAGGCGAGCCATTTCCAGGAAATCACCGTTCAGGACAACGGCATCGGTTTCGACAGCAAATTTGCCGACCGCATTTTTCAGGTATTTCAGCGGCTACACGGGCGAAGTAAATACCCCGGCACGGGCGTCGGGCTGGCCATTTGCCGGAAAGTAGCCGAAAACCACGGCGGCACCATTACCGTCAAAAGCGAAACGAATCAGGGAAGCACGTTCCGGCTGTACCTGCCCGAATCGGACGTGGCCTGACGGCGTTACGGATGGCGGGTCAACGAGATGGAAGCCTGAGGCACGGGCGGCAGAATATCGAGCAAAATATCGGCAATGTAGTCGCGCTTGTTCACCACGATATCGTGCCGGCTGTCGGGCAGGATAAACTCTTTGAACCGAGCATTCCGCAGTTGTTTTTTGGCAAAGGCAACGTTGGTCGGATACACCAGGTTATCGCGCAGCCCGTGCAACATGGTGATGCCCGCCGTAATCCGTGGCCAATCGGGCAGAATCGCCTCCAAGGCTTTGCGGTGTGCCAGTTTTTCGTCGTTAGCCAAGCGCAGTAGCGGCGGCGTCAGTGACTTAATCGGCTCTTTGTCGACCAGGTAACTAATGTCGTAGGTACGTTCGAGTCCCGGCCCCAGCGCCGACGAGACAAACACCACCTGATCGATGACGCCGGGGTTGTTCATGGCCAGCCGCGCCGATACCGACCCACCGTAGGAGGACCCCACGATGATCAGGTACGGCGACGATTTGTAGCGGTCGATGAGCGGTTGCAGTAACTCAGCCTGCCGCACCACCGACGGCTCGACCCGGCCAAAATCCGAGTAGCCGTAGCCGGGGCGATCAACCGCCACCAACTGCGCCCGGTTGAGCAGCGTGGTATCCCGAAAAAATTCGTTGAAAAAGGAGAGCGAACTCGGCGCACCGTGCACAAACACCACCGTGGGTTTGCCCGGCAGGTGGGGCGTTTCCATGTAGCGGATGGTGCGGTCGGCGATCTGATAGCGATGCACCGTAGGCTGGACGCGCTGTCCGGCAAATTCAGCACGCAGTTGCTCATCGGTCTGGCGGAAGTCAAATACCCAGGCCAACGCCACCAGCACCAGCGCCAGCGCGACAACTCCGGTTAAACTCCAGCCAAGAATACGGGTAACTCGTTTCATAGCGTAATTACGGGTGGTACCTTCTCTACTAACTAAAATTGAGCCAGTAGCGATTGGCCCGGTCAGGGTCTGGCGCCGTTTGCTTACCCAACGGGAAAGCCGCCAAACTCAACTTATCAAACCAAGCCACGACGAGGTAGTTTAGTTCGTGAGCAACAATCGGTGCAAACCCGTACACAACACAACATGGAAAATCAACCCAACGAAACCGACCAGGATCTACCTAACCTGTCGAAACTGGCCAATCCCGACGAATCAGCTTTAGGTATGGACGAAAACCCGGACGCCGAGAAGCCCGCCGGTGCCGCCGAGCTGATGACACCCGACAACGCCCCCGGCCCCGACGACAACTAGATGCCGCCCCGCTTTATCGACCAGTTCGACGTCCTGCTCTTCGATCTGATGGACACGCTGATGTTTGGCGGAAACCGCTTTTCCGCCGACGAAGACTACGCCCGGACCTACCGGCAACTGGGCGGCACGTACCTGAGCGATCGGGTGGTGCAGCAGGTTATTCACGATACCTGGTGCCGCATGAGCGACCACTACGGCGACCCGGCTTATTACGATAATTTCCGGCCCGCCGACCAGTACATCGCCGAGACGCTGGCAGCAATGGGTCTCCCCCCGACCGATCTGGCGCGGCTGCATGATGTGTTTGCCCGCCACGAGCTGGGTCACGTTCCCGACGGGCATTGTCAGGCGCTGCGACAATTGGCGCAGACGCATCGGCTGGGACTGGTAAGCAACCTGTGGTCGGGGAAGACCCTGTTTGTCGATGCCTTTACGCAGTGCGGCATCCACGATTTGTTTGAGCACCTCGTCTTTTCGTCAGACCACAGCAGCATCAAACCCGCCCCTACCCTGTTCCGGCTCGTGCTGGGTACGTTGGGCGTAGCGCCGCAGCAGGCCCTGTTCATCGGCGACAGCGTCGAGCGCGATGTGGTCGGCGCGGCAAGCTTAGGTATGCAGGCCGTGCTTGTTACTGGTACCCGGGAAGCAACTTCGCGAGTGCGAGACAATCTCTACAAGGGGAAGACTGTCACAGATATTTGTGCTTTATTGGGCTAGCGATGATGAGCCATTATTAAGCGAGTAACACTGAACACGAAAAAGCTGGCCGAAACGCTCATCCCTATTCCATCACTAGCCCGGCAAGATGAGTTTCTGGCCCTCCGGCAAAAGCTGATGCAAATGCAGGCTACCAACGTACAAAGTGCCGCCATGCTGTCGCAGCTCATGCCCAGCCTGCTGGCTCAGGCGTTTGGGGAGCAGTAGAATCAAGTAAACGTATTAGTTGGTTTCCTTACAAATCGGTCTTAAATGGTTAATATTGTCTACCGTCACGTAGATGTACTTAACCGGTATGCAGCTTGAGATGACTCGTTACCCGCTGGAGGGGCAAATACGCACAGACTTTACTGGGTTTCGTCAGTTGTGGCGACTTTATGACACATTGAAAGATGTTTATGACCGTGAAGTGTTCCTTGATTTCAGCGAATTAGATTGGTTTGATGCCAATTTAGCTGCTGTTCTGTGCGCCTTACAATACAAGCTTCAGACAGAGAACAGACTTACGTTTGTTGTTGATCATCAACACATTGCGGGCAAATTTGACGTACTTCACCGCAATGGTTGCTTTCAGCCAAATGAAGAACGTATTCAGGATGTGCGGCAAAGTACGGTGACGAGCACTCATTTTTATGCCGATCAACACATTTCTTACGAGCAATACGTAAAAAATGACTTATTTGAGCATCGAGGGTTGGCAGATCTACGTAACACGAATAGAAACATAGCTACCCGCATCCGAACAGACCTGTTCGAGGTGTTTAACAATTATAAAACCCACGCTCAGACAGAGGCACCGTTCTTCGTATGTGGGCAATATTATCCACGAGATCATCGTGTAGTGTTCACAATGGTTGACTTGGGCGTTGGTTTTTTGCCACCGATACAAACGTTCAGTAAAGGCGCAATTACTACCTCTTTAGAAGCAATCCGATGGGCACTAAAAGGCAACTCTACGGTAGTGTACGAAGACGAAACAAGTGGCTGTGGGCTGAGCGGCATATTGAGCTTTTGCAAGCAACACGGGGGTGAATTACAGTTAGTTACGGGCGATACCTTTTGGAGCACTCAACTGCTTACCACCGCTTACGAAGGGTACAAATCGTTCTCACATCCTTTCTTTGGAACAGCTATTAGCATTACGTTTAACGGGCTTGATAATTTGCCATTACTTTCCTAACTTTCTATACAAACGATCCATTCTATGACGCAAATTGTTCTACCTTTGCACGCTTTTTGCTGCGTATTGCACACAGAGCAATTATTAACCTCAGAATTATAGCTATGAACCTGGTCATTGCAGATTGCATCAAAAGCCAGACTGCTGCTTTTCGGAACGAGGGTCAGGAAGTGTATAATCGCATGGAAAAGGCCATGCAAGCCAGACAGCCGTTTACGTTGTCATTCGCAGGTTTGGATACCTGTTCGACCCAGTTTCTCAACGCCAGTATTGGCAAACTTTACCGCACCTTCGAGGAGGCGGACATCAATGCCCACATGACGATCACGGGCATCGATTCACAGGATACGATTCTGCCGGAAATGATTAGCCGGACAATCGACAAGGCCCTGCGTCCCGAGCATTACGCCGAGCTAATGGAACAAACCTTAGCCTACGCCTAATGCCTTTCAGTGCGCTTCCTATCAAGAACCACAATCCATTTCCTGGCCGGAAATATTTGTTCGACGCCAACGCCTGGATTTTTGTTTTGGAAGCAGACCTGGAACTAAAGCAAAGCACTACATCGAAAGCAGATTTATATATTGACCTGCTTGGAAAAATCAATCAAGCGGGTAGCCCTAAACCAAAAGTAGTGCTACCCGCTATTGTTTTGTCTGAGGTTGTCAACCGTCTTTTGCGCTCTTACTACTTTCCGTTGTTCGTTGAACAACACAAAACGCTAATTACATCGGGTAGTGATAGTCAGAACTACAAACAGGTCTACAGACCACATCATCAGTTTAGGATTGATTACGAGGTAATACTATATAACATCAAGGCTTACCATAATATCCTTGAACTAGTCAGCGATGGATTCGGTGAAATGAGTGTCAGGAACGTATTTACCAAGCCCGATAATACGCTGGATTTTAATGATTACTTGCTGGTCGACATAGCTAAGAGAAACAATTTTATTGTAGTGTCTGACGACGGTGATCTGGCTGGTAGAGATATCACTGTTGTGACAGGAAATCAGGCAATGTTAAGATGGCAAGCAACATAATTGATAAGTTGTGGAGCAAGTCCAATACGCCCCGGTCGCAAGCCGGGTTTTTTATTGGCTACTAACTCAGCAAACCCTTTCCTGCCGCATATTTATTCGCCAAGTATACAATTCGCTCATTCGACCTTGAAACTACTGAAAGTTGCCGCTGGTTTGCTCAACCAGACCTTGCTGGACTGAAGCCGCGACAGCCCCGAGCGCGACATAGCCGGTGCCGAAGCCCTCGAGCTGGGTACGTTGCAAGAGCATAAGGCAAACCATTTATTTCAGTCTATAACCCATCAGGCGGGTTGCGCCAGGGTGTCGTTCACGACCGCGCGCCAGCTTTCCAACTCGGGTTTACCCGGTTTGCGTTCACCGAAGACCAGCGCCAGATTTTGGCCGTCTTTGTCGAATAATTCAAGTGCCGTGACGATCCCGTCGGCCGTAGGCTTTTTGGTGAGCCACACCTGATCGACCAGGGTTTCGTTGAGGTGCAGGTTGAACGTCGGGTCGAGTACGTTGTACCACGGCCCCATCTGCACGAGCTTGTTAACCGGGCCGGTATGAATCTGAATGCAGCCGGGGTTTGACACAAACACCATGATCGGCACGGTCCGCTCGGCTGCTGTGGCAAACACCTGCTTCAGCAACTCCATCGAAAGCAACTGCGCGTGGCCCTCGGGTGCCAGCCGCAGCCCCTGCTGCCGCCCAACGCCATACTGACGCAGCAGCCCGAAGAACTCGTGCGTATCCTGCATGGCCAGCCAGCTTGCCTGAAAACCCGCCACGTCGATATCGTCATCGGCTTGGTCGACCGGTTTCTCCAGAGGTGCTTCTACCAGCAGGCTATCCGACTGATCGTCGGTCCGGAACGCAGCAACGAGAGTTTCGTAGGCGTCTAGATTGGATTGTTCGGTGAGGTAAATTTTATGGATCGCCCCGCCCTGCGCGTTGAAGAATTGCAGGCTCCGGCGCTCGTTTTCGTTGACGGCAAAGCCCCACCGCCAGCTTTGCATGAACAACCGAAGGTCGATGTCGGGACCAAGCACCAGCCCCACGTGGTTGGTAAACGAGACCTTTTCGTAGACGCCTTTGCGTTCGTGCACCAGCGCGTCGTTGCGGGTCAGCGCCATTACATAGCCCAGCGAGGTCACCTGTTTGAGCAACTCGCGAAAGTCGCCCGACAGCCGGACCACAGTTTCGCCCACGCCCGTAACGAGCAGTTCGGCTTCGGATACACCGAGTTGGTTGGCGGCATCGCGGATGCGTGCTTTTGGGTTTTGCTGGCGGAACGCAGCCCAGCGGTTTTTGAGTGAAATTGTGTCGGTCGTCATCGTTTATGCGGCAGATTAGTGGCTAAAAGCTGAATGAAAGTTGGGGATAGGAACAATCAGTGGACAGTGATGGCAGGGGTTGTCGAGCAGTTGGACGGGCAGGCCAAATACCCGTTCGATCAGGGCTTCGGTGAGCACCTCACGCGGTGTCCCGTAGGCTTCCCGCCGACCCGCTTTCAGCATAAGCAGTTGATCGGCGTATTGGGCGGCCATGTTCAGGTCGTGCAGCACCGCGATCACCGCGTAGCCCCGGCGGGCCATTTGCCGGGCCACGTCGAGCAGTTGGTGCTGATGCAGCAGGTCGAGGCCCGTGGTGGGTTCGTCGAGCAATAGCAGGCCGTTGGGTACGTCCCACACCTGTGCCAGCACCCGCGCCAATTGCACGCGTTGCTGCTCGCCCCCAGAGAGCGTGGGCACGATGCGTTGGCTGAACGCCCGCATCCCCACCAGCTCGAGGGCGGCCTCGGCGATGGCATGGTCGGCGTCGGTCGGGTGCGCCCCGTAATGTGGAGAGCGACCCATCAGTACCAGTTCGCCCACCCGAAACGGAAACGTCAGCGGGTTTTGCTGGTGCAACATACCCCGAAACCGAGCCAGTTGACCGCTGGTGTAGGCCCGTAGCGACGTACCCAGCACGTCGATGGTGCCGGTGTCCGGGTTCATTTCGCGGGCGCAGAGCTTGAGCAGCGTGGATTTTCCCGCGCCATTCGGCCCGACGATGGCCAGCAATTCGCCCGCCCGAACGCCGAACGATACGTCGTTCAGGAGCGGTCGCGGGCCGATTTTGTACGACAGGTGGTTGGCTTGCAGCATAGCTTAGGTGGTTGACCGTTCCTTGATAAGCATCCAGAGAAAAACGGGCGTCCCGAGCAGGGCCGTCAGAATCCCGATGGGCAATTCGGCGGGAGCGACGATGGTGCGGGCCAGCGCGTCGGCAGCGGTCAGCACGATGGCGCCACCCAGGGCCGATCCGGTCAGCACGCGCCGGTGATCGGACCCGGCTACGAGCCGGATCAGGTGCGGGATGACCAGCCCGATGAACCCGATGATCCCCGCCACGGCCACCGACGTCCCGACGGCCAGTGTCGCCAGCACGATAACCCGGCGTTTGAGGCCGGTGATGTGTACGCCCAGCATGGCGGCCTGACTTTCGCCCAGGGCCAGCAGGTTGAGCGATTTGGCCAGCCGGGGCAATCCCAGCAGCACGACGATCGTGAACGGCAGAATGGTGAGCACGGTGGTCCAGGTGGCGCCGCCCAGGCTCCCCAACGCCCAGAACGTGATGGTGCGCAGTTGATCGTCGGTGGCCAGGTACGTGAGCAAGCCCGTCAGGGCACCGGCCAGCGCATTGATGGCAATACCCGCCAGCAGCATCGTGGTGACCACCGACCGCCCCGCCACCCGCGCCAGCCGATACACCAGCAGGGTGGTTCCGCAGGCGCCACCAAACGCCACCAGCGACAGCGCGTAGAAGCCCAACAGGCCGCTCAGTTTCTGAAACAGCGTCACCTCCAGCACGATCATGCCCACGGCCGCCAGCGAAGCCCCCGACGAAATCCCGATCAGGCCGGGGTCGGCGAGGGGGTTACGAAACAGCCCCTGTATGGCCGCGCCCGCTACGGCCAGCCCCGCACCAATGAGCAGACCCAGACATACGCGCGGCAAACGAATGCCCGTCAGGATCACCGCTTTGGTTTCATCAACTGCCCCGGTCAGCCCAAGCGAATGGCCGAGGATGGCCAGCACCTCGGCGGGCGAAATAGCAACCGCCCCCACGCCCACCGATAGCAGGCTGGTGAGGAGCAGGCCGCCCGTCAGCACGGGCATAAGCCAGGGCCGGTGGAGGGTTACCACGGGCTCAGCCGGGCGGCTTCGGGGCGGGGCGGTGAGCGTATTCACGTTCATACTTACAGGGTGCCGCCAGGAGCGATTTTGCGGGCCAGTTCACCGATGGCTTTGCCCAGCCGGGGTGTGAAGCCAGTCAGCAGGTGGCCGTCCATCATTACGAATCGTTTGTTTTTACCCGCGTTGGTTTGCGCAATGCCCGGTACGTTCAGCAAGCCGTTGGCCCCGCCCAGGCTTTCCAGCCCACTGTCGAACAGCAGAATGATATCGGGATTAGCGCCCACGAGCGCTTCGGCCGTCAGGGGTTTGAAATCGTCGAACTGGTTGGTGGCGTTTTGCCCGCCCGCCAGTTCGATCATTTTCTCGACGGGCGTACCGCGACCCGCCACGAACATCGTACCGGCCCCACGGGCGTAGATAAACAGCACCTTCGGCCGACCCGCCGCTTTCTTCACACCGGCGACCTCGGTGTCGACCTGCCGAATCAGGCCCCGCGCCTTGCTGGGTACGCGGCAGGCCGTGGCGATGTCGGTAATCAGTTTTTTGGTGCCCTCGACGCTAAACTCCTGTTTGAAGCTGACGACCTCCACCCCCGCCGAACGCAGTTGGTCGAGCACGTCGGCTTTGGTACCCGCCTTTTCGGTGGTCAGCACGAGCGTGGGTTTCTGCGCCAGTACGCCTTCGGCAGAAATAGTCCGGTTGTGGCCCACCTTGGGCAGTTTTTGCAGGCTTTCCGGGTACGTGCTCGTCACGTCGACGCCCACCAGGCGGGCCTGTAGGCCCAGATCGCAGAGAATTTCGCTTACGGTGCCGTCGAGCGAGACAATGCGGGGGGACGTTTGCGCGTGGGCAAAGCCAGCGAGAAACAGCAGGCCGATCAGGAAGCTTAGGGGCCTGAACGATCGGTTATGTAGGTAGCGCATGAGGCTCTATGAAGGGGTTATGTGGTTAGTTGGGCGACAGTCGGCCGCGCATCAGCAGGTCCAAGTCGAGGCGCAGGCAGGCCAGGTGCAGGCCGCGTAGAAGCTGATCGCGCTCGCCTTCGGTCAGGTGCATCCCGATCGCCTGAAAACCCGCCCGCACCATCGTGTCGCGCACGTCGAGCAGGCCAACGAGGTAGCGCTTGGCCGTCGACAGCGTATCGAGCCGACGAATCAGGGCGTACAGATCGGTCAGGTTCAGAGCCATCGAGATGTTCTGAAAATACAGCTCGATTTCGCCACAGCAGCGGCATTGGGCCAATAGCAAACCGGGCTCGTCGACAAGGACGCGGTGCGATGCATTGAGGTCAGCCTTCATATCGATGCGTTAGTTCAGGCGTTGGCTCAGACTCAGGATACGCTCGGCTTCCAGTACGGGCGCCGCCTCCGTCAGCAAAGCGCACAGGTTCCGCAGGTCTTCGTCGGAAAACAGCAGAAAGTAATTGGGCATGGGCGTGGGCAACATCAACGATTTGCCGTGGCTCGTGCTGACGGGGCGCATGGCCAGCCGGTCGTGCATCATCACGGCAAACGCCTCGAACTGATCGAGCGTGAGGCAGAACAGGGAGTTCTGAAACGCTACGTTGATGACCCGGCACCCGGCACAAAGGCCCACGTACCCAAATCCGGTTTCGGCAAACGTTCTAAACGTGTGATTGTGCTGCATGACAAGCGTGGTTGGCCGGCGGCCCGGTTAGTTGGAAACGAGTTGGCTAAAAGGTTGTGCCTGAGCGGGCGACCAGCCAACAGCGGTCGCCGCGCCAGGACTTGGGTCAACGCGCCGGGATTGGCTAGTTGAGTTTCGTGGAGCCATCGGGCTGGTAGGCGTACCGGAAGGTATAAAAGCGCGCCCGGCTGGCCGACGTTGGGGCGGCAGGGGCATTTTCGTAGTAGCTCAGGATTTCCAGCTTGGCGTATTTACCGTCGCCCGTCCGGATCACCAGCACCCGGCCCGGAATGGGCGTGATGATGTTTGTGGATGAATTGTAGTTGTACCAGCCGTTGCCCGACACCGCCGGAATGGCCAGCGACGACGGCGTCTGATCCTGCGCGAAGGTGGCCGAGGTGGGGATGGTGGTCAACTCATCGAACGTGCCGGTGTGTACGTAAGCGCCGCCCTGTCCGCTCCGGATGGGCCCGCCGTTCACGATGACACTCGTTCCCCGAAACCCAACGTCCCATTTATTGGTAGCCGAGTCGGTGTTGGCGACGGTTTTGTTGTCGCGCAGGTTGTAGAACGTGTATTTTCCGGTAGTGCCCGTTGGCTGGCCCGTGGTGGGGTTGACTCCTGTCGTGGGGTCGGCGGGGAGGTTGCTCACGGTTTGGGCCTGAACGGGAACGACAGGCTGGGTCGTATCGTCTTTTTTGCAAGCAAAGGTGGTGGCAAGCAGCGTCGCGGCGAGGAGTAATTGAACCGTAGTTTTCATTGATTTTTGAGTGTTAATTAATTGGTTGTATTGACTTTACGCGTCCAGGCCCACCGCAGGCTGGCATACCAGAGCCGCCCGGCCAGCGACGGGATGTATTGGGGATCGGTGTAGCCGGTGAGGTTATCGATGCCTACCTGAAGGGTGAGGCTGTTGATGGTTTTGGAGGCCGTCAGGTGCCAGGTAACGTACCCAGGTACGTATTCGCCAGCCTCATCGAGAATGAGGTTGCCGTTCACGTCGGCAAAGCCGTACCGGCTCCCAAACACGCCCCGCACCGATGCCGCCAGCCCGTGTTTGGGTAGTTCATAGAACGCTTTCAGGTTGGCCATGTGCCGCGAGCGATTCAGCAGCCCCCCGTAGTCGGCCAGTTGAACGCGCTCGGTGCGCAGCGTGGTCGGGTTGCGCCGGAAGAGTTGCCCGTTGCGGATGCTCTCGACAACGGCCTTGTCTTTGGCTTCCATGAACTGATAGCCGGTGCTGACCGTCAGTTGGCCCGCGCCCAGCGCCAGCCGGTAACTCCCGTCGACTTCGGCCCCCTGCGTAAATACCCGGCTCAGGTTAGTGTAGCTGAAGACGTTCTGCCCATTCGTTTTGCGGGCCACCACCTGGGTTTCGATCAGGTCGCGGATATCGTTCCGAAACAAGTTGATCGACAGTCGGAGCGGCCGGTCGTATTGTTTCTGAAAGTCGGCCACGGCACCCAGGTTTACGGCCACCGAGCTTTCGGCCTTAATGGCCCCGAAGCGGGCCGGATCGAGCAAAATCTCGGCGATCTGCCCCTGCTGTTGCAGCCGGGCAATGCCAGCGGCCACCTCCTGCGTGCCGAAGACGCTGTAACCCGCCACGGCATTGTCGAAATTGAGGTGGAGCTGCCGAAAATCGGGCGCTTTGAAGCCAACACCCGCACTGCCCCGAAGCGCCACCGTCTGACTCAGTTCGTACCGGGCCGAAAGCTTGGGGCTGAATTGGGCTGCATATTGGCTGTGCGCGTCGAAACGCCCCCCGGCAATGAGGGTAAACCGCTGCGTGGGCACCCATTCGAGCTGCGCAAAGCCGTAGCGGGTAGTAAACTGCTGCCGACCGGGGTAACGGGTCGCTTCCACGCTTTCACCGATAAAACCAGCCCCCACCGTCAGGAAATGGCGTTTTTGCAGGGTGTGTTCCGTAACGATCTCGGCCCGGTTGAACGTCTGCCGGAAATAGCTGTCGTCGTAGTCCTCGCCCGTATCCTGGTACGCCAGGCCAGTGGTGGTCTGATAGCCCGTGCGGTAGTAGCGGTACGTCAGCTTCCAGCATTCCGACACCTGCTGCGTCAGCGTCGGATTAATCGTGTATTCGCGAACGGTCCCCTCGCCCGCTACCACCCGCTGATCGGTCAGGCTAAAGGCATTATCCTGTCGTTCAGCGAAGTAACGACCCGACATACTCAGCTTTAGCCGACTCCCGAAGGCCGTCGTCAACCGCCCGCTGAGCGTGTGATTGACAAACGGCGACACGGTATTGCCCGGGGTTTCGGGACTCAGGTCATACCCACCCGACCCATAGCGGTTGCCAAACAGCGTGAGGCTCGTTTTGCCGCGCTTCAAGGCTACGTCGCCCGTGAAGTCGCTCGTTCGGTTGGCTCCATACCGCGCCGAGAGGCTACCGCTCGTCCGCGCCGGATTGTCGGTGATGATATTGACAACGCCGGCCAGCGCCTCGGAACCGTACAGACTCGACGACGGGCCTTTGACGATCTCAATCTGTCGGATGTTACCCACCGTTAGGCGGCTCAGGTCGAGCGTGCCTGCCGTGCGCCCCACCAACGGCTCCCCATCGACTAGGATCAAGGTGTAGTCGGGGCCAAACCCCTGCACCTGTAGCCCCTGCCCGTGGTCATTGACGATGGCCAGCCCTGTTTGCTCCCGCAGGATGTCGTTCAGACGCAGGCTACCCGACTGCCGGATCTGCGGCTGCCCGATTACCGTCACCGGCATAGGCAGTGCCCCTACGCTCCGCTCCGAACGGGTCGCCGTAACCACCACAGGGTCAAGCTGTTTTGTCCCCGACGAATCGGGCGACGGGGCCGGCTGCTGACAGACAGATAAGGCAAGTAAAGTCAGAAACATACGTTGGCGGGAGCTTGAGTTCGCTGCAAACGTAGGCCTTGTTTATATTTGATCCAAATAAAAACTCTCTTTGTTTAGATTTTTTCTAAACAATTTAATTGACTGGTTAACTCGACTGTTGTCTATTGCAAGGCACTCATTGATTCTTCCCTTCAGGTACGTTGCTGGCCTGATTGGGTGGCTATCTGACGTATGGTGCTTACCCAAATCGGCGGCTGAGTAGCGCAGTAAACCCATTTTCTGTGATCGGTTGTTATACCTTCGCGAGGGCAATTCGCCGCTCTGCATGTCCTGTTGACTCTCTCTATACCTGGAATGAACCTACTCAAAGTTGCCGCCGGGGTGTTGAATCAGACACCATTAGCCTGGGATCATAACCGCCAAAACATCATCGACGCCATTGAGGCGGCCCGGCAGCAGGGCGTCAGCCTGTTGTGTCTGCCCGAACTCTGTATCTCGGGCTATAATTGCGAAGACATGTTCTACGCGCAGAATACGATCGATCAGTCGATTGCGTCACTGCTCGATATTGTGGGGTACACGGCCGATATAGCCGTATCGGTAGGGTTGCCCATGCGGCACAACAACCGCACCTTCAACGTGGCCTGCTTCATGGTGAACAAGCGTATTCTGGGCTTCGTAGCCAAACAATATCTACCTGGCAATGGCATTCACTACGAGCCGCGCTGGTTCCAGCCCTGGACGGTGGGCGTGCGTGACGAAACCCACATTGGCGAGTTTAGCTATCCGTTCGGCGATCTCGTGTTTGACCTGTCTGGCATTCGAATCGGCTTCGAAATCTGTGAAGACGCCTGGATTGCCA
Source organism: Fibrella aestuarina BUZ 2 (assembly GCF_000331105.1). Lineage (NCBI taxonomy): Bacteria > Pseudomonadati > Bacteroidota > Cytophagia > Cytophagales > Spirosomataceae > Fibrella > Fibrella aestuarina. The sequence continues at coordinate 3,069,493 of NC_020054.1, read as the reverse complement.
ACCGGCCGGGGCGGGCGCTGTATGAACGGGGCGTCGATATCATCTTGAATCCGTCGGCGAGCCACTTCGCGTTTGGCAAATCGGTTACCCGCGAGCGCCTGGTGGTCGATGCATCGCGGTCATTTGGCGTTAGCTACGTGTATACCAATCTGCTGGGCAACGAAGCCGGACGGGCTATCTACGATGGCGATGCCATGGTGGCGTCGAATGGCGAACTACTGGTGTCAGGGCCGCGCCTCAGCTATGAAGACATGCATATCGTGTCGGCGGTGATCGACGTAGACCTGACGCGGCTCAACCAGACGCAGAATCGGGGGAATCTGGCCTTTGCCTTGCCCAATCTGCGCGTCACCGACCGCTTTAACTGGCCCGATACCGCACCGGTCGTTCAGAAAGCCGAACTGGAGCCCTGGGAGCGCTTCGGCAGCATCAAGGAAGAAGAATTTGCCCGCGCCGTCGCCCTCGGCCTGTTCGACTACCTGCGCAAAAGCCGGTCGCAGGGGTACGTGCTGAGCCTCTCGGGCGGGGCCGATTCGTCGGCGATTGCCGCTACGGTGTACCTGATGGTGCGCATGGCCGTGGAAAACATCGGGCTGGATGGCGTGAAGCGCAAACTCAATAACCTGAAAGCCATTCAGGATTGCGACTCGGCCGAGGCGATGGTGGGTAAACTACTGACGACCATCTATCAGGGCACGCAAAACTCGTCGGACGATACGTACCTGTCGGCGAAAGAACTAGCGGAGAGCCTGGGCGCTACGTTTATGAACATCAACATCGACGGGCTTGTGGGTACGTACCGGGGCCTGATCGAGGAGCAGTTGGGCCGCGCGCTATCGTGGGACACCGACGATCTGGCCCTGCAAAACATTCAGGCGCGGGTGCGGGCGCCGGGCGTCTGGATGCTGGCCAACATCAAAAACGCGCTGCTGCTGAGCACGTCCAACCGCTCGGAAGCGGCCGTAGGCTACGCCACGATGGATGGCGACACGGCGGGCAGCATCTCGCCGATTACGGGCATCGACAAACAGTTTCTGCGCAGTTGGCTGCGTTGGCTTGAAGAAGAAGGCCTGAATGTGGTGAATACGCCATCGCCCGACGCCCGCATCAAACTGGCGGGCCTGCATCGGGTCAACACCCTACAGCCCACCGCTGAACTGCGCCCCCTCGACCGCAACCAGACCGACGAAGACGACCTGATGCCCTACGACGTGCTGAACGAGATCGAGAACGTAGCCATTCGCGACAAACAAGCCCCTATCGCGGTGCTGAAATGGCTCGAAGCCCGCTACAATGGACAGGATGGCACTCAGCCATACGATCGCGAGAAGCTGATTATCTGGATCGAACGCTTCTTCAAGCTATGGAGCCGCAACCAGTGGAAACGCGAGCGCTACGCACCCAGCTTCCACCTCGACGACCACAGCCTCGACCCACGTACCTGGATGCGCTTCCCGATTCTGTCGGGTGGGTTCGAGAAAGAACTCGCCGAACTCCGCGACTGGGCCAATGAACACAACGCCAAAGGCAACCGGAAAGGCAAAATCGGGTTCTAGAAACCATCCAGCACGTGTAGAGACGGAACATCTTGTACGGTCTACGGTCCACCGTTGTATCTCTACACGTGCGCCAGCCTGTCGCCATTTTCAATATCTTTATGTTGAACCGCGTCGCTACCGCTATGACTGATATGAAAACCTTGCTGCACCAGCAGATTGACCGTCTCGACGACCCACATGACATTCAGGATTTACTCTTGACTGTGAGTGCATTTGTGGGGCAGCGCACAAACATGTTTGCTGAAACACCCGCGCTTCTCAATCAGCTGGAAGAAGCATTAGTTGCTGCCAAGACGGCACACCTTACCCCACACGATACCGTAGCCAACGAGTCGAAACAATGGATTACACGGTAGTATGGACCGATGAAGCGAAAGAAAATTATCGGCTTCTTGCGCTTCGCCAAAACAACTTACCGCGTTGACGATCGGTATGTCCATTCATTCGCTTATGCGAGCAGTTACCGACGTACCTACTGATTTCTTCGACTGAATTCCCTGACTGTGTCTCAGCCCAGCCGCACCGCCCAGTTTATTCCCGGTTTTTTATTTGCCATGTTATGGGCCTCTGCGTCGGTAGCCACGAAGTTCGGGGTGCAGTCGGTGGCGCCACTGGTGCTGGCCACCGTTCGCTTTCTGATTGCCGGGAGTGGGATGCTGCTGTTTGCGTACGGGATTCAGCGCGGCAATCCACTGCCTAAGGGCATTGAATGGCGGCGGCTGACGATCTTTTCCTTCCTCAATACGGCCCTGTATCTGGGGCTGTTTGTACTGGCCTTGAAGCAGGTATCGGCGGGAATCGGTAGTCTCTCTACGGCCACCAATCCGCTGTTTATCACGCTGCTGTCGGCGATCTGGCTGCGGCGACCCCTGCGTTGGCAGGAAGGCGCGGGCCTGCTGCTGGGCCTGCTCGGCGTGGTGGTGGCCACGATTCCGCTGCTGGAGCAGGCCTACGCCACCGTCGACGGCCTGCTGATCTTGCTGGGAAGCATGATTTCGGTCTCCGCCGCAACTGTTTATTACGCCCGCTACGAATGGGCGCTGCCGACGCTGGTAATCAACGGCTGGCAGGTGCTGCTTGCCGGGTTCATGCTGCTACCCATCACCCTGCTCACCACTGACCTCTCGACGTCGCAGTTCGACGTACGCTTCTGGGCATCGGTCGGCTGGCTCATCGGGCCCGTCTCGGTGGTGGCGCTGCAACTCTGGTTCGGGCTGGTGCGGGTCGATGCCGTCCGGGCGTCGCTGTGGCTATTTCTTTGCCCCGTATTTGGCTTTATCTACTCGGCCCTGTTTACGGGCGAGCCCATCACCCTCTACACGCTGGCGGGTACGTTGCTCGTCATCGCCGGCCTCTGGATGGGGAGGAAATGAGTTTAAAGTTTGAAGTTTAAACTCATTTCTCTCCTACAATGGTCACTTCGACGCGCCGGTTCATAGGGCGGGTTTCTTCGTAGTTGTTGGTTTTGGCCGGGCGCGTGCCGCCGTAGCCACGGGTACGTATCCGGCTGGCCGCAATACCCTTGCTCAACACGTAGGTTTTCACCGTTTCGGCCCGCTGACGCGATAGCAGGACATTCTGATCGAAATCGCCCTGGTTATCGGTGTGGCCCGCCAACTCGACAGTGAGCGTAGGGTTCTGGTTTAAAAACTGCACCAGCTTATCCATCGCCCCGCGCGATTCAGGTAAGACCTCGGCGGTGCTTTGCGTAAAGAAAATAGACTCGATCTCGGCAGGAAGCACCGATGCCGTTAGGGCTGGTGCGGGCGGTGTGCCAACCGGCGAGGCGGCGGTGACGGGTTTGGGAGGGCTCGGTCGGCTGGCGGTGGCCGAGGTAGCTCTGGGACGCGTCGGTACGGCGGGCGCCTCGGTAGTGGGCCGGGCAGGAGGCGGGATACTGGCCGTTGCCGGCGTCGAGTTGGTGGGGATGGATTTGGTCAGATAGACCGTTTTACCCACTCGCGACACGACGCGTGGGTCTGAGAAGTCGATCTGTTCGACGCTATTGACATAGCCTTTGGCCTGCACAATAATCTGGTACAGTTCTTTGGCGCTCAAGCTCAGCCGGAAGCTACCATCCTGCACTGTTGTCTTCGAACTGGCGACTTTACCGGCCATGCTGAAGGCCTCGACTTTGGCTCCTACTATAGGCTGCCGGGTGGCACCGTCGAGCACCAATCCTTCCAGCGACGCCTTTTCGATTTGCCCAAAAACTGGGCTCACACTACACCCCAATACCCACAAAAAACTCCAAAAAACGATTCGACTCATAATACACACGTTACGGCTCAACGGCCCGCAAAGGTACGGCCTACCGCCCGATTAATGGTGCCTGATGGGCCGACCGAAACCTAAAAAACGGACCGAAATCTGGCATTAAAAAGTGCGCTCAGGAAGTCTAAAAAATTTATTACAACCCATTGATTTACAGCGATATGTACACCATCAAATAACCACTAAAAAGGAACGTGAGCAGGGGCTCTTTTTGTTAGTAGAGTATGAGAGAAATAACCCACGTGCCGATGGCTCCCATGCCCACTCTGGTGCCCGCTACGCCTCCGCAGGAAGGTCCGCGTGACGCCGCCGCTACGCCGGCTGATGAGACCTGGCGGAAGTCTATTCCAGCGCAGGTATTTTTGAATCACTTCTTCGCGATGGATTACCATATCCAGCATCAGAACGATCTGTTCGACCTGGCCAAATTCCCGATCTTTCAGCAGTTTGGGGGCTTAGGCGCGGCAGATAACAAGGCGCTGGAGAAGCTACTGCTCAACAGCTGGAGCGCCGAATACGCCCTCCGCATTACGCCGGTTGTCAACGACCGGTCGGCCGACTCGGAACAGTACCTGCAAAGCTCGTTGCACTGGACGTTTCCGCAGGCCTATTACAGCATTTTGTTTAGTGCCCGGGCCTTTCTGGCCGTTCAGGGCATCAACGTCAGCAACGAAGAGCTGATCCGCAAACGGATCGGCAACATGGTGGTGCGCGGGCATTATCCGGCCTCTATTGGGTATTACGCGCTCGGCCCCATCAACAGCTACCGCATTCAGCGTCTGCCTATGGCCAAGCGCATTGCCGAGTCGGGTCGCGATCTGACGTTGCCCTCGCGGCACTCGTCGGCGCAGATCGAACTGGCGCAGTTCCTGAAAACGACCCGCGATCAGCGGATCAAGGCCCTGCGCAACATGGTGCAAAAGAACCCGAAGACGGCGATGCGGTCGGCCAGGACGGGTGAGGTGTTGCAGAAGTTCGGTCCTGAGCAATACAAGGTGCTGGCCAAGCAGATTGGCTATACCACCTACTTCGACATGCTCAGCCGCCTGCGCATTTCGTCGAACAATCCGGGCGGTGCCCCGCGCGAAATCGAGCGGTTCGTTGATTCGGAGATCGACGTGCGGCTGTTCCACCAGAGCCTGGTCAATATCGTGGGGCATGTGAACACGGTACACGAGGCCTACGTGGCGAAAGCGCTCGGTATCGATGCCTACCGGCAGTTGGTGGCCAAGTTGCCAACGTACCTGCAGGAGAGCTTCGTGCGCGACCGGCTGACCACCGTGATCGAGCCGATGCTTGCCGCCGCCATTACTCAGTAACTTTTCGGAGTACCTCCCTCTTCATAGACCGGCCCCTGCCTCTTGGTAGGGGCTTTTTGTTGCCCGGTGGTTCGACTGGTTGCGCCATTTCCGGGCCGCATGCAGGTACGCGCTCGATGCCGAGTAACCAAGGATATAAGCAATATCCTGCGTACCCAGCGTTTTGCCCCGCTCCAGGTGGCCCGCCATCTGTCGTTTCAGCTGGTCGGCGATCGTCCGAAACGAGGTTCCTTCGTCCGTCAGTCGACGCTGGAAGGTGCGGTGGCTTAGGGCAAACTGCGCCACTACCTGATCCAGTTGGGGCAATTCGGGCGCGCACAGGCTGAGCGTCATCCGACGTACCTGCTCGGCAAATGGGGCATTGGGGGCGGGGGGCTGGCTTGTCAGTTGCAAAAACAACGGCAGTAGGGCTTCGATGTTCGTCAGGCGGCGCCGGTTGATCGGGCCGGCAAGTTGCCCCGGATCGAGCCTGAGCCGGTGACCATCCGACGAGGTTACGGGACTGGCACAGAGCCGCCGGTAGGCGTCGAGTTGCTCGTAGGGCAGTTGCATGTCGGCCACGTTACCGTCGATCATAAGCCCAATCTCGCGCGCCATCAGGATCAGTACCGAATCGAGCAATTGTTGGGTGGCAGGCGTGGCGGGCAGGGGGCTGTGGAGGCTGATTACCACCTGCGCGTTGCTCTGCGCTGTCTGTACCGATACGACCGGGAACGAGCTGGCCAGGTACTCGCTCAGGAGCCCCATCGCCTGCTCGATGCTCGACGTTGCCAGCGAAATCTGGTAGATCAGCCCCAATCCTTTCAGATTCAGAAAATAGCCAAAATGGAGGCCGAGGTGCGGGTCGTTGCCCTGCGCGATCATCGCCTCCCAGACACGCATGTAGTCGGCCGCAGTCACCCGCCCCTGCGGGTCGTGCAGGTCGGTGTCGGGCGTGTCGAGCAGGCGTTGGAGCGTCGCGACAGACAAGCCTTTGCAGGCGGCAAAGTCAAACAGACTGAGTAAGTGGGAGGCCGACAGCATCATAGCGTATGGAGCGGAGTGCTGGCGCAAAATAACCATCATTTGGCGTAAACTATCAATCTGGCACCCACACAGCCCCGGACCTTTGTCGCAGTCAATGACATAACACCAACTGACCAATGACCCGTCGACAACGCAACCGAACCGGGGCAGCCCTCGCCCTGACCACCCTCCTGACCCTGGCAGGTACGTCTTTAGCGCCCGCCCAGCCAACTGTGCCGCCAACGGCTCCGGCGCCCATTGCCAATGCTACCGTCGTCAGCAACTTTCTGGCCGCCGTGCAACGCGGCGACCGGGCACAGGTAGCAGCGCTGCTCCACCCCAACGTGCGCTGGTATCAGCCAGGCAGCAACGCCCTGTCGGGCCTGAAACCATCGCGTGAGGCCGTGTTTGCCATGTCGGCCCGGATTCACGAACACACCGCCCGCAGCTACCGGATTACCGACATCTCAGCGCTGAGCACCAACGGATCGAGCGTTGCCGTTCGGCTGCATTTCTCGGCCGCCAGCCCGGTTATGGTGCTCGACGTGGACAACATCGACGTATTCAAGGTGCAGGATGGCCTCATCACCGAGGTGCGGGTACACTCGGCCAACCTGTACCATGAAAATGCCTTCTGGGGCAACTAACGTGCTTTTTCCGACCAGTTACCAATTCATCCATAAACCAATCGATGCTATGAAATCGCTGCAAACTGTGCTATTCGTCAATGCGCTTTCGTCGGGAGCTACTGGCCTGCTGCTGGCTTTTGCCGCCCCATCTCTTGCACCGCTGTTCGGTACGTTATCGCCCGCCATCCTGCGCGAAGTGGGCCTTTTCCTCCTGCTGTTTGCCGGGTACGTTGGGTACGTTGGCTACCAGACGCCAAGTCAGCTCCGGGCGGTGCAACTCGTCATCTGGCTCGACCGGCTGTGGGTCATTGCCAGCGGGATCGTGCTGCTGCTACCCAATACGGGGCTGAGTGGCCTGGGTAAGCTTATCATACTGGCGGTGGCCATCTGGGTGGCGCTGATGGCTTACCTGCAAGCCACCAACGCCAAGAAGCTAACCGCTTAGCGGCTCGGTTACTCCAGCACGGCCAGCCCCACGCCCGAGTCGGCGGCACCGTAGTAGACCCACCAGCCGCCTTCCGGCCTACGTACCCAGCCGTTGCTGAAGACCACATTCGGAAAGAAGCCTTCGCGCTCCCAGGTACGTTCGGGGGTGAGCAGCGGGGCCGTTGAGCGGTCGAGCACATGGGCGGGGTCGTGCGCATCGAGCAGGGCGAGGGCTAAGCTGTATTCGTGGTTAGTGCTTGCCCCGTGGTAGAGCACCAGCCAGCCATCATCGACGCGCATGGGTTCGGGACCGGCACCGATTTTCAGGTACTCCCAATCGGCCCCCGAAGCGCCGAAGATAAACCGGTGATTTCCCCAATGCAGGCCGTCCATCGACTCGGTCAGCCAGATCGAGGGCTTACCAATGTCGGAGACCATCGGGCGGTGAAGCATCATCAGCTTACCGCCGATCCGCTCCGGAAAGAGGCACACGTCTTTGTTGGGCGGCGGCAGGATCATGCCCACGCGCTCGACGTGCTGAAAATCGGTGGTGCGGGCCAGCCCAACGCCCGGCCCGTTGGCCGATACAGCGGTGTAGGTGATCCAGTACATCCCGTCGACGTGTGTGATGCGGGCGTCTTCGATGCCGAAAGCTTCGTCGGCGCGGGCAGGAAACAGAAACGGCTTTTCGTCGACCTTAAAATGCACTCCGTCGCGGCTGCGAGCCAGGCGCAGGTGGCTGAGTGAGGTCAGGTACGTTTGCCCGTCGATGGTCACCACGCGGGGGTCATAGTCGCCCTTAGGCTCGCGAAACTGCTTCACATTCAGGGCCGGTTTTCCGTTGACCAGTTCAACGATGGGTACGTGGAGCCAACCGCGCTCGGGCCGGGGTGCTTCGGCCACCCGGAGCAGCAGCAGAATTTCGTCGCCGAAGCGACAAGCCGCCGGATTGAACGCCCCCAGCACGTCGAACCCATCTACTGAGGGTTTTACGTCGGCGGTTTGTAGGATCGGTTGGTCGGAATACCGGGTTAATGTGTAGTTTTTCATGCGTTGCGCGAGGCCATTCCCTCAAATGATTTATCTACTAAACAACCAATGGCTCAGCCAGAAGTTATGTAGTCCGAACCTAATCAATACACACAACATGGCAACTGCATTCAACCAATTCGACGAACAGGACGATGTGCTGATGATGAACCCTGCACCCGGCAAGGCTGAATTTGGTGACGAAGGCTCTGGAGCAACCAGTGGTTATGGCGACGCGGATGACGACGAATTTGCCGACGATGCGATCGAAGAAGACTCGCTGGAGACCGACATGGACGACGACCTGCGCGGCGACGACATCGACGACGACGATCTATAAATGATTATCCGTTTACTGTTTGCGGTCTTCTGTTCACTGTTGGCTGGCGCAACCCTACTTGAGCGCCAGCCAACAGTGAACAGAAGACAGTGAACTGTGAATATCAATAGTACAAACCGCCTATCATGCAACCACAAACAGACAAGCCCGGCCAGCCGGAGCGCGCTTCCGACGAGTCGACGGCGCCCGATAGTGAAACCCAGTCGTCAGCCAGCAGCGCGCAGGGCGCCCGGAATAATCCCGAGCTGAACGAAGAAAAAACCGGCTCCCGGGAAAACGAACCCGCAGAAGGATAAGCATGGGTTACGCAATGAAGAGTAGGGATCATGAAATGGCTGACGCACACACTACAGGGGCGTCAGCCATTTCGTGATCCCTACTCTTCATTGTATAATTCACAGCGCCTAACTCAGCAATTTGACCCAGGCCAGGCGCAGGGCCACGACGATGAATACGACACCGGTGACGCGGTTGAAGGCCAAGGCAACCTTGGGGGTAAACAAGCGCTTCAGTTTATGCGCGAAAATGGCCAGCGAGGCTTCGGCAACGGCCACGCCTACCAGCGCAAACGCCATGAAGACCACCTGCTGATTGGCCGTATAGCGCAACGAATGCCGGAGATAGGCCGCGATAGTCACCCACGACACGAAGTTGATGGGGTTCAGCGCATTGAGCAGAAAACCCGTTGTGAAATAATAGGCGTAGTTGCCCAGTTTGGTTTTGGGATACGCAATGCGCGGGGTGCCCTTGATGATGTTGAACAGCCCCAGCACGATCAGAAAAACGACCCCGATGAACGCCAGAACCGGCTCCAATTCCTCCGAATGGGGAATCATCGACGTACCCAGCAACGCAAACGTAACGTAAATCAGATCGCCCAGCACGACGCCGGCCGTGATGGTCAGTCCGGCTTTGTAGCCGTTATCGACGCTGTTCTGAATCAGAGCAAAGAACACCGTACCGAAGGTGAGGCACAGGGCAACGCCCGTCAGAAAGCCTAGAAGAACAGGAAGAATCATGAATTAAACGCCGTTGGCCAATCTGTTTTTAGACGGCACAGCGGAAATGGCGTACTTATTGACTGACAACGGCCTGCTTTTGTTTTAAACGCCGCGCAACCGTGCTACCATCAGTAACCCGGCCATGCTGATTGAGTCGGTGATGCGGCCGTCCATCACCATGTTGATGGCCTCCGTCAGCGGCACCTTCTGCACCTGCAGGTCTTCGGTTTCCTCGGGGGCGTGGGGGCCGGGGGTGAGCTCTTCGGCAATGTAGATAAAGCCTTCTTCATCGGTGGCCGAATTGGAGGTATGAATACGGGCCAGTTTGGTCCATTTGGCCGCGATCAGGCCCGTTTCCTCGCGCAGTTCACGCTGGGCCGACTCCAGCGGATCGGTCCCGACGGGTGAGCCACCTTCGGGGAGTTCCCAGGTGTATTCCTCAAGCGTGTACCGATACTGGCCAACCAGGTACGTGTTTCCGTCGGCATCAATGGGAATCACCCCAACGGCTTTGTTCTTAAAACTAACCACCCCATAAATACCCGGCGTTCCGGCAGGCGTCAACACGTTTTCGTGCCTGAGGGTGAGCCAATTGTTCTCGTATCGAACGGTTGAATCGAGTGTTTTCCAGGGGTTTTCTGTTGTGTTCATACGGGCGAAAATACAACCGTTTCGGCCCGTGATGGCTATCTTTACCAAGTTACTCGACGTTGGCCTCTGGATAGTAGCTAGTTCCGACGATTCGTCATCCGTTCTCCAGTACCCAACGTCTTTTCCGTTGAATGACTTCCATTAAACAGACCAAATACCGTTGGATGGCCCTCTCGCTGGGCGTGAGTGTCGTGTTGCTGATCCTTAAGTTCACGGCCTTTTACCTCACGCAGTCGACCGCCATCCTGACCGACGCCCTGGAATCCATCGTCAATGTGATCGCCAGCGGTTTCGCGCTTTACAGTTTGTACATCGCCGGCCTCCCCCGCGATCAGAACCACCCCTACGGCCACGGCAAAGTCGAGTACCTGTCGTCGGGCTTTGAAGGGGCTCTGATTCTGTCGGCCGGGCTGGTGATCATCTACGAGGCGGTCGTCAGCTTTCTGGAACCCCACGCTCTGTCTGATCTGGGCTGGGGTGTGGGGCTGGTGGCGTTTACCACCGCCGCCAACGCCTTGCTGGGCTACGCGCTGGTTCAGCAGGGGCGCAAGGTAGACTCGATCGCCCTGCTGGCCGATGGCCGCCATCTGCTGGTCGACAGCGTCAGTAGTATCGTGGTGGTGATTGGTGTGGGGCTGGTCTGGTTTACCGGCTGGGTCTGGCTCGACCGGGCGCTGGCCCTGGTGCTCTCGCTGTTCATTATTTACAACGGCTGGTCGTTGGTGCGGCAGTCGGTGGGGCGGTTGCTCGATGAAACCGACGCCCCCACCATCGACCGCGTGGTTACCCTGCTGAACACCAACCGGCGCCCCGCCTGGATCGACGTGCATAATCTGCGCGTACAGAAATACGGGGCCGATCTGCACATCGACTGCCACCTGACCCTCCCCTACTACTGGGATCTGCTTCAGACGCACGAAGAAGTGCACCGGTTTGAAGAGACGCTACAGAACGGCTTTACCAGTGAAGTCGAAATCTTCGTTCATGCCGACCCCTGCCTCAAAGAGTGTTGCCACTATTGCCACGTGGCTAACTGCCCCGTCCGGGCCCATGAGCTTGTTCGGGAGGTCGTCTGGACGGCCGAGAACCTGCCCCTCAATCAGAAGCATTTTGTGCCAGCCTGAGGAGCAATGTATAATGGCTGATGGATGATGGACAAGCATGGCTACCGGGGTCTAACTCCGTCAGCAAAAGCACATTGTCCATTATGCATCATCCATTCTCCATTATTATCCTCTTTTTTCTTGACATATTCACGGAAAAAATTGTATCTTTCGACTGTATCATTTGCTGATGCCACAGAAGTCGGTTCACCAACAAGATGATATTCAGGTTGTATTCTGAACTGGAAAGGCGGGTTGCGCTACAGCCCGCCTTTTTTTATGCCCTAAAAGTCGGTCATTTGTCTCGCCCAGGCGTCTTTGAGCGAGTGGGGCACAAGCCCCTTCATCGTTAGAAGACAGCCCATTACTCCTTACTAATTGTGGTGGCTGTGCTGCCCATGGTCTCTAAAACGACTCACTCCAAAATCATGACTAACTACTCGACACGTCGCACCTTTCTGAAGGCCGCCGGTTCGCTTTCCGCCATGGCGTTCCTGCCCACCTGGGCCGAAGCCACTTCAGCGCCTCAGAAAACTTTCTTCGATATTTCGCTGGCCGAATGGTCGTTGCACAAGGCCCTGTTCGCCAAAAAAATTACCAACCTCGATTTCCCTGGCATCGCCCGCAAGGAGTTCGGGATTGGCATTGTGGAGTACGTCAATCAGTTTATGAAAGACAAAGCCACCGATACGGCCTACCTGAATGAGCTGCTGATGCGCTGCAAAGACAACGGCATCAAGAACAACCTGATCATGATCGATGGCGAAGGAGCCTTGGCCGAACTCGACGCGACCAAACGCAATCAGGCAGTTGAGAATCACAAGAAGTGGGTCGATTGCGCCAAATACCTCGGTTGCAAAACCATCCGCGTCAATGCGCAGGGTAGTGGCGAAGCGGCCGAGGTGGCCAAAGCCGCTGTCGAGGGGCTAAGCAAACTGGGCGAAATTGGCAAGGCGGCGGGTATCAACATCATCGTCGAAAACCACGGCGGTCTGTCGTCCAACGGGGCGTGGCTGTCGGGCGTGATGAAATCCGTCGGTATGAAGAATGTGGGTACGTTGCCCGATTTCGGCAACTTCTGCCTTAAGCGGGGCAAAGACGGCTGTGAAGAGTCGTATGACCGCTACCTGGGTACGCAGCAGCTAATGGCGTTTGCCAAGGGCGCTTCGGCCAAAACGTATGATTTCGACGCGCAGGGTAACTGCGTCGAAACGGATTACGCCCGCATCATGCAGATTCTGAAAGACGCCAAGTTCAAAGGCATCGTCGGCATCGAATACGAAGGCGATAAAGTCGACGAGTACGAAGGCATCCGCAAAACGAAAGCCCTGCTCGAGCGTCTGGGTTGATTAATGTATACTGAATGATGGACAATGTATAATGGGCTGACCGGTCCGCCGGCGCGGCGCCTTACTCTTGCGCCAGCCCATTATACATTGTCCATCATTCATTATACATTAATTACGCTTTCTCGCAGAACTCTTCCAGCGCCATTTCGAGGTGCTGGGCGATCATCTGAGCCGAGCGGCCCTCGATGTGGTGACGCTCGATGAAATGCACGAGTTCACCATCTTTGAAAATACCGATTGCCGGCGATGACGGCGGGTAAGGCAGCAGGTATTCGCGCATCCGGGCGGTCGCGTCGAGGTCGGCACCGGCAAACACCGTCACGAGCTGATCGGGCTTTACGTCGGTCGCCGACAGCGCCATTTTCACGCCGGGGCGGGCCGCACCGGCCGCACAACCACACACTGAGTTCACGACCACGAGCGTAGTGCCCTGTGCGTTGGCCATAGCGGTATCAACGTCGGTGGCAGTGGTCAATTCCTGAAACCCTACACTGGTCAGGTCTTCCCGCATGGGGGCAACTAAATGAGGAGGATACATAACTGAATTAAGTCTTGACAGTCTGTTAGTAAAAGTACGAAGTCTGGATAGTCTATGGAGGAGTGAGCGCTGCAAAATCGCAAAACCGACTTTTCAGACTCCGCACTGCTGTTAAAACGACTTTCCGGGCTAGAAAGATCACATAAAACCAAGTTCGAGTTTGGCCACTTCCGACATCATATCGGAGGTATAGGGCGGATCAAAGGTCAGCTCGACGCTTACGTCGTTGACGCCTTCCACCTCACGCACTTTCTGCTCGATCTCGCCCGGAATGGAACCGGCCGATGGGCAGGAGGGTGAGGTCAGCGTCATCAGGATGTAGACGTTGTTGACCGGAAATATTTTGATGTCGTAGATCAGGCCAAGCTCGTAAACGTCGACCGGGATCTCGGGGTCGTATACGCCTTTGAGGGCCAGCACGACCTGCTCTTTCAGCTCTTCTTCTGACATAATCGTAGCAACCATATCGTTTGATGTCTGCGGGTTAAAATTGGGAAATTTACCGTTTCGCGCTCGACGTATAGCCTCAGGCGTCAGACAGCAAACTATTTTTAGCAAAGGTTTTCATCCGCTGAATCATCGACGCCATGCCACCCGCCCGCCGCGACGTAACGAGGTTACTGAGCCCGATACGATCGATGAAATACAGATCGGCGTTGGCCACGGCGTCGGCTTTCTGGTCCGACAGTACCCGGATGAGCAGGCTCACCAGGCCCCGGCTGATCTGGGCGGTAGGCTCGGCGTCGGCCTCGAAATGCACCGTATCGCCCTGTAGCTCGCTATCCAGCCACACCTTCGACTGGCAGCCCTGAATGAGCTTATCGTCGGTATGGAACGACTCGGGCCGGGGCGGCAGTTTCTTGCCGAGGTCGATGATGTACTGCGTTTTGTCGAGTTGATCATCGAAGAGGTCGAATTCCTCGATGATTTCGTCTTGCGTCTCGTTAATTGTCATACTCAAATTTTGCCCAGCGGGCGACCCATCGGCCGAATTGCCAGTACACGAACCACGTTATCCTGATATTGGTAAACCAGCCGAAATCGGCGAACAAAGACTTCCCTGATGAACCGAATTTGAAGTTCGGGAACGAGCCGGCCCATTTCTGGAAAGTTCAGCAATGTGGTCACCTTTTTCTCCAACTCATCCGACCAGTCATCGGCCAGCGCCGGTGAATGATCGTAGAGTTGTGCGTATATTAGTCTGACATCCTCTTTAGCGTCAGGTTCCCAGATCAGATTCATTGCACACTGCGTTCACGCTGAGCCTTCACCTGATTTTTAAAGTCGGCGAATTCAAGCATAAACACATCGTGTGGAGTACCCTCCGTGTGCTTTGCTTTCTCTGCCCGTTCGTTGATGAGGCGAATAAACAGAATTCGCTCAATCAAGTCTTCAGAGGAGACTTTGTCGGGCAGGTCCTGAAAGCTATCGAGCACCTGTTTTTTGTCCAGCAGAACGTCGTCGCTTAGCATCTGAGCTTAGGTTTAGGGTGAGCTTAGGCCATCATCGTTTTTACGCGCTCAAGGCCCTTCACCAGCCGGTCGATTTCGTCGGTCGTGTTGTAAACCGAGAACGAGGCCCGCGTGGTTCCGGCAATACCCAATCGGCGCATCAGCGGCTGCGTACAATGGTGTCCGGTACGTACCGCAATTCCCTGCTGATCCAGAATAACGCCCGTGTCTTCGTGGTGGATACCATCGAGCACGAATGAGATCACGCTTATTTTTTCTTTGGCGTTCCCCACGATACGTAGTCCGTCAATACCCTGCAGCGCCTCGGTTGCGTAGGCCAACAACTCGTGCTCGTAAGCGGCAATGTTCTCTTTCCCCAGCGAGTCGACGTAATCAAGCGCGCTTTTGACGGCGATCACGTCGGCGATGTTGGGCGTACCGGCTTCAAACTTATAGGGAATGTCGTTGTAGGTCGTTTTCTCAAAGGTCACTTCCTTGATCATCTCGCCCCCACCCCGGAATGGCGGCATGGCTTCGAGCAACGCCCGCTTGCCATAGAGCACGCCCATCCCCGTGGGGCCAAACAGTTTGTGGGCCGAGAAAACATAGAAATCACAATCCAGCGCCTGCACGTCGATGTCGATGTGCGAAGTCGCCTGCGCCCCGTCGATCAGCACCACCGCCCCGACCGCGTGGGCCTTGTCGATGATCGTTTTGACCGGGTTGATGGTGCCGAGCGCGTTGGAAACGTGCACCACCGACACCAGTTTGGTGCGTTCGGTGAGCAGCTTCTCGTACTCGTCCAGCAGCAGATCACCGTTGTCATCGATCGGGATTACCTTCAGCACACAGCCGCGCTCTTCGCACAGCATCTGCCAGGGCACGATGTTGGAATGGTGTTCGAGGGTCGAGATGATCACCTCGTCGCCCACGCCCAGGTACGTCCGGCCGTAGGTTTTAGCGACCAGGTTGATGCCGTCGGTGGTGCCGTATGTGAAGATGATTTCTTCGGCCTCGCGGGCATTCAGGAACGACTGCACAGCCCGCCGCGTCGCTTCAAACGAGGCCGTAGCCCGTTCGGCGAGGGCGTGGATACCCCGGTGGATGTTGGCGTTGTCGTGTTCGTAGTAGCGAGTGAGCGCATCGAGCACGGCCCGGGGCTTCTGCGTGGTGGCGGCATTATCGAAATAAACCAGCGGCCGACCGTTGACGAGTTGGTTGAGTACCGGAAAATCGGCCCGAATCTGGGCAATGTCGAGCGGTGTCTGCGTAATGGCTTGCATACAGGAAGAACACCGGAACCGCCCCAAAAAGTTGGCATAGAAGCAGGAATCTAATGCCTAGCAATCAATCCATTCGCCTTTTCCCGGCAACTTTCGTATACTGCCATTACCAGTCGAACGTACCCGGCAGGCACAGGTTGGATAAAGAAGCCTGACTTATCAACCCGGATAAAGACCTGGCACGTCAGCAACTCAACGCCCGACTACCCTACCGATCAACTCACTGACACTATCGAATCATGCAGGAGCTAAATGCAGAATTTTTGGTCAATAGATAGTATGATTTACTGTAGAATTCAGAACCATTAGCGTTGACATGACAACCAGTACGATAACTCTGACTAAAACAACGGCAGAGGACCTACATGCCTTTTTTACGTTTCAACTTGATAAAGAGGCGATCTATTTAGCTGCTTTCACGCCCAAGGACCCAACCGACAGGGCGGTTTATATTGAAAAATACACGAAGCACTTGGCCGACCCAACCAACCACACGCGCACCATACGCGTGAATGATGTTATTGTAGGCAGCATAGCCAAATTCATGATGGAGGGCGACGCAGAACTTACGTACTGGATCGATAAACCCTACTGGGGACAGGGTATTGCTACGGCTGCACTCAACGAATTCCTGACCATCGAGCCAAGCCGACCTCTATACGGGCGCGTTGCCTTTGATAATTACGGCTCGCAGCACGTGCTGGAAAAATGCGGCTTTGTGAAAATTGGCACCGACAAAGGGTTTGCCAACGCGCGGCAAGCCGAGATTGAGGAATTCATTTACAAACGGTCGGCTTAACAGCAAACCAATTGTCCCGGTTAGGGCAGAAACTGACGCGACCACAGCACTACACTTCCTGACAGGGCGGGACGGCAGGAAAGCAGTCAGCTGATACGGCATTGCCCACATCAAGCCCGAAGCTAGGACAGGTTCTTGTACTTTGCTAAATCGGGAAACGGAATGATCCCTCTTACGATACCTTTACAAGAGCTTTTTTTGCCTAACAAATTGTGAACACCGCATTAGCAAAGGGTCACAATATATACCTATGTATTTACCACCAAAGACAGCTTGATTAAACTATATCAGTTCATATTTTAATACAAAAAGGGCTAATAGAGCGAAATAAAGGCGATTTTTACCAAAATCTTTCTAGTTGGTAGAGTGACCTCCAACATCGCCTTTAATCTAAATTTAATAGAAGTCTTATCGCTATCCAGCACCTATTTCTGTGAATTCACAGCCAGCCCAATCTTGTAATACATTCACGCCGTCATACGATACGTCTCAAAGTGTTTGTTCGGTGCTGGCCGAAACGGCTCGCCGGTTTACGTCGCGTATGGCTCTGCGGTTTGCCGATGACACGCTCACGTATCAGGACCTGCAGGAGCAGGCCAATCGGGTAGCTCATGCCCTGCTGGCGATGGGTATTCAACGGGGCGATCGGGTGGGGTTGGCAATCGACCGCTCGTTGCCGCTGATCGCGTCGATGCTGGGTATTCTGAAAGCCGGGGCCGCCTACGTACCCGTCGACCCGCAACACCCCACCGACCGCATCACTTACAGCCTCACCGATGCCGGTTGCGTTGTGCTGCTCACGTCGGCGGCGCACCAGGGGCGGTTTGCGCTTCCGGGCGCACGCGAGGTGGTGATCGATGCCTTTTGGCCTACGCTGGCAACGTACCCAGCCACGCCGCCAACGCAGGCGCCCAGCGGCGACGATCTGGCGTATATCCTTTACACGTCGGGCACAACGGGGAGGCCCAAGGGTGTACCCATCCGGCACCATAGCCTCGTCAACCTGCTGCTGAGTCTGCAACAGGAACCAGGTCTGCTACCTACCGATCGCGTGGCCCTCACCACGACTATCGCCTTCGACGTATCGATGGCCGAAATCTTTTTGCCGCTGCTGGTGGGTGCCGAAGCGGTGATGGTCGACGCAGCTACTATGCGGAATGCCGAACAGCTGGCGACCCTGCTGACCGACGAAACCATCACCTGCATCAACACCACGCCCTCTACGCTGCGGATGCTGCTGGCGGTGGGCTGGCCTGGCAATAAAAACCTGCGCATCATTACGGCGGGCGAAGCGCTGCCACTCGACCTGGCCCGGCAACTGACGGCCCGGTGCCGCGACCTCTGGAACTACTATGGCCCTACGGAAGCCACTGTGTATGTGACGGGCAAACAGATTCTGCCCACCGACGACCGCATCACCATCGGTTTTCCCATTGCCAACACGCGCATTTACATCATCGACGAGGCGGGGCAGTTGGCCACCGACGGGCAGGCCGGCGAAATCTGCATTGCCGGCGCCGGGGTGGCCGATGGCTATTACAACCGCCCCGAACTGACCGCCGAAAAATTCATCGACAACCCGTTCAGCGATGAGCCCGACCGGCTGTACCGAACCGGTGATCTGGGGCGCTATCTGAACGGCAACTCGCCCAAAACCAGCGAGGTCTATTACATGGGCCGCCTCGATCATCAGGTGAAAATGCGGGGCTACCGCATCGAACTGGGCGAGATCGAGCATCAGCTTACGCAGTTGGCGTCGATCCGGGCGGCGGCGGTGGTGGCTCACGAAGATACCCTCGGTGAGAAACAATTGGTCGCCTATGTCGTGCCCGAACTGGCCTATCGCCAGCCAGCAGGTACCGAACAAACGACCGCCGTAGCGCCCGAACTGGTGCGAACGTGGCGGCAACAGTTGGGTCAGCACGTACCTGACTACATGGTTCCGGGCGCGTTTGTGGTCCTGCCGGAGCTGCCGCTCACGCCCAACGGCAAAATTGACCGCAAGGCCCTGCCTGCCCCCACCACCGGGCAACGTACCCACCGGCTGGCCAACCACCACACCCTCACACCCGACGAAGCCCTGGTGGCCAACATCTGGGCACAGGTGCTGCCTACGGAACTACTGAGCCTCGACGACAACTTTTTCGAGCTGGGTGGCAACTCAATGATTGCCGTGCAGGTGATGGCCCGGCTGGAAAAGCAGACCGGCCGACGACTCCCCCTGGCCAGCCTGTTTCAGTTTCCGACCATTCGCGCGCTGGCGGGCCTCTTGCAGGCCGATGCCGACGTAATTTCGTGGAAATCGCTGGTACCCATCCGGTCGGCGGGCAGTCGGGAACCGCTTTATATTGTGCACGGCGCAGGCTTGAACGTGTTGCTGTTCAATGCAGTAGCGCAGCACCTCCACCCCGATCAGCCCGTATTTGGTTTGCAGGCGCGGGGCCTCAATGGCATCGATAAACCGTTTCGCACCATCACCGAAATGGCCAGCGCCTACATCGACGAAATTGTGCAGCACAACCCCAGCGGCCCTTACTCGCTCAGCGGGTTTTCGTTTGGGGGTATTGTCGCCTACGAAATGGCGCGGCAGCTACAGGAGCAGGGCCGAAACGTGAGCCTGATCGCCTTATTTGATACGTATGCCCACGATGCGGGTGGTACCCACTCAGGCCTGCGGGTGCGGGGCCAGGCCGTGGGGCTCAACTTCATGAAGCTGCGCCATACCTTGCAGTTGGTTGCCGACCAGGGCGTTCGGCAGGCCGCGCGCTACAAGATGGAGGCCGTTGATCAGCGGTTTATCCGCCAATACTGGCGCGTAAAAGACAGTCGCCGACCCGATCACTGGCTCCGGCGACGGCTCATCCGCTCCTACTGGAACCTGCGCTTCGGCGGCGCTCAACAGCAGGAAGCCCTCTTCGATACCACGTTTCGGATTGAAGCCATCAACGCGGCCGCGCTGAAGCAGTTTGTGCTCATGCCCGCCAACCTGACGGTGCACCTGTTCCGGGCCACGATCCAGACGTTTTACCTCGACGACTACGCCCATTACGGCTGGACCAACTACGCGCTGGGGGGTGTGCACGTCCACGACGTACCCGGCGAGCATAGCTACATCTTTGCGCCACCCAACGACAAGGCGTTTGCGGTCAAATTGCAGGCGGTGCTCGACACCCGGCATCAATAGCGCGCCAGTTGTCCTTACTGCATCTGGTTGGTACCAGCCACGTACCAGAGGTTTGCCAGGGCTTTCTGGTATTTGGTACGCAGTTCTTCCAGCTTCACCCCCAGATCGATGAGTTTACTCTCGCGGGAGTTGACCAGAAACAGCGAGCTTTCGCCCAGACCAAACTTCTGCTGCTCGGCCTGCACGAGGCGGCGCTGGTTGATAAACGTCTGCTCCTGCACGACGATCTGCCGGGCCAGATTCTGCAATTCGTTGCGTGCAGCCAGAATGTCGTTCTGAATGCCGCGCTCGGTTTGCTGGCGTTCCAGTACCAGTTGCTGGCCTTTGATCTGTACCTGCTTGAGCTTACCCCGTTCTTTCCGTAGAAACAGCGGAAACACCACATCCAGACCAATTTTATAATTGTCGCCCCGGAACGAGTAATACGTTGGCAGCTGATCCACCGCCGCACTCAGCAGCGGGGGCGTCTGGCTCAGCAGGGCAGCGCTCAGGTTGATCTGCGGCTGTAACAGCGCCCGCCGAAACCGCTCTTCAACCCGCAACTGCTCGGTTTTGGCCGTCAGTTTGAGCAATTCAGGGTGCTGCTGCATCGCCTGATTGATCAAGGCCTGCACCGTCGCGTTGGCGATTTCGCTGCTGGGAGCCAACTGCGGCACCACGTTGCCAGGCAGATCGATGGGCTGTTCATTGGCCGCCCACAAATAGGCCGACAGCCGCAGGCGGGCGTTTTGCAGATCGACCTCGGCCTGCTGCCGCTGCACCAGCCGGTCCTGCAACGTGATGAGCGCTTCGGTGGTGTCGATCGTCGCCACTTCGCCAACCAATGCCCGCTGCCGGGTGCCCTGAAAACGAACGTCGGCCAGTTGCAGGCCTTCGTCGATCAGGCGGTAGCTGCGGTACGACAAATACCACTCCCAGTACGCCTTGGCGGCGTCGAAAAGCGTTTTGTTGATGTTTTTCAGCCGGTCGGCATCCGCCAGATTCACGCCCAGCCGGGCCTGGCGCAGCGCGTTGCGCCGGGCATCGATGAGCAACGTCTGCCCGATGGGTACGTTCACGCCCACGCCGACCAGCCCCGTGGCGGGTGTGGTGGCTTCGGGGTTCAGCTTGGCCCCAAACGCCCGGTCGTAGGTCACTTTTACATCGGTGCCGAGCGGGGCCACCGGCACCGACAGCTCGGAACCCCACTTGTTGTAATACACGCTCGACAGCCGGTCGCCGTTGGTTTGCGGGCCAAACTCCTTGCGGTCGTAGGTAGCCGACAGCTTGGGGTCAAACGCCCCCCTGGCCTGCATAATGTCGGCGCGGGCTTCCTCGGGCAGTAGCGCCGCCTGCCGCACCAGCGGGTGGTATTGCATCACCGCCTCGAAGAACTCAGCGGCCGTGAAGACAGCCGTATCAGGTCGCGGCGGGGCAGGTGTCTGTGCCTGGCTGGGTACGTGGCTCCATAAACCAATCAGTAGGCCAATCACCTTGTAAAAGGCCATCCGGCGGTGCGCCCTAGCTGGATGAGCGGTACGAGGTTGTCTGTGCTTGTGTCCGTTGACAGATGACTGACAGCTCACGTCGGTCAGGACGCAAGGGGTTGCCACAGCGGCGGACCAGTCTCTACTCATTTTTTGACGGTTGCTTTTTCGTTTGTTGGCTCACTCTGCAAGCTGGGCGGGAAGCCATTCAATTGCCGCCAGATTTCGTACCAGATCGGCACGTCGTCGAGCATCACCCAGCCATATACACCCGACCCCACGCGGAGTTGCTCGGGCCATTTGGGGTCGTGCCCACTTACTTTGGGGCGCACCAGCAGGCGGTATTTCCCGCCCTTGCTGGCTACGGCGTCGATCACGGCGACCTCACCGCCGAACGTACCCACGGCGACCGTGGGCCAACCCGAAAACTGCACGGCCGGCCAGCCATCAAATTCGAGCCGCACGGTTCGGCCCCGCTGAATCAGCGGTACGTCGTTGGGGCGAACAAATAACTCGACCGCAATCGACGGGTTGTCGGGTTGCAGGGTCACGATCGACTCGCCCTCCTTGATGTTTTCGCCAATACCCGCTTTGAACGAGTTAACGACGAAGCCATCCTGCGGGGCCCGGATCACGTACAACCCCCGCCGCACGTCGACGCTACTGATTTTATTGACGATCTTCGAAATCTCGCCCCCGGCTTCGGCCAGATACGACACCGCCGAGCTTCGGTCCGACTGCGCCTTGGCCGTTTTCTCCCGGTAATCGGCCTCAATGTTGGTCAGGTCGATACGGGCGTTGATCAGCTCCTGCCGCGCCACGTTCACCTTGGCTTCCTGCGAAATCAGTTTGGCGTAATCTTCCTGCAGTTTCAGGCGGCGGCTCTCTAGATCGGTGAGCGAGATCAGGCCATCTTTGTACATCTTCTCGGAGCGGGCCAGCCGGTCGATGGCAATCTTGTAGTTGGTGCGTTGGGCCACCAGGTCGGTGCTGTCCATGGTTAGCTTGAAGCGGGCCTGCTTCACCTTGTTCCGGGCCGACTCGAGTTTGGCCTGCAAGCCGGTCTCAAGCGCCGCAATTTGCCCATCGAGTGCCTTGATCTTGGCTTGGGTAGCCTCCAGGCTGCCTTCTTTAGCGTCGAGTTGTTCGCGCAGCCGCTCGGGCAGGTTGGGGTCGAAATACTCGTCTTTCACCTCCGAAATTACCAGCAGCGTATCGCCCCGGCGCACAAACTGCCCGTCGCGCACGTTCCAGCGCTCGATCCGGCCCGCAATGGCGTTCTGTACCGTCTGGGGGCGATCCTGGGGCGTCAGCGCGGTTACCTCGCCTTCGCCGTTGATGTTCTGCTGCCAGGGCAGAAACAACGTACCCAGCAGCACAAACAGAATCACGAGCATCCAGCGCCCGATGGTCCGCCCCGCTCTCAGGTCGGGCAGAGCGTGGAGGGTCTTTAACGGAAATTGATCTATAATGTCGGCCTGAACCCGACTGTTTGATAAATTGAGCATAGTGGGAGAATCAGTTTGGGACATGCTTACGCAGCAATCTCGCTGTTTTCCAGCGGCAGGTCGGTTACGTGCCCGATCTTTTCAACGGCAGTCATCATGTCATAGACGACGTCGATACTCATGATGAGCTTATCGACGGAACTTGTGATCAGGACGATGACCAACTCCGCAGCCACAAATTGCCCCAGCGTCATTTCCCGGCCTACCACCAGCGTCGTACCCAGAATGAGCAGCCCCCCAACCACGAGCGTCTTGAACGCCACCGCACTGTAGAAGAAGCGTTTGAGCACACTGAAGTGTTGATTGCGGTACAGAATGTATTGCGCCACGTATTCGTCGGTGCGGGCCATGTTGCCCCGGCTGTCTTTTCCCTCCCGAATCTCGTCGAGCCGACCGGCCATGTTTTCGAGCCAGGCCACCAGTTTGTATTTGTAGGTCGATTCTTTCAGGCTGGTTTTCAGGGCGCTGCTGTTCAGAACAAGCACCAACCCCACCACCACCAGAATGGTTACGAGCCCAAACCCAATGAAAACGGGGTGGTAAAACGACAGCAGGATAATCCCGAAGATAATCTGCACTACGGCCGCCGTGAGGTCGATCAGCAGTTTGGGCAGGCCTTTCTGAATGGTCAGCACATCAAAAAAGCGGTTCATCAGTTCGGGGGGGTACGCCCCCTGGAGCGCGTCGGGTTCAATGCGGGGCAGGCGGTAAGTAAACTCGAAAGCGGCTTTTACGAAGACGCGCTGCTGCAATACTTCGACCAGCACCTGCTGCCCCACCAGGATCAGCCCGCTGATGACAACGCCGATGATGATCAGCCCAATCAGCACATACACCGAACTGAAGACCATGCCGCCCGACACCAGGTTAAACACCGCCTGAATCCCCAGCGGCAACGACAGGCTAATTAACCCGGCGACGATCGCGTATAAATAAACGTACCCAATGTCGCGGCGTTCGGTACCCAGTAGCCGAATCAGGCGTTGCAGCGGAGTAGGAACGGGTTCGAAGGAATGTGAAGATGACCAGTTGTTTACGGTTGACATAAAAAAATAGATCTGTCCAGATAGAGTAATTCCCATAGGCAACTACCCAGGAAGCCGAGGAAATAAACCCGGTTGGGGCCGCTAAGTTTCGATAGTAAGGGTTTCTAATGCGACTCTAATGACCGCAGAATCGATAGTAGTGCTAACCTTTCTATGCATAAATGCTCAACGCAGTACAGTTTGGCTTAACTTTGAGCAGTTCTATTAACAGCCTCATCTTCGATTCAACGTTTAGTACATGCATTATTCCGTTCAGGTACGGATGAACGAGAAGCTATTTCTTCGTGATCCCGAACAGTCTGAATTAGGTCGCCGCATCATCCGTCAGGGTATTCTGCTCATTCATGAAGTGGGCTTCGAAGAAACCACCTTTCGTAAGCTGGCCGATCGCATTGGCACCAAAGAAGCCAGTATCTACCGCTATTTCGAAAACAAACACCGCCTGCTGGTTTACCTGGTTGCCTGGTACTGGCAATGGCTCGACTTTCAGGTGATTTTCGAAACCAACAACCTGACCGACACCCGCGAGAAGCTGGAACGCGTACTGCGTATTTTGTTGCACTACAGCATGACCAACGCCGCCACGCCCGAAGAGATTGCCCTGCCGGCGCTGCACAGCATCGTTATCTGCGAAGCCAGCAAAGCCTACCTGACTCACCACGTATCGGAAGACAACCGGCAGCATCTCTTCAAACCCTATAAAGACCTGACGGCCAACCTGGGGAAGCTGATCCTCGACTACAACCCGACGTATCGCTTCGCGCATTCGATGGCCAGTTCGCTGATCGAAACGGCGCATTCGCAATCGTTTTTTATGCGTTACCTGCCCTCACTGACCGACTTCGGCCACAGTGAGAGCCCGTCACCCCTGCTCGAATTCCTGCGGCACTTGTTGTTTTCGAGTCTGAACGCCAGCCCACAACCCTAAAACGGCGTGCCGGCCGAGCGCCGGCCAGGAGACCTGACGCTCGGCCGGCACGCCGTTGGAGTTTGCTAGTTCTACCTAAAACCCAAGCCTGACGATGCTATAGGCCGTCTGATTGGGCTGGCGCTCCTGGTTCCCGATGCGCGTTTTGACGTGATCGTCGTCGTGAATGACCAGCAGCGTGTTGGGATCAATGAAGGTCATATCCTCGGCTTTGTGGCTGAACGCCAGCGGTTTTTTGTCGGCCATACGGACCAGTTGCAGGTCGCCATCCTTCCGCATCGCCAGCTCGGTGATCGTCCACAGATAAGCGCCAATCTGCCCGGCTTGCTCATAGGACGTCATAAGCCAGAAGCACCGCCGGGCCGGGTCATACTCCAGGCTCGAAACGGCCAGAGGTTTGGGCAGCACCGGATCGACGTCGTCGACCTTGAATTCACGGACGAGCGAAACCGGGCCCAGTACCAACTTCTCGCCGCCCTGCTCGTCCGGCGTGGCCCGGTACGTAGCCGTCAGGATCGTGATGCGGTAATCGAATTTATCGTAGCGCTCGCCCTGTTCGCGCACGCCAAACCACAGTTGTGTATTGGTGGCGGCTAGTCCTTCTATCTTAAAGTAGGGCGAACCGCCCAGGGCAGCCTGTATCTGTCTGCGAAGCCCAAGCGACGCGCCACCGGGTTTATCGGCACTCACCACCCGCATGGCTCCCTCCTGCCCCGGCCGCCAGGCCAACAGCATATTGTAGCCATCGAACGACGACGTATCGGGCTTGATGCGATCGAAGGCTGTGGTCAGAAACGTCCACCGCCCGTCGGGGCTTTGGGCAAACTCCTCAAACTTATGGGCTTGCCGCAGCAGCGGCTGCTCCAGGTACGTTGGCAGCTGATTGCCCGCCGCCACGGTGTTGAGTTGCTCGAAATCGGGGTAAAAGAAGACCGACGAACGGGGCGCAGGCATGTCTTTGTCGTTGGCCAGATAAATGCGACGCTGCTGATTCAGCACCGCCGACGCCTCGCACCAAAGCTTTCCTTCGGCCAGGCCCGGCTCAAAGCAAGTCAGAAAACCTTCGGCTGAGATCAGCGCGGTTGGGGTAGTTCGGGTCGTGGATTGGGCCGTTCGGCAACGCTGAAATACGAATGAAAGGCATAGGCTAACCAGCAAGTAAGTTAACAGTCTCATGGTTACAATATACCCAAATTGTATTGAGTGGCATACGCAGTTGGGTCGAAAAATGGTATAGTGCAATTCGTTCGCATTATTAGAAAAATACAATTAGCAGTGCAAATTGAGGAATCTATTGCACTCTAAAGTGTTTCGATAAACTATTCATTCACAGGCTTGTACGAAATCAAGAGATTTGATTAAGCCATTGTTAACGAGGTCCAAAACGCTTGTAAGTGAAATCGGAATACCCCCACCTTTGTCACGGTAAAACCAAATACACTGTACGATTATGAACCATGTTCGTTTGACAATCGCCACGCTGCTCGCAGCCTGGACACTGGGGACCGCCGAGATGGCCGTTGCCCAAACTGCCGACAAACCTTCTACCGTAAATGTCCTGAAATCAGGCGTTAAGAAGGTTCGCCTGTTCTCACCCGTTAACACGCCTGTTGACGTAGCCGTTATCGACCTCACCGGGAACCTGCTGTATCAGGGCACCCTTCGTAGCCTGGACAAGCGGGGCGCCCTGCTGAACCTGGTGAACCTGCCCGATGGGCGTTATTTTGTTACGGCCACCAACGACGGCTTCTGGATGTCGCAGGGCCTGACCATTCGGAATGACGTGGTCAGCGTGGATGCGCAAAACATGACCGAGCTGACGAAGCCCGTTCTGAACACCTATGCGCAAAACAAGTATGAACTGGTAACGCCGGGCGTAAAGGAACTGACGGTATCGATCTACGACCGTATGAATGACCTGGTCTTCAGCAAATCGTTTGGTCAGGGCACCACCCACCGTTTCGACCTGAGCAGCCTGCCTGCCGGTGATTACACATTCGTTTACGGCCCCTCGCAGAAGCAATTCACCGAGCGGGTAGCCATCAAATGATGATTAATGGATAATGTACGATGTACAATGCACAATGAGACCGGGCAGAAGAGAAAGCTCGCTATGCAACATCATTGTACACTGTACATCGTGCATTATACATTATTCATTTAAACAAACTCCTGCCAGGATAGCAGGGCAATGGCCAGAATCGCCAGGGCGAGGCCGATCTTATTGATGGTCAGCAGGCTTTCGCGAAAAAAGAGCGTAGCCGTAGCGGCCGCCAGCAAAATAACGCCGATGTTGTAGAGCGGGTATACGAAGGCCCCATTGCCGCCGTAGGCCGACAGCGCCAGCACCAGCGTGTAGAAACTCAGAAAATTGGGGATGCCCAGCGTAATGGCCCCCACCACGTTACGGCCGGCGAGGCGTTCGCCCCCGCGCGCGTATCGGATCAGCAGTAGGAAAAAGCCGGCGGCAATAGCCCCCACCACCATCGTAAGCGTCACCACCACCGGGTGGTGCCCCGTCGCGGAGGCATCGGCGGCGATGTAGCGCACGTTCATGTAGTTGATCATGGTGTTGGTGAGGCCATACATCAGAAAGACGCTCAACAGCAACAGCGCCGACTGGCCCAACGTACCTGACCCGGTCGGAGCCGCCTCGGCGGGATCGGGTTTGCGGTAGGTGCTCAGCCCCACGGCCACTACGGCCAGCAGTAACCCCACGTAATTCCAGGTATCGAACGCCCGCCCCGCCGTGCCCGGCGTCGCCAGCACAAACAGGCTCACGCTCACCGGTATCACCAGCGACAGGTTGTTGGCTAGTGAGGTGGCCGTCATGCCGTTGCGCTGCGTACTGGCGCCCGATAGTAGAAACGTCAGCACAAACGCCACGCCAATACCCAGTGCCATCCAGGTCCAGGTTTGGGTCAGATCGACCCGGAACTCAACCCCGGCGGGCAGTAGCAGGTAGCCTGTGACAAAACAAATGGGGTAATTGAAGACAATCGCCTGAAACGTATCGACCTGATAACGAGGGAAAAGCCGAAAGTTCAGTAGCAGCAGTACCGACAGCACCACGCTGGCAATGAGGTAGACCATACAGGGTAAATTTTGACAAAGCTACGGCCCTACGGATGAACCGGGTAGTTCAGCCAGCGAAACAAACCGATTACGATAAGCAACAAGCCAATGGCCCAACCCGACAGCGGGGTTAGTGGCACAGTGGGCTCGCGCACGGATGCCGCCGCTGCCGATCGTTTAAACGGCCGGTACATAGCCATGAACGCCAGCGGCATGCACAACGGCGACAGCAGGCTGACCGGATGCGACACGGGCAGATGCAACAGGCCAGCGAGCACATTGGCCATGACCGGCCACAGAATCAGCAGGTTGGCGCGCGACCCCGCCAACAGACCTAAATTACCATACGGGCTAAACCGGGCCGAGAGTTGTATAAACAGTCGCGTCAAGACCCCCACACTACCCACCGACAACAGGATGATGAGCCACTCGGGTAGGCCGAGCAGGGCGAACACCTTGCCCGTATCACCTTCCCGGAAAAAAGGCGCGATGAATAGGTAGCCCAGAAAAAGCAGCACACCGTGTAGTCCCATCCACAGCAACAGCAACGTACCGGGTCTTTTCTGCCGAATCTGCCGTTCAGCTGACAGGCAAGCGCCCCCGACGAGCAACGACCCCAGCGGCCCCGCCGCCGCAATCCACAGCAATTGCGCGTCAGCTACGTTGTGGGGGTCGATGTACACGAAATTATGATGAAGCTGCGGGTTTAGGCCCAGGGAATAGGCAACCAGAAAGTGCCCCAGTTCATGGAGCATCACCATACTCAGGTTGGCGATCAGCGCCACGACGATACTGTTACTCATCGCCGCCAGGGGGGTAGGCTGGGCAGTCGACGGGGATTGGGACGAATGGGGCATTGGGTGTACAACAGGCCTTGTCTGCTCAAGATAGCCGACAAAACGGATTCGTAGGTCATCCACTTCCGCGCTGGTCCCGCTTATTTTTACCGCATGAACATCGCACAAAAAGTTATTCTGATCTCGGGGGCGTCGCGCGGTATCGGTCGGGCGACGGCCTTATTGCTTGCTCAAAACGGCGCCCATGTAGTGGCTACCGCCCGCAACGCCGACGAACTGGCCTCGCTGGAAACCGAAGCCGCCACGCTGGGTACAGGCAGCCTGATCGGCCTGGCGGGTGACGTCGCCAGCGAAGCCGACATGGGAGCCGTGGTACAGACGGCGCTCGATCGGTTTGGCCGCATCGACGTCGTGATCAACAACGCGGGTTTCGGCATTTTCAAGCCGGTCGATGAGCTGACCGTCGACGAGTGGGACGCCGTGATGGCCACCAACGTAAAAGGCACGTTTGTGCTGACCAAAGCCGCCCTGCCCACGCTCAAAGCGCAAGGGAGCGGGCATGTGGTGGTGGTGGCGTCTGACGTGGCCAAGCGCACCTTCGCGGGTGGCGCACTCTATACGGCCAGCAAATACGCGCAGGAAGCCTTCATGGGCGCACTTCGGAAGGAGGTCCGGCCGCATGGCATCAAAGTAACCGGCGTTTACTCGGGGCTGGTCGATTCGCATTTTCACGCGAAAGGGCATGGCCACGAAACCTCGAAACACTATCTTCAGGTAGAGGATATGGCCGAGTCGATGTTGTTTATCGTGAGCCGCCCACCCCACGTTGTCATCGACGAATTTATGGTTCACCCACTGACGCAGGAGTATTAAACACGGTTTACCAACATGATCCGGCACGTACTTGTTTATGGCCTGGCGCTGGGCAGTCTGGTTAGCCTGATGGTCTGGTCGGAATACCGGCTGCTGGTGATTGGCCACGTGGTGGAATTGTATCTACTGCTGGTTGCCGTTGTCTTCGCGCTGGTGGGCATCTGGCTTGGCCTGCGCTGGTCATCGCCAACGTACCCAGCCCCGCCGTCGTACCATCCCGCGCCCCAACCCGACCCGCAGGTAATTAGCCAACTCGGCATCAGCAGCCGGGAACTCGACGTGCTCGTTCAACTGGCGCAGGGCCTCAGCAACGACGAAATCGCGGATCGGCTGTTTGTGTCGCCCAATACCGTCAAGACGCACCTGGCCAACCTGTATGTCAAGCTGGACGTGAAACGACGTACCTAGGCGGTGGGTAAAGCGCGGTTGCTGGGCCTGCTCGATTAGCCTCATCCGTTCGGGTGATTTTGGCCAAATCACCCGAACGGATGAACGGGATTGGCCGCTCAACAGCCACCTTTAGCTCATAAACCAACCTCGTCCATGCAAAAGACCATACTCATCTTCGGCACGCTATCCGGCCTGCTGGTATCGACCGTGCTGTTGGTGACCATGCTCATTCACCGCCAAAACCCCGACAGCTTCAATCAGGGCGAGCTGGTTGGGTACGTTGCCATGTTGCTCTCGGCTTCCTTCATTCCCATTGCCATCAAACGCTACCGCGATCAGCAGCAGGCGGGCCAGATTTCGTTCAAACAGGCGTTTGGGCTGGGCCTTGGCGTAGCCACGATTGCCTCGGTGCTATACGTGCTTACGTGGATCGTCATCTTCAAAACGGTCTACCCCAATTTTGTCAGTGATTACACGCAGTTCATGCTCAATCGCCTGCAAAGCGAAGGAAAAACACTCGCCCAGATCGCCGAGGCCAAGCAAAGCATGCAGTCGATGTTTGTCTACTACGACACCTGGCCCGGCCTAATCGGCATCACGTTCATGGAAATATTCCCGATTGGTCTGCTCGTCGCCCTCATCAGCGCGCTGGTGCTCAAGAAAACGAATGCCCGCTTCGCCCGCGTGTAGTCCGCCATACCGGGTTTGGAGGACTCGGTTACAAGATGGTTTTATCGTACGACAAACTCATCGTACACTGTACGATGAGTTAATGGATCTATTTTGGGAAAGAAGCTTGGGCTTCTTGTCAGTCCGACGACAGGAGGAATCTTGAGTTGTCCTTTCCTGAGAGCTAAAAACCATCAGGATACCTCCTCTCGTCGGGATGACAAAACCCCACTATCAACCATTGGTAGTTAACCCATCACCCTTCATGCTGTTCACGGTCAAATGCAAGAAGCCGAACCCCTGGTAGGAGTTCGGCTTCTTACTTATCAGGTACGTTGCCTTATGGGCTATTGACTCCACTCGGTCGGGGTGCGGTCCCAGCGGTGGCCTTTGAGTTCGTTTAGCAGGGCGTCGGGCAGCGTTTTGCCGTCGCTGGCACCGCAGTTGGCTTCTACGTTGGCGATGCGACGCATGCCGGGAATGGTCGTCGACACATCGGGGTTAGCCAGGATAAAGCGCAATGCCATTTCGGCCATCGTCATGCCCTCGGGTACCAGCGGTTTCAGCGCATCGGCATGGTCGACGCTGCTGTTCAGGTTTTCCGGCACGAAATACGTCGACCGCCAGTCGTCGGCGGGGAAGGTCGTTTCTTTGGTCATGGTGCCCGTCAGCGTGCCTTCATCAAACGGCACCCGCGCAATCACACCGATTTTTAGCGCCCGGCACAGCGGAAACAGTTCGTCTTCGGGGTTCTGGTCGAAGATATTGTAAATCACCTGCACGGCGTCGATCAGGCCGGTACGCAGCGTATCGAGGCAGTTGTTAGGCTCCCAGCGGTTGACCGATACGCCCCACGCCTGCACTTTGCCCTGCTGCGTCAAGTCTTCGACGGTCCGTTTCCACTCGTCGCGGTTGGCCCAGGCATCTTCCCACACGTGAAACTGGAGCAGGTCGATGGTCTCGACGCCCAGGTTTTTGAGGCTCTTATCGGTATACTCGACAATGTAGTCAGCGGGAAAAACGTCGTCGATAGAAAAGTGCGATTTCGACGGCCAGATGCGGTTTTTGGGTGGAATCTTCGTGGCGGCATACAGTTTCGTATCGGCATTGTTGGCCAATAACTGGCCCAGAATCTGCTCGCTGACCCCCTCGGCATAGCCCCAGGCGGTATCGAAGAAATTACAGCCCAACTCAACCGAGCGTTGGAGCGCCCGGAGCACTTCGGCTTTATCAGAGCCTGTCCAGCCGGCCAGGCCCCACATTCCATACCCAATTTCACTAATTTGCCAGCCTGTCCGGCCAAAGGTTCGGTAATTCATAAGAGTTAATTTATAGTCTTGGGTTCACAGGTTTCGGTTCTTCACCAGTGCTTCAACCAAGAACTCAGCTGTGCAACGGAACACTATAAACCCAAACCTGTAAACCCGATTTATGCTGATTCGTATTGTAAGAATGACGTTCCGGCCCGACGAACTTGACGCCTTTAAAGCCATTTTCGACGGCTCACGGGCAAAGATAAGGGCGTTTCCGGGTTGCCAGCACCTGGAGCTACTGCGCGATCTCGACCACCCCGACGTGCGCCTTACGCTGAGCCATTGGGAATCGGCCGAGGCCCTCGAAACCTACCGGCAAAGCGAGCTGTTTCGCAGCACCTGGGCCATCACGAAAGTGCTGTTCGCCGATAAACCCGTCGCCTTTTCTACCGAGCCACTATGACCAAACGGGCTTTTCTTCAAACCATGGCGGGCGTGCCGCTGCTCTCGGCCGACCTGAACACGCTGCTGGCTGGCGTAGCCCGGCAATCGGCGGGCGATACGGCGACCGACGAAGCTTTCTGGGGCACAATTCGGCAACTGTATCAGCTCAAACCTGACTACATAAACCTCGAAAACGGCTACTACTGCATCCAGCCCAAGCCAGTGCTCGACGCGTTTCTGCAACACGTGCGCGACGTGAACCGCGAGGGCTCCTACTACCTGCGCACCCGCCAGTTTGACGACAAAGCCGCCGCCCGGAACCGGCTTGCCCAACTGGCGGGCTGCTCCCCCGACGAACTGATCATCACGCGCAACACCACCGAATCGATCGACACCGTGATTGCGGGTCTGACCTGGCAGGCAGGCGACGAAGCCATCATGGCTACGCACGATTACGGCGCCATGCTCGATATGTTCCGGTTGCAGGCAAAGCGCTACGGCATCGTCAACAAAATTTTGTCGGTACCGCTGCACCCCACCTCCGACGACGAGTTGGTGGCGCTCTACGAACGGGCCATCACGCCCCGCACCAAACTGCTGATGATCTGCCATCTGGTGAATATCACGGGTCAGGTGCTGCCCGTCAAAAAGATTGTCGACATGGCGCACCGGCACGGCGTGGAGGTACTGGTCGATGGAGCGCATGCCTTTGCGCACCTTACCTTTTCAATCGCCGACCTAGGCTGTGATTATTACGCCACCAGCCTGCACAAATGGCTGAACGTACCCATCGGCGCGGGGCTGCTTTACGTGAAAAAAGCCCATATCTCGAAGCTGTGGCCCACCTTCGCTGATTTTGGCTTTGCCGACGACGACATCCGCAAACTCAACCATACCGGCACGCACCCCGTCCATACCGACCTGACGATTATGGACGCGATCAATTTCCACGAACAGATTGGTGGTGAACGCAAAGAAGCCCGCCTCCGCTACCTGCAACAGTACTGGACCAGCCGCGTTCGCAACGTACCTGGCATCCGGGTCCACACGCCCGCCCAACCCGAACGGGCCTGTGGAATCGCCAACGTGGGAATTGCCCGCCTCTCCCCCGCCGCCCTGGCCAAAACCCTGCTCGACCGGTATCGCATCTGGACCGTCGCCATCGACAACGACGCCGTGCAGGGTGTCCGGATTACCCCCTGCCTCTACACGTCCCCGGCGGAGTTGAATTCGCTGGTATCGGCGCTTAAGGAACTGGCCGCTTAACCTTTACCTCCTGTTGTATGATCAAGCCCCATCAACAAGACGACGCCCTACTGGCCGACATTGCCGCCGCCCGACACGTACCTGAACACCTGCACGTCTGGTGGCTGGGGCAGAGTGGTTTCCTGCTCCAGTACAACGGCACGCACCTGCTCTTCGACCCCTACCTCTCGGACTCGCTGACCCTCAAATACGCTCAAACCGACAAGCCACACACACGCATATCGGAGCGGGTGATCGACCCGGCCCGGCTGACGATGATCGACGTGCTGACCTCGAGCCACAACCACACCGATCACCTCGACGCCGACACGCTGCTACCCATATTGGCGGCGTCGCCAACGGCTCGACTCGTTATTCCCGAAGCCAACCGGGCGTTTGTCGCTAATCGGCTTGGCGGCGACCCAGCCTGGCCGATCGGGCTCAGCGCAGGTGAGCAAACCACCATCGGCGCGGTCACCCTGCATGGTGTACCGGCTGCCCATAACGAGTTGGCTGTCGATGCCGAGGGGCGGAACCTATACATGGGTTTTGTGGCCGAACTGGGGCCTTACCGCATCTACCACTCGGGCGACACGCTCTGGTATGAGGGCCTTGTGGAAACGCTCGCGCCTTATCAGATCGATCTGGCGTTTTTGCCCATCAACGGAAATAAACCCGAACGGCGCGTAGCCGGTAACCTAAACCCCGACGAGGCCGCCCAACTGGGCCGCCGCATCGGGGCTAAACTAACAGTGCCGCACCACTATGATCTGTTCGCGTTCAACACCGCCGATCCGGTCGATTTCGTCAGGGCCTGCGAACGCGAACAAACCCAGCATCGGGTCATGCAACTGGGTGAGCGAATAACGATGTAGCCGGAATAGGAACGGGAGAAGGGAGAATGGACACCTCGCAAGCCAGCGATCCATTCTCCCTTCTCCCGTTCCTATTCCGGCCTATTGGCCTATTCTTTACGCGTTACCAATCTGGCCGCTGGCGGTTTGAAGGGCGGCAGCAAGGGCTTCGAGCCGCGTGACGATATCACCTTCTGGCCCAGCCATGACGCTCATCTCCCGCGTCTGATTGGCTAATTCCGTCAATATTTTTTGTACCTCACCGGCATTAGGCTGTCCCGCTTCAAGCTGCGTTTTCAGGTGTTCCAGCGAGGCTACGATCTCTTTCGTGTTCTCAGGGCCGGTCAGGGTTTTAATCCATTGATCGATCATGCCCTTGCCACTTTGGGGCGTTAATTCGGCAACATCCTGGGTTAACGTACCCATCGTGTTGTCGAGCAGGTCGGTCGCTTCTTCGTGTGATTCCATATGTGTACTAGAGTATAGCGGAAAGGTTCTGCAAAATCTTTGATAAGCTTTCGAGTTTGCCCGTCCAGGTGCCCTCGGCCGACGGTGCTTCGGCATGCCGGGCCGCTTCCGCAGCCAGATCGGCCAACACATCCTTGATCATCGCCGGATCTGGTTCGTCGCTCCGGAGCAACGCCTGCAACTGGGTCAGCCCGGTTGATACAGCCTCCACATTGGCGTCGCCCGATAGCGCATCGAGCCAGCCCTGGATTAGATTCTGGCCCGTTTGAGCGTCGGGCACTGTACTAAGATCGCCCCGGAACGTACCCAGGGTTTCGTCGAGCATATGCTGCTCGTTGGCGTTCGTTCCTCCCACAAGACGATTGGTTTGTTACGATTGGATTCAGCGTGGTGTAGTCAAGACCCATGGAGTTGGCCAACGCAGCGGCCGTTGCCGTACGTCGGCCAACTCCATGGGTCCTAATTCAGACATTCAGCATTTCTATACTGACGTCGACAGCTGGCTGGCGAAGTTGCGCAGGGCTACCGTGAGGGTGCTCAACCGCGACGGCAGGTCACCAGCTGCATCCTGACCCAATACTTCGGTCTGATCGGCCAGTTCGGTCAGCAGGTCGCGCAGTTTTTCGTTGCTTGGGCTACCACCTTTCAGTTCGTCTTCCAGTTCCTTCAACGGTTTCACCAGATTGCTGGCGTTGTGGTCGCTTTTCAGCGATGAATACCAGTCGGTGATGAGTGAAAGACCTTCCTGGGGTGAAGCTGCTTTGCCCTGGTCGAAGGCTTCAATGGTAGCGTCGATCAGCGTAGTGGCCGATGAGCCACTGGTTTGTGAATGTTGATTTGCCATTTTTGTTAATTGATTAATTGAAAATATAGCCAGCTACAGCACGGGTACTGGCAGGTGTTGATTGCGAATAACCACTTGGTAAGCAGCACCTCGCGACGTCTGACTAGCCTGTCCGGTGCGGCCACCGACTAATGTCGTTTATTGACCGTAGCGGTCACCGCCCACCGACTGAGAGCCGGTCGTGGGCGCGCCACCCATATCCGAATTGTCTGAACTGTAGGCCCCGGTCGTGTCGGTATCGCTTACAGTACTCGACTGGCCACCGTTGCTGCCGGTCGGATCGTCCATATCGCCTTGCCGCGACTGATCACTTACCCGGCCGCCACCCGACAAGTGCTGACCAAACCCACGCATGGCCGAGGCCAGCTGGGCAAGCGCCTGCTGCTCGCTGCCGTCTACGTGCTGCGCCGCCTGATGCGTCTGCTCGGCGAGTTCCTGAATCAGCGACTGGATTGTACCGCCGTTGGGCGTACCCTCCTGCAACTGTATTCTGAGCTCGCTCAGCGTGTGGGCTACCGGGTTGGTTGACTCATCACCCGAGTGCAACGCACTGATCCAGTGATCAATCAGGTTAATGCCATCGGTTGGCGATACGGTCTTTACGTCGCCGTTGAACGTCTGCACGGTCTCCTCGATGAGTGCCGTGGCGAATTGTGAAGGTTGCGCCATTAGGGTAAAGGCTTTACGGGTTAGCGGTGTGGTCAGTGTAAACCACACCGCCAACCAACGGGCTTATTTTGCTACTTGTTCAAGAATGTTTTCAAGCGTCGACACGAGCCGCGACAACTCCGTTTCGTAGGGAGCCGATTCGGGCGTATCCATCACGCTCTGCGTAATGTCGATGAGGTCTTCGAGGTAAGCCTGAATCACCGAAGGCTCGGGCGAACCGTCCGTCCGGTTCGGGTTCAGTTCCGTCTTCAGGTCTTCGAGCACGTCGGCAATCTCGTCGGTTTCGTCGTCGCCGTTCTGGTCGAGTAGGTCAATCCACTGGTCGATCAACGCCAGCCCATCTTGCGGCGTTGTGCTTTGAATACCGCTGTCAAACGTCGAAATCGTGCGTTCGATCAGGCCTGTTGTCTGGGGGTCTTGTGAAGTAAGTGCCATGAGTTCGTTGTAAATCCGTAGGTCGCAGGTGGTCAGGTGCACAAGTGGCCCAAACCGCCTCCGGGTAGTTCGTTCAGTTTGTTAACCAGGCCGTTAAGGTATTGGCCAGGTGAGGCAGCATGCCGGCTTTTCGGGTATCCGTGGATCTTGATTACACCGTAAAGCGCGCACGCTCCTACGCCCGGCGGGTTAGTATACCGAAGCGCAAGATTAAAACCCCTGCTTACCTGTATTGTTTGTAGAAAATGACAAACGGAACCGGGAGCATCAGTGGCTGCCCGCTCTGGCGTGGCAATCACTGATGCTCCCGGTTCCGTTTGCAATGGGCAGGTAGAACCTGCTATACCTTATGAATGACCGACTTCGGCCGTGCTATCCAACAGATTTTGTAGAGTCTTGGCGAGCTGAGCCAACTTTTCGGGGGCCGTGGGGCTGCTTGCATACGTAGCATCCTGCCGGGCAAAAAAGTTGGTATACTCGGCCAGTTCCAGCAACAGTACACGTACCTGAGCCGGATTGGGGGTGTTGAGTAGCGTTCGTTGAAGGTTGCTGAGCGCCTCTCGCACGGCTTCCATGCCGTCGTAATGGCTTAACTCGTTCAGCCAGTCATCAACCAGCGCGGGGCCAGATTCGGTGGTGTGTTCGCCATTTTCGAGGGCCTGAACCGTCGTATCGAGCAGCGTTTGAGTTGACTGAGGGACCATAAGCCAGGATAGGTTTATAAAGCTAGTTTTTCAGCGACCACGCCTTCCAGATACTCGCGGATCGGCTTGATTTTGATGTTACGCACAACCTCTTCGGCAAAGGCGTACAATAGCAGCGTACGCGCCGCCTCTTTCGGAATACCCCGCGATTGCAGGTAGAACAGCGCCTCTTCGTTGAGTTTGCCGGTTGTCGTTCCGTGCGAACACTTCACGTCGTCGGCGTAGATCTCCAGCTGCGGTTTGGTGTTCATGCTCGCTTCGGGCGAGAGCACCACGTTTTTGCACGACTGGTAGGCGTTGGTCTTTTGGGCGTCGGGCCGCACGTAGATTTTTCCGTTGAATACCCCCGTGCCTTTATCGTTCAGAATGCCTTTGTAGAGTTCGTTGCTGTACGAATTCGGCATGGCGTGATCCACCAGCGTATGGTTGTCGATGTGCTGCGTGCCGTTGGGCATGTACAGCCCATACATAAAGGCCTCGCAGTGTTCACCGTTCAATACGATGTTCAGGTCGTTGCGCACAAACCCACCATTGAGGGTGATCGTCGCGTTGTAATAATGGCTGTTATCGGCCTGACTGACCTGCGTGCGGCAGATGTGGTTGGTCTGCTGAGAATCGTTCTGCACCCGGTAATGCTCCACGCGGGCGTCGGCTGCCACCACCACTTCCGTCACGATATTCGTAAAGGCAGCCTTATCGCCGATTGTGCGGTACGACTCGGCAATTTTCACGTCGGCGTTACGCCCAATCACGATCAGGTTGCGGGGCTGAGCCGCCACGTTCTGCGTCCGCACGTCGGTGATGAAGCGCAGAATGACCGGCTCCTCGACCACCTTGTTGTCGGGCACTCGGATAAACACCCCGTCGTAAGCAAAGGCCGTGTTCAGGGCCGTAAAGGCACTATCCTGAAAATCAGCGTAGCGGCTGAAATGCAGCCCAATGGTCTCGGCGTCGGTTTGAAGCGCCTCGGCAAAGCTGCGGATTTGCAGGTGTGTAGCCGGGCTCACGATCTGCGAGAGGTCGGCCCGGTAATGGCCATTCACGAAGTAGAGAATGTTGCCTTCCAGGTTAGGAATCTGCAACGTACCCAGCTCGTCGGCCGTCAGCGCGGTGCCGTTATCAAAGGCGTAGGCCTGTCCAACCATCGCTTTCACGTTCGAGTATTTCCACTCTTCGTGCCGGATCGTCGGGAAGCCCAGGGTTTCAAAAGTCTGCAACGCCGACCGCCGGATCTGATGAAACGCCGATTTGCTCGCACCGTTCATGCGCTCCTCCCCCTCGCGAAACGCCGCAACGAGTTGGTCTTTGAACGAAGTATATTGTTGTGAATTCATGTCTTATACAGTCTCGAAAGTCAGTTTAGCAGAAGTCCATAGGCTGAGCCGTCGATCCTTTACACTGGCCAGGCGACTTTCCAGACTATAAACTCAGGACTTTTCGACTAGCGGCTACGCCGCTGCTTCGACTTCGGCTTTGATCCAGTCGTACCCTTTTTCTTCCAGTTCGTAGGCCAGTTCTTTCGGGCCTGACTTCACGATGCGGCCTTTGTAGAGGACGTGAACGAAATCAGGAACGATGTAGTCGAGCAGGCGCTGATAGTGGGTCACGACGATGGCGGAGCGTTCGGGTGAGCGGAGTTTGTTGACCCCTTCGGCTACGATCCGCAGGGCGTCGATGTCGAGGCCCGAGTCGGTTTCGTCCAGAATTGCCAGTTTCGGTTCGAGCATGGCCATCTGGAAGATCTCGTTGCGTTTCTTTTCACCACCCGAGAAGCCTTCGTTCAGCGACCGGCTGAGCAGCGACTGATCGATGTTGACGAGCTTCATCTTCTCTTTCATCAGCTTCAGGAACTGCACCGCGTCCAGCGGGTCCTGCCCCCGGTACTTGCGGATTTCGTTCATTGCCGTCTTCAGGAAGTTGGTCGTGCTGACGCCAGGGATTTCGATGGGATACTGAAACGCCAAGAAAATCCCCTCGGCCGCCCGCTCTTCAGCCGACAATTCGAGGAGGTCTTGGCCATCAAAGTCAACGCTCCCGGCGGTCACTTCGTAGTCTTCGCGGCCCGCCAGCACGGATGCCAGCGTACTCTTCCCCGACCCGTTTGGCCCCATAATGGCGTGAACCTCACCCGGCTTCACCTCCAGGTTGATGCCTTTTAATATCTGCTTGTCCCCGATCGAGGCCTGTAAATCACTGATGGATAACATGTTACGAAATACGTACCGGCTAAAATGAAGGTGCAAAGATAACTCTTACACCTGATGTCTCTGTATGGCTAACAAACTATTCCCGCTAAAAGTTGAGCCGCCTACCGACCTCTTTTAAACCTAAAAAGCTCGCTACCAATCGGTAGCGAGCTTTTTAGCACTAGCGGTTTTCGGGTGGTGAGGCGCCTTCTTGGGCACGCTCACTACCGCGGCTACCGGATCTTACGAATGCTAACCGGTACGCATTTCGGTGTCGGGCAAACGCATTCGGCCGGATCAAGCGTGACGGTCACGTCGGTGAAACAACCGTTGGCGTTGTACAGACGCACCAGGTACGTTACGCGCTGTGCCGGGTTCGGCAGGTTGCTGAACGTGATGGCGTTTCCGCTAACGACTGTGGCACCGCTGAAGTCAGCCACGGTAGTGCCGTCAGCCGTCGAGATGGCGGCCCGGGTCGTGTTTTGCAGATTCGACAGGCTGATGCTGGCGTTGTTGTTGGCCGTAGCCCCGTTGCAGGTAGCCCGCGTTGCCACTACATCGGCGCGCTGTACCGTCGGTGCCAGGTTCACCGTCACTTGCGTGGCGATGCTGGCCGAGCAGCCGGTGCTGAGTACGCAGGTAGCCGAGTAAGCCGTCGTTTGCAGCGGCGATACCGTCAGGGTTGCCCCCGTCGTGCCCGTCGACCACGTTACCGTACCGGCGCAGCCCGTCAGGCTCAACACCGCTTCCTGATCCTGGCAGATCGTCAGGCTGTTCACCGTCAGTACCGGCGTCGGGTTCACGGTGATCGTCGTTGACGCTACGCCTACACACTGATCGGCGCTGGTAGCCGTCACGGTGTATACCGTCGTTGTTGTCGGCTGCACGTTGATGACGCTGCCCACCTCGGTGGTCGACCAGCGATATGTAGTGCCACCCGTGGCCGTCAGCGTGACCGTTGTGCCTTCGCAAATCGTATTGCTTGGGCTTACGCCGATCACGGCCGTCACCGCTGGGTTCACTGTCACCGTCGCCGTCGTCGTGGTCGAGCAACCGTCGCTATTCGTTACGACTACTGAGTAGGTCGTCGTGGCAGACGGGGCTACGGCGATTGAAGCTGTGCCCTGACCGCCGGTGATTGACCCCGTCGGGGTCCAGGCATAGCTGAAGCCTGAGCCACCAGCGGCGTTGGCCGTCAAGGTCGTGCTGGTGCCGTCGCAAATCGTCGCACTAGCTACCGTAGCCGTTACCGCCGGGTTAACCGTTACTGTAGCCGTGGCCGTCGTTGAGCAGCCGTCGCTGTTGGTCACGACTACTGAGTAGGTAGTCGTCGTGGTCGGTGCTACGGCAATTGAGGCCGTACCCTGACCGCCCGTGATTGAGCCGGCTGGTGTCCAGGCATACGTGAAGCCTGTGCCGCCAGCCGCGTTCGCGGCCAGCGTGGTGCTCAAGCCATCGCAGATGGTGGCACTGGCCACCGTGGCCGTTACCGCCGGATTGACTGTCACCGTGGCGGTAGCCGTCGTCGAGCAGCCATTGCTATTCGTCACCGTCACCGAGTAGGTTGTCGTTACCGTGGGGCTCACTGTCACAGCCGATGCCGTGCTGCTACCCGTGATCGAGCCTGTCGGTGCCCAAGCATAGCTGAAGCCTGAGCCACCAGCGGCGTTGGCCGTCAGCGTGGTGCTTAAGCCATCACAAATCGTGGCACTGGCTACTGTGGCTGTTACCGCCGGGTTGACCGTGATGGTCGTCGAGGCCACACCCGCGCACTGATCGGCGCTGGTAGCCGTCACCGAGTAAACCGTGGTGGTGCCAGGCTGTACAGTGATGGTGCTGCCCACTTCACCCGTCGACCAGCGGTAGGCCGCCCCGCCTGAAGCGGTCAGCGTGACCGTCGTGCCGTCACAGATGGTGTTGCTGGGGCTCACCCCGATCACGGCTGTCACCGCCGGGTTGACCGTCACTGTGGCCGTAGCCGTGGTCGAACAGCCGTTGCTGTTGGTCACTACTACTGAATACGAAGTCGTCGTGTTGGGGGCTACCGCGATTGAGGCTGTGCCCTGCCCGCCGGTAATCGAGCCTGTCGGGGTCCAGGCGTAGCTGAAGCCCGAGCCACCAGCGGCGTTGGCCGTCAAGGTCGTGCTGGTGCCGTCACAGATCGTAGCGCTGGCTACCGTAGCCGTTACGGATGGGTTGACCGTAATGGTGATTGACGACGAAGCCGGACAAGCATCAGCGGCCGT
Organism: Fibrella aestuarina BUZ 2; assembly: GCF_000331105.1. NCBI lineage: Bacteria > Pseudomonadati > Bacteroidota > Cytophagia > Cytophagales > Spirosomataceae > Fibrella > Fibrella aestuarina. The sequence goes on along the minus strand of NC_020054.1, from coordinate 3,027,453 downwards.
CGGCGTACAGGTCACACTATACGTAGTGGTAACCGTTGGTGCCACCGTGATCGACGACAAGCCGTTGTCAGCAGCGCCCGTACTCCACGCCAACGTACCTACGCAGTTGCTGGCGGTGAGGCTGGCGGTTTGCCCGTTACAGATCGCCGAGGCCGAAGCCACCAGCGTTGGCGGTGCCACTGAACCATCGTAAATAAGCAGTGGGCAGCAGCTGCTGGTACCGCAATCGCTCCCGCCACTCAATGAAGTATAGCTGTAGGAACCGGCCGTGACGATGGTCAGGCTACTTCCTGTCCCAACCGACACGCCATCGCGGAACCACTCCACATTGGTCAGGTTGGCCGACAGGCTGGTCACGTAGGCCTCACCCGCGCAAATCTTGACGGGCACCGTGAAGCAGGCCCGGGCTACGTTGTTGCGCGGCGTAGCATCGGGCGTCGTTGCCGTAACGGCCGCGATGTTGGTCAGCACCCCATCGGTGTTGGCCGTAACCGTCAGTGTGTAGTTCAGCGTGACTCCGGCGCCCAGCGTCGTGCTGGCACCACCCCAGGTCACTTCAACCTGGCCATTACCCAGTAGCGCTGTAGTGGCGGCTGGCGACGACGAAACGTACCCCATGCCCGGATCAAGCGTATCTTTCACAGTTACCCCGGCGGCATCACTTCCACCGACGTTCGACACGCTGATCGCAAACGACGACGTAGCCCCGCGTGCTACGCTGAAGCTATTGCTGGTTTTCGTAATGATCAGATCAGGATCACCGGCCTGATAACCAAAGCCAAAAAACGAGGCAAACTGTCCGCTGCCGTTCGTTGTGGCCGTGATAACGGCCGTGCTCCCTACCAGGCTGGCGTCGCTGTCGATGGCGTCATCGCTGCCCTGATTAGCGGCCGATAGTTTCAGCCCCGCTGGTGCATCAACAGGGCGAATACGGATGTCGTAACTGGTCGAAGCTTGCAGCGTACTAGTAAACGAGAATTGACCCGTACTGGTCGTGGTGGCCGTTTCGACAAACACCCCATTACTCTGGTACAAGTACACGCGAGTTCCTGCAATCCCGACATCAGTACCGTCGAAAATACCGTTCTGGTTCTTGTCCTGGAAAACGTAGTTTCCCGGCGTCGCCGGTGGAGCAGAGCGGCCACCAGTTGGTGACGAATAAGCCAGGGTTGTTGCCCCCAGCGCAAAACTGACCCATAAGATGAATAGATGGAGCCAGCGTGGTTTGAGCAGATAAACGTATGTCTGCATGTGTTGAGATAATAGATGGTGATTAATTATAATTAGGTAGTTAGGGGGCAAGCATAAGGTCACGACTCACAACCAATCAGCTGTTTACCAATTGATTAGCAGGCAGCCTGAAGCGCTGGGCGACTAGTTGTGAAGGAATTGAACAAGGGGCAGCCAAACAGGCGCCTGAAGTGGAGTGCCACTGATGTCTGGCGCAGACGGTGATCGGTGAAAGGGGGTGTATACAGGCGGGGGCTTTTTCCCGCTATGGCGCGGCCGAGGGGCTGAGGCGCTGGGTTCCCGTTAGACAGGATACAAATCGTACCGGCAAGCTGATCGGCAACTGACAGAAGCGTATAGGGTACGAATCCGTCTACCAAAAACAGATAACTAGCCGCACGAAAAAGGCGTGCGTTGATGATCATACGGTGAGGCAATTAAATCTAGGTAATCTGCTAAAAGAGGTAGACGCCTTCGCCTGTATGACCGCGTGGCCGGACAAACAAAAAGCGCAGACAAGGCCTACTGTGGCTCCATCTGCGCTTATACCTGCAAGAAGTGTACAAAACTTAATGCATTACACTTTTTTCATACGTTTTATTTGAAAAATAATACGCTATCTGCAAAATACCCAATTATACTCAGTCAAAAACAGATTTCCCTTAGCTAAAAATACCGTGCCAAATGACCCTGACGAATACTCACTAATGAGTAGGTTTAGATGCCACCGGCAAAGATGCATGTACACTCCCCTTAATACGTACTAAGTAATCGTCCAGCAAGCGTCGTACCCGCTCGGGGTTATCGGCCTGCATGATCAGGCCAATGTGGTGATCTTTGTTCATGCGCCAGACAACCTCTGGATCGTTGAATGCCGATGTATCGGGGGCCACTTCGTTGGCTAGTGACGCGATAAGACCAGCATGTTGCCCGCTGTCAACTGGGGGTGTATACGGCTGTCCCAGCGCAGCGGCGGTCTCAAGCCGGGCCCACTCCGCCCACAAGCCCACTCCTGAAGCCGCTTCGACCATTTCGGCAATGTGAGCCCCGCCCACCCGTGAGGCCGTTTCCAGAAAGTACAGTTCGCCGTCGTGGTCGCCCCGGATGAATTCAGAATGCGAGGCGCTGTGCCGCATGCCGAAAGCTGCCATCACGGCATTATTCATAGCCATCAGGTCGGCCGTTTCGGTGCTGTCGAGCGGTAGCGTCTGCGTGCGGAATACCCCACCGCCATGGGCTACTTCCATGGGGGTAGCCAGGTACTGACTAGCCCGACTGAAGACGGCTTTCTGGTCGTACGAAAGCGAATCGACGTGGTACACCCGACCCGGTTTAAACTCCTCGATCAGGTACTGATGCCGAATGTCGCCCAGTTCGTGGATGACCGCCCAGGCTTCTTCCAGCGAGTGCACTTTCCGGATGCCCGTAGTCGACGCCTCGGCACGGGGTTTGATCAGCCAGGGGGCTTCGCTGGTTTGCAGGTACGTGGTAATCACCTCGTCCGTGAACAGGGCACTGAATGTTGGCACCCGGATGCCCTCCGCCGCGGCCCGCATCCGCATGGCCAGTTTGTCGCGGAAGAAGCGGGCCGTTGTTTGGCCCATTCCGGGAATACGAAACGTTTCGCGCAGCAGCGCTCCCTTCTCCACGTCGAAGTCATCCAGCGCCACCACCCGGTCGATGCGGCGGGAACGCATCAGGTGAGCCATGCCCAGCACCAACTGATCCAGGTTCTGGCTATCGTTGCTTTCTGATGGCAGGTAAAAAACCTCTTCGATCGCCTCGTGAGGCCAGGGTTTGTTGGCTAGTTTCTGATCGGTGACCAGATAAACCGTATGGCCCATCTCCTTGCAGGCCCGCATAAACGGCTCTCCCTTGAAGAATGTGGCGATGCAGAGAAACGAGAGATTGGCCATGGTGTTGGTTGCTTCTGTAGGGTGTGTAATCCGTTAGACCTGTTGTCAAGATACAGCGAGCTACAAACAAATGCATAAACCGCTGCGTCTTTTGCTCCGTACGCTCAGAATTAGTTGCCGCATCGTCTTTGTAGGGGCAAAAAATCGTTACTGGTTCACCTTTTTGGTAATATGACCTATTCTGGCATAAAGCTTGACTACGTCCGCCATAGTACACTGCAACCGTTATGGAACCCTACTTTACGATCGTCATTCCAACTACGTCGAGTCCTGCCAACGCCCCTACCCAACTCGCCGATTGCCTGCATGCGCTTGCCCGACAAACCCTGCCTGCCCATCAGTTTGAAGTGGTGGTTGTGGATGATGCGGCCAACGAGGATACGGCTGCGCTGGTAGCCGCCTTTGCGCGCCACGCCCAGATTGAAGCGCGTTATCTGGCTCAACCCAAACGGGCCGGGCTGGCCGCCGCCCGCAACCGGGGCTGGCATGCCGCACGGGGCCGGTATCTGGCCTTTACCGATGCCGACTGCCTGCCGCAGCCCAACTGGTTATCGGCGGCGGCGGTCATGTTTCAGCGGGGGGCGCAGGTCATCACAGGTACGTTGCGCACGCCGGGCGCTCCCGTGGTCCGCTCGGGGCAGCGGGCCGGTGTGTACCGCTCAGCCGCCACGCCCCACGACAGCAGCGACTTTGTAGCAGCCAACTGTTTTATTCAGAAGCCCATTCTGCAACGCGCCGGGGGGTTTGAGGAATCCTTTGATCTGGCCTGGCGCGTCGACGCCGATCTTCAGTTTAAGTTGCTCGAAATCGGCGTTCCGATCCTGAAGTGCCCCGAGGCGGTGGTGGTTCGCCCCTACCAGCCCGCCAACTGGTATACCACCCTGACCAACGAACGGCAAACCCGTTACGACGCGCTGCTTTACAAACGCCACCCCGACCTGTTCCGGCAGCGGGTCCCGCGCGACGAGAAACTCGCCCTGCGCTATTACATCACAGTTATGAGTGTGCTGGTTGGCCTGGTGGCCGCGCTGCTGGGCAACGTACCTGTGTCCTTGTTTTCGCTGCTCGGGTTTATCGCCCTCACGACCTGGCTGGCCCTGGAGAGATGGCCATCGGGGGCTACTTCGTGGCGCGACGCCAAAGTCGCCATCCTGACGGCGCTCGCCATTCCGTTTATCTCGGCCTACTGGCGCCTATACGGCGCGGTCAAATACCGGGTTCTATACTGGTAATCAACGGCTCATCAGGTTACGCCAAGGGCGGTTCACGGTGTTGGGCTGTCCTTGTTGCGTTGGTAACGTACCTGTGCCGATACCGCTCTATCGCTGGCCGATCGGCGCATCCCAGTTAGCAGCACTACCTTCAATGTATGGTGCCTGACCACCCACAACTACTGAGCCCACTAAGGTAGATAAAAGCCGTATGCATGCATACGGCTTTTATCTACCTTAGTGGGCTCAAACCAATTCGTTTGCTGGCCATATGTACGAAAACCTGCTTTATAGCGTCGAAAACGGCGTCTGCCGCATTACCCTCAACCGACCGGCCGTCTACAATGCACTGAGTCCCGGCCTCATTGCCGACATCACAGCCGCCATGACCGACGCCGGCGCCGATCCGGCCGTCCGGGTGGTGGTGCTGACCGGCGCGGGCGACAAAGCCTTCTGCTCGGGGGCCGACCTTAAAGCGGGCTTTGCGGCAACGGCGGGCAACGGCGGCGGGTTATCGTTGGGTACGTCGCTACGGGAGACCTATCACCCCATGATTCTGGCGATGCGTGCGTTGCCGAAGCCCATCGTCGGGCGGGTCAATGGTGTGGCGGCGGGGGCAGGCTGTTCGCTGGCCCTGGCCTGCGACGTGTTGCTCTGTGCCGACGAGGCCTATTTCAGCCAGATTTTCGTGAACATCGGCCTCATGCCCGACGCTGGCTCGACCTTCTTTTTGCCCCGGCTCGTTGGCTCGCTCAAGGCGTTTGAGCTGTGCAGCACTGGCCGACGTGTTTATGGCCCAGAAGCGGCTCAGTTGGGGTTGGTCACCCGCTCGGTACCGACGGCCGATCTTGACCGCGCCGTGGAGGAAACGGTGGGCTATTACGCTACGGCACCTACGGCTGCGATTGGGGCGATGAAAAAAGTTTTGAATCAATCGCTCTATTCGGACCTGGCGCATCAACTGGAACAAGAAGCTGAAAACCAGAATGCTTTGGGGCAATCGACCGACGCAATGGAAGGCATCGGCGCGTTTCTGATGAAACGTCCTGCAAAATTTCAGGGCCAATGAGTTGACAAACGTCTTTTTTGCCTTACTTTTGCAGTCCCAACACACGGGAAACGCCTAACAGCGGAACGCATTCGTAGCTCAATTGGATAGAGCACCTGACTACGGATCAGGAGGTTTGGGGTTCGAATCCCTACGAGTGCACTTGGTGATTAGCCACTTACGACAAAACGTGAGTGGCTTTTTCGTTTTTGTTACAATACAACCTGCAATACATCATAAGGAGTTAATAAGTTGACGCTTTTATTCTTAAAAGCATACATAGTACAACTAGTCTACTAAAATTATACTTTAGTCATAAACCAAAGCTATAGTGCTTCTTCAGCCATCGCTCAGCTAGAATCGTGATTTCATACGTCTACATCAAAATTCAAAGCTTTAGCAGTCTATAACTCCGTCAAAGCAAAATTTTAATTATGGCTATGAAGTATATCATAGATAAATCTCCTATCTGCGTTTATTGAATGTCTAACAAGTATTTCATGCCCGCCGGGTTCTGGTCAATAGCCTCGAACACGTTTTGGGCATCGGTTAGCGGGACCACCTGCGTAATAAGCTTATCGAGTGGCAACGTATTTGACGCAGCCAGCGAAATGGCTTCCTCAAAATCTTCTGGTTCGTAAACCCGAGCACCAATCAATTTTAACTCGCGCCAGAAAAAGCGGAACAGGTCGACGGCTTTAGGTTCGGCATGGATGGCGACCATTACAATTCGGCCACGTACTCGGGGTAACTGGGTCATTACGGCAACCCCGGCTTGCACACCCGATACCTCAAAGACGACATCAGCCATGGCCCCGTTGGTAAAATCCTCTACATGGGCGAGCAGATCGGTCTCTTTGGGGTTGACTGTCGCCAGCCCCATCGACTTAGCGAGTTGGAGCCGCGCTTCGTTAACTTCCGAGATCAGGACGTTGGCCCCTTTCTGTTTAGTCACCAGCGCAATAAGCATCCCGATTGGCCCTCCACCGATAATGACGACGTTCTCGCCCGTTTTTACCTCGCCCAGCCGTACATCGTGACAGGCCACCGCCAGCGGCTCAACCATAGCACCAATCGTCAGGGGCAGGTTGTCGGGCAACCGGTGTAATGTATACGCAGGTACGTTCCAGTATTGTTGCATACCGCCAGGGGCGTCGATACCGATGAATTTCAGGTTCTGTCCGATATGTTGAACGCCGTTGTCAATGGGCATTTCCTTACCTGGTTTCAGCGGCCGAACCGTCACGCGGTCGCCGGGTTGCCAGCCGGTAACCCCTTCGCCAACCGCATCGATCTCGGCCGATACTTCGTGGCCAATGACTTGCGGCAGGCTGAGCCGCTGGGCCATAGCGCCGTGGTAAATATGCACGTCGGTGCCGCATACGCCACAGTAGGCCACTTTCAGGCGGACCTCACCGGGCAATGGCGGCTGCACGTCAACGTCCTGCAGATCAAATGATTTGTTACCGGTAAACTGGAGAGCTTTCATAAAGATAAAGAGCGAAAGAATGAATGAGTGAAAGAGTGAAACGATAGAGTGACAGAAGGGAGAACCGCTCTTTCACTCATTCATTCTTTCGCTCTTTGAATGATTTGTAACATATTCCCGTCGGGATCAAACAGGTTGCGGACTTTGCCGCCACCGATGGCGTTAATGACGGAACCACCCCAGCGAACCCCTTTTGTATCCAGGAAAGCGATGGCTTCGTCGATGTTTTCCACGCGTAGAGCCAAGTGCGACCAACCGGGTGTCCAGGTAGTGCGTTCGGGCCGGGCGGTGTGGTCTTTGGGCATCACTTCGAGCAGGGTGCCGTCGGGGGCTTTCAGCATCCAGACGGGTTTCTCGTGTTTGAACCACTTTTCGTAGCCGAACACCTCGCAGTACCAATCGGCGAGTTGTTCGACGTCGTTAGCCGCTACGCCAGAGTGGTCGATACCCTTTATTTTGAGTGGATTATTCATTGGGTAAGACTCGGTTCAGGGTGTACAGATCATTTTCTTGTCGAACTACGTCCCACCGCCGACCATGCCCCGACACCATCGACAGATGATTGCCCGCTTCATCTTGCACGATCAGCGTCCATTTTTTCTGCCCGTTCGACAGCGTAAACGCTTTTTCTGCCACGGTTAACGACCAACGCTCCAAGGTGATGGCGTCGTCGAGGGCAATGGCGTGAACGACCGTCCGGGCGGTTGCTGATGTCGATTCCGTCCAGCGATAGAGCAAGCCACTGCCGGGTTTTCCTTCACCATACTGATTGGGTTCAACGTGATAAGCATCATGAACGTACGCATACACCGGATGCCCTATTGTACCCTGTCCGCCATGAAACAACTTCATCCCTGCTTCGCTTCGCCGGACGGCCAGGCATGTGGGTTGCGTGTCGACCCTTGCCTGACCGTCGCGATTATTGACGAGCCAATTCCAGACTGTTGTAACGGGTTGGCTTGCTTCAATTCGGTCAACGACAAATAAGACGTGGGCACCCGCCATGAGCCAGAAACGCGAAAAGCGCTGGATAGGCGCGCCACACGCCCCGCCAATCTCTGAGCCGACAACCGAGACCACCTCGTCGCGGTCGACAAGCAATCGACGGTTTTTCCTGTCGACAGCCGGAGCGGGGACGCCGTTGACCAGCATCCGGCGAGGCAGCACGCTTTTCTGTTCCAGCATAGTGGCTTTGGCCTTATCTTCCTGCAAGCCCAGTGTTTCGGCTTCTACGAGAAATGTACACGTATTGTGCGTTTGCGTGCTGCTTTCCAGCCCGTGAATCAGGTTGCGGTAGCAGCTATGGCCGGGGTCAACCAGCAGTCGTTCGCGGTTATGTACGAGGATGAAACTGTTCAGATCACCATGCAGATGACCAGGGCCGTGCAGCTCCTCTCCCCCACCGTTAATGGCTACAATAGTTCGGCCATCCCAGGCATCGCGCATAAACGTGTGGCCGTTGCTGAACGCAGTTGTTAGCGGCAATCCGGCTTCCTGCGGAGTAGTTGATCTTGTTTCGTGGGTCAACAGCGGCAGGGTTAAGAAGCCCCAATCGTTGTTCATCCCAAACGTAGCCAGTTCGTGCGGTCCCTGCGTAGGACCGGGGCGACGCTCGCCGGGTTCGTAATAGGTGGCGAACAGGCCACGTGCCAGCTGCTTTTCTTCCTCGTTTTGCCCCCGAACGGCCAGGTGCAACAACAGATCGCCGGAGGGGCGGAACAGGGCTGCGCTATCGTTGAAATTGGCGGCGCGGGCGCGGGGTTCGGTACCCCAGAAACCGCTTCCGTTATCGGCGAGGGGTTTAGCGTAGAACATGCTGCTGGCCACCCAGCGAATACCTTTTCCATACGTACCCACATCGAGCAGGGCGGCTTTCTCCGGGTACGTTCGGCTCAGCGATTCGTAGGCCAGCATGAGGGCAAACGCCAGGTAATTGCCGTACTGCAATGACTCGCCATACGAGCCGTCGGGCTGGAACGCCAGCGCGCACCGTTGCCATTCCGACACGTATTGATTGATCAACTCCTGCTCGTCAAGCACCACTGCCGACACCAATACGCCCGATAGCAGGATGCCCCGCCAGTTGGCCAGATGGGCATTTTTGTCGATCCACCGCCGACAAAGCACAATGCCTTTTTCGGTCAGGGCCTGCCGGATTTCGGCCTGTTCTGTTTCCGGAAAAGCATGGCGGGCCAGATCATAGACGGCACTCAGCGCCCAGCATAAATGGGCTGTTTCGAGGTGGCCCGTCAGCGGTTCGCTATGGTCGCGGAAGGCGGGACCGGCCCAATCGTAAGCGGGTGTACGGGCAATGTCGAGCGTAACGGTCCGTAGCCAGTTCGCCAGCTTGTCATCGGGCTCCAGGGCGTACAACATGGCCGCGTCCGACAGGTATTCAGCCGCCGGGTAATACCAGGCCACCGTTGACGCCGGCCCGAGTAACCCTTTAGTGGCCACCCGCTCATAAACGCGTTTGCGCAGCGCCGCATGGAAGCGGCCAAGCAACGGATGGCTGCTTTGTAGTCCGTCCAGGATCTGGGTACGTTCGATATCGGATAAAAAAACGGCCATGCTCAGAAATACCCGCCGTTTTTAACCACGTCTGTCGGTTTCATACCGCTTTCGACCATCTCCCGAATTTCGTCTTCCTTGTGCAGAATTTTCTCGGCCGCCAGCAGCACGTCATACGCGATGTGTTGCGGAATCGAGATGACCCCGTCGATATCGCCGAAGACCCAGTCGCCGGGCTTCACGGTCACCTCACCCATCAGCACAGGTTTCTGGTAGTGGTGCATCCGGAAACGGCCGAGCATGCCCGTGTTGGCTTTGTACTTGTGAAAGACCGGAAAGCCAAGTTCCAGAATGGCCTGCGTGTCGCGGATGCCGTTGACGACCGCGCCCTGGCAACCGGCCTTTTGTGCGGCCATGGTCATCACCTCGCCCCATTGGGAGGTGACGCAGTCGCCCGTACAATCCCAGACAACGACCGAGTCGGCGTGCAGGTCTTCGAGCATCTGGGCACGCATTTCAAACTCCCCGTCGGTCGTGATGTCGGGGCCACCTTTCACGGTAAAGGCTAGCCCGGCCATTTTCATCGATTCGCGCAGGGGCGCAAAGTCGGGCGGCAAACTGGTGGCGTGCATGTTGTAGTTGAACCGGAGCACATCGTTGACAGCCCCTGTGTAGAGCCGTAAATAGCGTTCGCGCATCTCGGCGACAGCAATCGGAAAAGGCGATGAAGCAACCGCTTGGCCGTTGCCGTTCATAGGGAGCGTATTTGTTATCATCCTGCCAGAAAATTCATATTGTCGAAATTGATTTCACGGATCACCACATAATCCGGTTGGTTGAGCACAAACGTGATCACGTTGGCGACGTCGTCCACTGTCAAAAACTTTTCGCGGGGTACCTTGCGGTCGCCCCAGTAATCGCTGTCCGTTGGGCCGGGGTTTATGTCGGTCACTTTGATGCCTTCTTTGATTACCTGATCGGCGAGGCCGCTGCTGAGGCCACGGGCACCGAACTTCGAGGCGGCGTAGACGGGAGCATTGGGGTTGGTGCGCTGCCCGGCCATCGAGATCACGGTCAGGATGTGGCCCGATTTTTTCGGCTTCATCACCTTCAGCGCTTCGCGGTTGCAGAGAAACACGCCCCGCATGTTCACGTTCATCATCTGTTCGTAGGCATCCAGTTCGGTTATGGATAAGTCGGTCGTCAGCACGCCCATGCCCGCATTGTTGAGCAGCACGTCGACGGTGCCGAAAGCGTCGAGGCAGGCGGCAAACCCAGCTTGTACGTCGGCTTCGATGCTGACGTCGCCCCTGAACGAGCGCAGGTTGTCGTGCGTGACCTCGTCGGTAAGCTGACGGGTGCGGCTGAAGTCAAAAACTTTCGCACCGTTTTCGAGCAGTTGCAGGGCCGTGGCCTTGCCAATGCCGCCCGACGCGCCGGTGATGAAAATGACTCGACCGGCTATCCGGCGGCCGGCGTCCCGGATGGAAGTAGGGGAATTCATGTGTGTAAGGTTGTGATTCAATTAGTGTACGGTTGTTTCCGTGGGGGCATCCTCTTTGATCATAGCGGCTACTGTTCTGGCCTGATACCACAGAAAAGCGGCGAGCACCAGGCACAACACACCGGCCACCAGGGCCAGTTGTCCGCTCAACAGGCCCCTCGACGGAAAGCCCATGATGACGAACATCAGCCCCGTTACGCCGAAAGCGATGCCGTACATTAGCTTGATGGCATCTTTGAAAACGTTCTGATCGGCGCTGTCGGCCTCGGGCATAAAGGGCACAGTCAGCTTATGAAAAAAGGCGTTAACCTTTTGGTTGTAAGCTACATTTCTGGAAGGAAAGAAGCCCGACGCCATGAAGATGACCGTACAGAACGCAATCTCGATGAGCGTGGCCGCTTCCCAGCTGATCGCCTTGTTCATGTTCAGTACAAAGCCAAGAATGGTCCCTAAGAACAAAGTGGCCAGCGCACCCCAGGGTTGCGGCTTCCGCATCAGAATGCCGAAAATGACCGGCACGATCATGGGCACGGCGAAAACGCCGGCCAGTAGTTTGTTGGCTTCAAACGCACCGCCAAATCCGCCCACGAACAGAGCGCCCACCGTGACCAGAAACCCGACGAGCAGGGTCATGAGCCGACCGACAAGCAACGATTCTTTACCGCTGGCGTTGGGGCGAAACACGCGCTGATAAATATCGCGAGTCAGCACGCTGGCTGTTACGTTGTATTCGGCACTCAGCACCGACATAGTGGCCGCAAACATGGCGGCAATCATCAGGCCCATGATGCCTTCGGGCAGGAGTTTGAGACAAAGGCTTACGTAGGCCATTTCGGGATTTTCCAACTTCGGCAGTATGACTTTGGCAGCCAGCGGTGGGAAAAGGAAAATGACCGGAAAAATGAAGAAGAGTACCGCCGACAGGAGGGCTAATTTTTGGCCGTCGGTTTCGTTTTTAGCACTGTAGAACCGCTGAATAAACGTCCAGTTGCCGCTGTACCGAATGATGATCAGCACGTAATAGGCAATCAGGAAAAGCGGCATGCCTTTTTTACCATTAAACCAGGTCATGTTTTGCGGGATGACCACCTGCATGTGGGCAAAGCCACCCGCCGCGTTGTAGGCCAGCGGCACCAGGATCAGCGTAGCAAAAAACAGAATCACAAACTGAACCACGTCGGTCACGATCACCGCCCAGAAACCACCGACTACGGTGTAGAGCGTAACCACGATACCGCACACGATTACGGCCGTTTCGAACGGAATACCCGACGCTGCCGTCACAAATAAGCCGATTGAATACAGCTTGATCATGTCGTCGAGCAGTTTGAAAGCCACGCCACTCCACGAGAAAATCTGCCGGATGGGTGCGTTGTAGCGGGTTTCCAGAAACTCGACCGGACTGAGAATGCCCGCTCGTTTCCAGCGTTTGGCGAAGAAGAAAACCGCGATCAGCGACGGAAAAATGGTGCTCCATAGCACCGTAATGGCCACCAGCCCATCGGAGTAGGCAATACCCGCGTAGGCGACGAAAATGAAGGTGCTGAACTTGGTCATGAAGTTGCTGATGCCACCCGCAATCCAGGAAACGCCACTCCCCCCTTTGAAATAGTCGTTGATGTTTTTCACAAAGCGACCCAGGAAAATTCCGATGCCCGACATCATGAGCATATACAGGACAATGGCCGTGTAATCGAGGGTTTTGAGCTGGTTCATACAAACGTAAGGAGCTAGGTAGGGAGTGAAGTCAGGTTGTCGAAAGCGATGTGGTCGGGTCAACTTCCTTCATGTCATTCCTTCAATTTAAAATAGCAGAATAATGGCCAGGTGTGAGGATGCGAGCAGTAGCCTTGGAAGGCCCGTTTCCGGTCGGGCGACGGTACCCAGAATGCGTACAGCCCTTCGCGGTACAGGGTCGAGTTCACTTCGTCGGCGGCGGTCCATTGCCCTACCCAATAGTCGGGATACTGCTGGGCGTAGGTGTGAAAGGAGAATTTCAGCAGCAGTGACCAGGCTTCTTCCTTATCGAACGTGGCCACGCCGAGCAGCACAGGGTATTCCAGCGAAAACCAGATACCGCCATCTTCCCCATCGGGATTCCGGCCCCAAAGCGATCGTTCCCGGCTTCGTATCCCAATCTTTTCGGGCGTCAGCAATTTGCTTTTTACGTACTCGTAGATCTCCCGTTTCCGCACGACCGACAGGCCCGGCACCTGCAACAGATAGCCCTGCGGCTCCAGGCAAACGTTGTCGAGGCCAAACTTCAGTTTGCTGTTCAGATAGGCCCGCGCCGAAAACGTCCGGTCGCCCAGGTCGCGCATGTACGCCTGTTCCATGTTGGCCCGGTAGTCGCTCAGGGCGCTGATGAAGTCGGTGGCCTGCTGATTTTTTGCGTGTTGCAGAGCCTCAATCAGCTTAGGGAACACGGCCAAAACGATCACCGAGTTCAGGTGCGATTCGGCAGAACCGGCGTAGACATTGGGTGAATGGTCGTGGAAAAAACTGTCGCTCCAGTCGGAGTTCAGCATCTTCACCAGCCCGTTCGGGCCAACGCCAATCTCGTCGCGCAGGTAGATGAACTGCCTTTTCAGCATCGTCAGCACCGTCTCTTTTTGACCCGATTCCGCCGGGTAGTGCGCCACCTGCTCGTTCAGAAAGGCATACTCTTTTGTAATCAACAGGTACTCGGCCAGGGCGTAGAAGAAGAATAGCTGCTCGTCACTTTCTTTATAGATCGACGGAGCCGTGTAACCAAAGCCATTGTTTCCCCGCTTGATTTCGCCGTCAACCTCCGAGTGCTTGAGCACGTACCTGAGCGTCGATTTGGCCAGCGCGGGATTGGTGTAACACGCAGCCAATGCAGCCTGCAAATGATCCCGATTCGAGATATTGTCGCCGAAATAGTAGCTGTAAACCGTTCCCTGCGGGATGAACGTTTCCTTGTAGTACGCGCTGTATTTGGCCGACGCTTCAACGAAATGGGCGTTCCACAGCATCTCCCGCTTCAGGATTTCGTTTTTCTCAGCCGAAAAATCGGGCAGCTTGGCTCTCCACTGCCGGGCAAATAAGCCTTCCGAGGGGTCGGTCAGGTTCGCGCCCATCAGCAAGTCGGCCACCTGTTTTTCCACGTCCGCAGCCTTCCAATTTCGGTTGGTCAAGCCGATGACGACGTTGAACTGGACCGTTTGGCCGGGTTTGAGCAAAGCAGTCACCACAGTTGCCAGCGTGTCGTTCGTAGCCGTCACGGTAGTGCGGGTGGCTCCATTCGTGTTTTTCGCCTGCATAAACACCGAGGGTGGATGGACGTCGAAACTGGAGCGTTCCGTCGGAGTTGGCACCACCAGAAATTCATTGGCTTTATAGCCGATATCGGCCACGGCGAGTTGCTTCCCGGCATCGACGGCGATGTTGGGCGTGTACAACAGCGGGCGTTTGGCCCTCTCGGTATACTGAGTGCCGTTCAGCACAAAATTCACCAGCATCCGTTCCGAATAAGTGAGTTTCTGCGGGGCGGTACCGTTGTTTTTCAGCGTCACCGTCACCACAAAGGCCGGGTTGCCCATGTTGATTTGGGGGGATGGCTTAACGGAAATGATCCGGGTGCAGCCAATCCCATTGGCCAACTGATAGGTGTACCGGGCAACGCCCACGCCAAACGATTTCTGCACTGCTGCCGGATTAGCCGCCAGTGAATTAACCCCGACTAAGGCAGTTTTTTGGGTCGCGCCGTTGTTGTTAACGACAATACTGGCATCGTTCCAGCCGTAATTGGTTTGCGTGGATGCGTTCACTCTGGCCCATGCCCGTTCGGCGGTTAAAAACTGGTAGACTCCGCTGGCGTGGGTCAGGAGCGCCATGCGGTAGTTGCCCAACAGAAAGTAAGGGTCTTCGGGCAGGTTGGCATCTTTTCCGTTTTTGTCGACCGCCGTAAAGGGCAATTTGCCTGTGTACGTATAGGCAGGCAAGCCCAAAGCGGTCATGTTCCAGGCTCCGGGCTGAGCCTGAGCAACATGAACGAGCACGACAAAAAAGAGAACCAGTGTACGTTTCATCAGTGCGTTATTTCTGAACAATCAGGCTTTTTTCAGCAATCAACACCGGCGAATCATAGACCGGGATACCGCTAAACGTGTAGGTTGGTCCGGCGTTCCGGCTTTCGGTTTTGCGCCACCTATTTTTCGGAATTTCGTAGATGTGCCCCGTTAGCAGATCGACCCAGACGGGGGTATCGAAATTGCCGTCGTTGATGGTGATATCGATGGGCGTGGTGCTAAACAGGTTCGTGGGCGTTTTGCTGTCTAACCAAACGGCGACCAACTGCTTTTTTCCCGCTTTTTGCCGGAAGCCGAATAAAGAAATCGACTCGGTAGCGGTTGTTGTCGCGTTGACGTTGGGAATCAACTCCAGTGTATTGTCAAAAACCGAAGCCAGATTCTGCACCGCGTAGTAAGCAACTTTCGGGCGGATGACAGTCTTGTCAAGGTCCGACTGGATCAGGCCCTTCATGTTCAGCACCGGCGTGTCGCCTGCATACCGGATATCGATGATGGTGAACACCGACGTTTCAATGTCGCGCCCCAGATCGCCGAGCAACCGGCGCATGTCGTACTTAGCCTGCGAGTATTCGGTCCAGTAATACTTGTCGAGAGCGTAGCTGGGAATATAGCCCGACGGCGCTCCGTTTTCGCCCTGCCGGAGGAGAAGGTTGGGCGCGTAACGGGCCAGTTGTCGTTTGAACGACGCGACGCCTTTATACGATTGTTCGGGCCGGAAGGCGTAGCTGTGGTACGACACCCAGGTAAACAAATCCAGCTTTTTCCGGTCGGCAAAGACGGTCAGGGCCCGGCTCAGGTACGTTGTGTCGGTATGGGTTGCGAGGGCCAAGGCTGCAATTTTGGCCTCCGGCTGAATGCGTTTGATGATTTCACCCGTTCGGATATTTAGCTCGGCAGTTGTTTCGGGCGAATTATTCTGCATCGGATGGTCGGGCTCGTTCCAGATTTCCCACTCCTTCACCCGGTCTTTGTAGCGGGTGACCAGCGCTGTAACCCAGCGGTCGTAGGCCGCGAAGCCTTCGGGCGAGGTGGGCATACTGTTGAGCAGGCCACGCCCGCCACCGCCTTCATAAATCGGGTTGCCATACGAGGTTTCGAGCCAGGGTTCAATCTTGTTGGCCACCGCAAAGTCGATGATCTCATCGAGCCATTTCCAGTCGTAAACCCCTTTCACTTTCTCGCACTTGGCCCAACCCGCCTGCAACCGGATTTTCTTGACACCCAGCGGAGGCAGATAGGCTTTATACCCGTTGAAATCGGTAAAATCGCGATCGAGCGTTTCGCAGCCAACCGTAATGCGCGACGAAGCGATGTCGTTGGTCGAGCGCGGCTTCAACGTACCTATCCGTTTCATGTCGACCACCAGGGGCGTTTTCACCCGCTCGGCCGACGGGTCGATAAATTGGGCTGACACGGTGGTAACTCCCAGCCAGACAAGGGCGAGAATAACCAGAAGGCAGGGCCGATATGATGGGTTTCGGTGCATAGTCAGTTGGTGAATTAGTAAGTCCTATCAGGCTTTTGTCAGCAATCAGAATCGGTGCGTCGTAAATGCGGCGAGCCGCAAGCCTTTGCGGCTCTACAGTAAGGTCAATTTTTCCGCAATCTGTATCGGGCGCCTGATGGGCCAACAAGGATGTACAAAAAAGACCGCCAGGAGTCTACCGCGTCGGCGGCCCGGCGGCCTTTCAATTCTAACCTATTGCTAATTCGCTGGTTAATACCCCGGATTTTGTTCCAGTTTGGCGTCTTTGTTCGCTTCGATTTCCGAGAATGGAATCGGGAACAGGGCATGATGATCCTGAATGTTTGGTGCGTTGAGCGGATTGTATTTCCGCACCCGCTCCACCAGCTTACCCATGCGCGAGAGCGTAACGCGCCGGTCCTCTTCAAAAATCAGCTCACGGGCGCGTTCGTCCAGAATGTAGTCGAGCGTGACTTCGCCGGGCGTGACGGGCTTCGCTTTGGCCCGGTTCCGTATCAGATTGATGTCGGCTGCGGCCTGCGTCGTGTTGCCCTTGAGCAAGTAGGCTTCGGCCCGGAGCAGGATGGTTTCGGGCAGTCGGATCTGGTACATATCCCGGAACGTGGGACCCGCCGTTGTCTTCAGCGTCAGTTTGGTGGCATCCTGCACAATGCCCGCCGGGTGCTGACCGGGCGTGGTCACCTTCGACGGGTACGGGTACCACCGCCAGTTTGCCGCTATCCAGTTCGGAGCCGGGAAGTCGATCAGGCTTTTTCCCACGAAGTTGGGCGACGCTGGATTAGTGTAGATAAAGTCACGAACGATGTTGAACGGCGAGGTGCGGATGTCGGTAACGGTCGCGTCCAGTTTGCGGTTGTCTTTTTTCGGGTCCAGGCCCCACACGTCGTACGTCCAGTAGTCGGACGGGCGCACGAACGAAACCCCGCGCCCCCCACTGTTCAGCGTCGATGCCGAGGCATTATCTAGCAGAGACGCTCGCCCGCTGGGGTCAGAGATCGAGAAAACGGCCGGGGCTACACACCGTTCGAGGTTGTTCAGGGGGCTACCCGATGACGTCAGCGCCCCGCCAATCACATCCAGCTCGTACTGAATGACCCAGATGGCTTCCATATTGCCCGCTTTCCGATTTTGGTTGCCTACCCGGAAGAGGTCGTAGAACACGTCGCCGGGCTGGTTCCGTAAACTGCCAAATCGTTCAGTCATCAGGCGCAGGTTCGATTTCTCAATGACTTCCGTAGCAGCCGCAATCGCCTTGTCGTAATCTTTCAGGACAATGTAGGTTTCGGCCAGCAGGTGGTTGGCCACCGGCTTGCTCACTTTACCATCGCGCACGGCGTCGATAGCGGGCAGATTAGTGGCGGCATCGGTGGCATCGGCAATAATCTGCTGGAGCACCTGCTCTTTGGTGGCGCGGGTAAAATTGCTGGTAGGCGTATTTACCTCATTCAGAATGAGCGGCACCCCTCCGTACAGGTGCACCAGTTTGTGGTAAGCGTAGGCCCGGAACAGCTTAGCCTCGGCACCGATCACTTTCTTCTGGGCGTCGGTGAGGGCCGACGTACCCACCCGCGCAATGATGGTATTAGCGTTGGCGATAATCTTGTACCACCGAATCCAGTGCTGCCGGGGAATATCGCCCTGGGGCGTAAGCGATACGGGGTAGCTTCCCAGACGAGCCTGATCCAGGCGGGCGTTGTAGGCAACATCGGTGCCTAATACCTCCGAATAGAGATTGGCTCCGCCATCGACGCTCTGAATGGCCCGGACGCGGGCGTATAAATCGGTGAGGGCCGCATTGAAGTTACCTTCCGTGATGAACGAGTTTTCGGGACTATAAAAATCCAGCGGCACTTCGTTCAAAAACTCGTCTTCTTTACAACCTGCCTGAAACAGCATCACACCAGCCAGGAGCGCGATTGTCAATAGGTTCTTTTTCATCGTGATAGCAGGAGTTAAAAGGTAATGTCGACCCCTAATGAATAAGACTTCAATACGGGAAACGCGTTGATCGACGTAACGCCGAGGGCGGTATTGACCCCATTGGCAGGGCCGCCCACCGGAAACAGGGTGGTATTGGTTTCCGGGTCCCAGCCTTTCCAGTTGGTGAACGTCAGCAGGTTTTTGCCACTCACAAACACTTTGCAGTTGGCCGCGCCAATCTTCCTGGCGATGGCATCGGTCAGGCTATACGAGAGCGAGATATCCTGCAGCCGCACAAAGTTGCGCTGCACGTACTCGCGGCCACCGGCGGGAGTAGGCAGCCACGGATTGGGGTGAATACCGCCGGGGTTGCGGGGCGACCAGAAGTCCGTAAAATCAAACCAGTTTGAGTTAGTGGCCTGCCCCGGCGTACCATTGTAGCCATACGGAAAGTTGGGGCTCAGGTAGCTGTTGCTTCCTCCCTGAATGGAGTTGATAAACGCCCGCAGCGTAAACTGCCGGTAGGATACCGTATTCTGAATCCCAAACTGATAGGCCGGTTCGGTATTACCCAGGATCTGCCGGTCGTCGGCGGGGGTAATTTTACCATCTTTGTTTACGTCCTCGATCCGGTACGTACCAGCCTGAAAACCAGCCAGCTTTTCGTCGGTCAGTTGGTAGATCCCCTGGGTGCGGTAGTCGTAGATGGTGCCGATGGGCCGACCGATAAACAGGCTGCTCGCCACGAGGTCGTCTTCTACGCCATCGTTGTTTTTGTCCTCACCCAGAATGGTGACCACTTTGTTCCGGTTTCGGGTGAAGTTGACCGTGACGTCCCAGCTCAGGTTTTTGGTCTGTACCGGTTTCGCGTGCAGCATGAACTCGAAACCGGTGTTATTGATCTGCCCCAGGTTGGTAAATACGTTCGAGAAGCCCGACGTTTGGGGGAGCGTTTGTTGCCAGAGCAGGTCGTTGGTGTTCGAGTTGTAATACTCGATGTTGCCGTCGATGCGGTTGTTCAGAATGGCAAAATCGAGACCAACGTTAATACCCCGGGTACGTTCCCAGCGCAGGTCTGCGTTGGCCAGCGATGATACCGTCCGTCCAATGGCCGTTAGCCCGCCGTCGCCGAATACGTACTTGGAGTCGTCGGTGGCCGATACCCGCGCCAGTGAGCTGTAGCGGCCCACTTTGTTGCCATTTTCGCCGTAGCTGCCTCTGACTTTCAGGTAGTCGATACCGGGTACTTTAAAGAACGGTTCTTCCGAGAGTACCCAGCCCACGCCAATCGACGGAAAAATACCGGTTTTGTTATTCTTCGAAAACCCGCTGAAGCCATCCCGCCGAACGGTGGCTTTGATCAGGTACTTACTACCGTAGTTGTACGACACACTGCCGAGCTGATAGAGTAGTACCTCTTCCCAGGCCTCTGACGAAATCTTTTGAATTTCAGCCTGTTGCAGGCTATTGTACGATAGATTCAAATCCGAAAAGCCCGTTCCAGAAGCGACTGTCCGATCGAATTTCGACGTGTTGTAGCCGTAGACCGCCGTGGCGTTAATGTTGTGCTTGCCAAAGCTGCGCGTGTAATTAAAAATATTGTCGAGCGTTTGGTCGTACTGCGTGGCATCGTTCTTGGCCGCCGAACCCGTTTGCCCGGCACCGTAGATACTCGACGTGTAATTTTTGAAGAACTTCAGGTTGTTACCGAAATTCAGGCGGTAGCTGAAACCGGGTACCGACGGCACACGCACGATGCCGTAGAAATTACCCACCAATCGACTCTGCACTTCGTAGCGGTCATTTTCAGCCGACAAAAACGGGTTGACGTTGAAGTCGCCGATGGGGTTAACGATGTAGTTTCCGCTGGCATCGCGCGGCTGCACCAGTGGGTTTGTGCCCACGATGGCGTTCATATCGGGTGCGTCTTTGAAGAAGTTGGTGAACGCCCCCGACGTGTTAGCCCCCAGCGTGAGCCACTTCGTCACTTCGGTATCCAGGTTGATCCGGACGGTGTAGCGGGCGTAATCGTCGTTTTTGATGAGGCCCTTCTCTTTCGTGTAGCCTCCCGACATAAAATAATTGGTCTTATCGGACCCGCCCGAAAGGCTCAGGTTATGGCTTTGAATGGAGGCATCTTGCGTCAGTTCGCCATACCAGTCATAATCGGTGCCTGCGTTTACGCCCGCCAGCGAGATCGGGAACAGCTCCGAGTTGGCAAACGTCCAGGCGGGGTTAGGTTGCGTGTAGCCCGATTCTTTGGTGAAAGCGGTGAGGTAATTAATGTCCCGGATTTTCTCCAGAAACGCATCCCGGCGCAGCAACGTGGCCTTGATGGTTGGCGACGAAATGGCGTAACTACCCGAATACGTGATCGTTGGCTTAGAAGCCGCCCGGCCCGTTTTGGTCGTAACCAAAACCACCCCATTGGCCGCCTGCGACCCATATATCGCCTTGCTGCTTGGGTCTTTCAACACGTCGACACTCGCCACGTCGGCGGGGTTGATATCCGACAAGCGGCCATTGAAAATAATGCCGTCCACGATAATCAGGGGAGCCGTGTTGCCGTTGAGCGTAGACGTACCCCGGATGTTGATGGCGGGTTCATCGCCGGCGCGGTTGGTCTGGCTGATGGTCAGGCCCGGCAGCGATCCTTTCAGCGACTGTAGGATGCTCACGTTGGGCGACTCTTTAAACGCGACCAGATCGGCCGAGGCAATGGAGCCGGTGAGGTCTTTGCGCTGCTGGGTGCCATAACCCACCACTACCACTTCGTTCAGGGTTTTGTTGTCGGGAGCCAGCGTAATATCAATGACCGACTTGGTAGTGATAGGAATCTCCTGGGTGATATACCCCACGTATGAGGCGACCAAAATGGCGTTGGTTGCCGAAACAGTAAGCTTGTAGGTACCCTCGGCCGAGGTGGTGGTGCCGTTGGTAGTGTTCTTGATGAGCACCGTTACTCCCGGCAGGCCCTGCCCGGTTTCGTCGGTGATGCGCCCCGTAACCAACAGGGGCGTTTGAGCCATAACCGGGCTTATCGCCAGCAACCAGATCAGCCCCAGCAGCCCAGACCGGTATAGCGAATGTGAGCGATTCTTCATAGGATCGTTAGACCAAAATTCATCAATGATAAATTTAAATTCAATAATACAATAGTATAACTACGGTTCAGATTTGCCAAAACTTTTCACATATTTATTTTTTATAGTATTTTTCTCAGCTAAAGACATATTCTAAAAATCATACGCGACAATTTATTTCCAGCGTCTGGCCAGCATCCTGCCTATAAAAAGTTCAATTTGGGCAGATGCCTGCTCATATTCCATTTTCTATTTCAACCTATACATAGTATGATTGCACTTACTATTACAATGATAAATTATGCACACACTTACACAATTTGACCTATCTGGTAAAGTTGCCCTGGTTACGGGGTGCAAGCGGGGAATTGGCCGGGCGATGGCCGTGGCGCTGGCCGAAGCGGGTGCCGACATCGTTGGTATATCGGCGTCGCTTGAATCAGCAGGAAGCGATGTCGAGCAAGACGTAAAAGCGCTGGGCCGCTCGTTCAAGGCCTATCAGTGCGATCTCAGTCAGCGGTCGGCCGTTTATACGTTCCTGGAAGCGCTCCGGCGGGACGTACCTGTGATCGATATTCTGGTCAATAATGCCGGTACCATTCTGCGCAAACCTGCCGCCGAGCACCCCGATGCCTACTGGGATACGGTGATCGATACCAACCTGAACGCCCCTTTTATCCTGACCCGCGAACTTGGGCGTGATATGGTAGCCCGTGGCTCGGGGAAAGTCATCTTTACGGCTTCGCTGCTCAGCTTCCAGGGAGGAATCACCGTACCGGGTTATGCCGCCAGCAAAGGGGCCATTGGCAGTCTGGTGAAAGCCTTTGCCAATGAGTGGGCGGGCAGCGGCGTCAACGTAAATGCGATTGCGCCGGGTTATATTGCAACCGACAATACCGAAGCCCTGCGGGACGATGCTGAACGGAGTAAAAGCATTCTAGCCCGTATTCCGGCGGGCCGTTGGGGACAGCCAGACGATTTCAAAGGCGTCACGGTTTTCCTGGCCTCACCAGCGGCCGACTATGTTCACGGCACCATTGTCACCGTAGACGGCGGCTGGATGGGACGGTAGGCAAGAATGAATAATGTATAGTGAATGATGCATAATGCTCTGTTTTTGCGCATGCTCCATTATACATTATTCATTTTCCATCATACATTATTCACAAGCAGTTATGGTACTAGTTGTTGTTAAGGCGTTGGATATTCTGGAGTTTATTGCCCGCGATCCTGACCGGGCATACTCACTGACCGAGATTGCCGAGGGGTTAAGCATGCACCAGGCAACCTGCGTCAACATCATGCAGACGCTGGTCGACAAGAACTACCTGGAGCATCTGGGACGCAAAAAGGGGTATCGGCTGGGCCCAATGGCCTACAACCTGACCAATAATCTGGCTTATAGTCAGCATCTGGTGGCCGCCGCCAAAGACGTGATGGAGCAGTTGACGGCTCAATTCAACGAGACGACCATTCTGGGCGTGATCCGCAATCAGAAACGGTTTATCGTTCACCTGGTCAACAGCGATCAGGACTTGCAGGTACGTAGCCGCAGCGAACGCAGCCTGCACGAAACCGCAACGGGCAGACTACTACTGGCTTACCTGCCGCCTAAAGAACGGGATAGCCTCCTCAACACAATTGGCCTGCCCTCGCCGATCGTCTGGCCCGAAGCAGCGACGCCGGAAGGGCTGGAAGCCGAATTGCTCAAAATTCGTACGGCTGAACTCTGCGTAACGGTCTCGCCGACGCATATTATCGGGCTGGCGGTGCCCATCAGAAAACAAAAGCAGGTGGTTGCCAGCCTGAGCATTTTTTTGCCCGAAATCCGCTGTACGCCCCAAAAGCGGGAAGCACTCATTGACGCCCTGCGACAAGCCTCCACCCAAATCGATCAACAGTTAGATGCGGCCCGCTGAGCCGTTCAGGTACGTTACCAGTTTGGTTGCTTCCGTCGGTTAGCCGCTGACCCTACTCACTGCCGTGTAGGCGTATGCCTACATGGTTCAACAAACGTCGACGGAGCCGGGCCTTCCAGCCCGGCAATTGCTGGCCGTTCGTATACTCACAAGTCAATTCCTGCCTGTTGCGCCATCCGTAGACCCGGATACAGGGCCGTACTGGCCATAAAAATGGAGCAAGCCGGCCCAAAAGACCATAGCGGACCGTTGGCCTCTGAAAACTTTTGCTGGACGATTTACCAAAATCAAATAGATTTTATATTATTGCATTATTAAATTATTATTTGATATTAATAAATTGAGTAAGACTGATTAAGTTGCCAGCATAAGGCACTGCAAGCCTGAGAAGCTCTACCCCTGCCCTATCCTGTATTCATCAACGTGTAATCAGGTAAGCGCCAACGAGCGCTTTCAGGAGGTAGCCGGTAGCGCACCCGGCCCCTGGACACCGATCAACCTGCAGACATAATCGAATCAGCGTATTGACAGACGCCCCATGACGCCCTCCCTGACCACCGCCGAGCACATTCAGTTATGGAACGACTTCCGAACCGGGAGCCGCGACGCTTTCGATAAGCTATACACCCTGTTTGCTCCTGATCTGTACCGCTACGGCTATAACCTGGTCCGAAACCGACAGGTGGTGGAAGATTGCCTGCACGAGCTCTTTCTGCACATTCACGACCGTCGACAGCGGCTTGGTCCCGTAGACAACATCCGGTTTTACCTGTACCGGGCCCTACGGCGGCGGCTTCTGGACACGATTACCCGCCTCAACAGGTATGACTCGGATACGTACCTGTTTACTGATGCCCAATTTCTGATTCAGCCCTACGAAACCAGTCTGATTGAGTCAGAAGGGCTCGAACAGCAACAGCAAAGGGTGCTTCATGAGGTCAATCAGCTTCCCAAACGGCAAAAGGAAATTCTGTATCTGGTCTACATGAAAGGGCTCAGCTACCAGCAGGCGGCCACGGTCATGGACATCAGCCTGAAGAGTGTCTACAACACCATCAACGTGGCGCTGAAACGGTTACGGTGCCTGGTCGGCGTCGCTGTTGGCCAGGATAGCTACTAAACCGCTCACTGCTTCATTACCTTGCTGATAGTGATCAATTTACCCTCGCTATAAACGAGCAGCAGGTACAAGCCGCCGGGGAGTTTCTGTAGGTCCAGTTGCGTGCTGCTGCCAGTCAGTGGGGCCTGCATCATTGGCTGTCCCAGGCAATTGACCAACTCAGCCCGACCAGTCGTGCCAGGTACGTTGGTCACCGTCAACACCTTATCGACCGGGTTGGGTGATATCCGCACAACCTCAGCTACCTCGGCAAGCGCCGTAATGACGCTGATCTGTTCCCGGTACTCATAGGCGCCAATATCCGGTTTGCTTCCCTGCGGGCGGGGTACGCCCAGCAAATCAGCCGAGCTGAATTTTCCAGGTACGTTGGTGCCTTTGTCGACGGCGGGGCTGGTGGCTTGCAGCGTAAAATTGCCGGTAGCGAGGTCGAGGTTTCGATCGACAAACTGCGGATCGGCTACAATATCATTGGGCCCTTTCACGGCCACTTTCCCGTTGGCATACACATTATAATCATACACAACGTTGGTGTTCTTGTTGGTCGAATTACACTCGCCGCCGTCGCGACCATACATAATGTTGTTCAGGATACTCACGTCATCGCAGGTATTGGCAAAGATTTCGGCGTAGCCCACCACGGTGCCGTTGTTACAGGCTGTGTTGTTGATGATATCGACATGATCGGCTTTGAAGGCGTGAATACCCGACCCGCCGTTGTTGATGCACAGGTTGTTGGCCACCAATGTTCGACCCGTGTAGGCATTCGCGCTGGGCGTGGTCGCATCCTGCTCGCTGTAGCTGTGTCGGTTTACGTCGATGATGATCCCGTTTCCGTCGCTTAACCGCCCCAGACTGAGCCACGGAATGGTGGTTTTGTTGGTGTGGCAAACGTTGTTCCGCACGATGTTTTTGTAGGTCGTCAGCTTATCGACGTTGAACGGAGTCAGGATGCTGATGCCGCTGCCGGCATACATCATATACCAGCCGTTGTTATAGACCAGGTTGTTTTCGATCGTGGTGTAATCGGCCTGAATCGAGCTGATACCGCCACCCGGGAAATCATGCACCTTACAGTTCCGAACCGTTACGTGATGCGGAAATTTGGTTTCATCCCTGGGCCCGCCGATCGAGATGCCATTGGTGTTGTAGTTGGCGTACGCAGCCCAGTTGGTGCCGCCTGCCTTGGCTTCGTTGTAGATCGCCAGCGCCCCGGCGTAGGTCAGGTTCGCGTTGTTGCCGATCAGTTCGAAGCCGTCGAACTGGATGTAGGAGCCATTGATCGAGACGGTGTTCCAAACGTTGCCCGAGCCGATCATCGTTGGCGAGTGGCCTTTCAGCGCTTTAAACGTGATCCAGGCCGTTGCCGAGCCCGACCGGGTGATGTTCAGCACGGGGCCCGACGTTGACCTGTACACGCCATTCATCACAAAGACCGTGTCGCCGGGATTTGTCAGGTCGGCAGCGCGTTGAATGGTCAGGAATGGCTTGGCCGTCGATTTTCCATCGTTGGTGTTGCTACCCGCCGATGCCGACACATAGTAATCGGTGGCATACGTTGGCGTAGGCGATACGCTCAGGGCGAGCAGCAGGAACAGGAATAGCGTTTTCATCCAGTTGACGTCGGTATAGGTTGTAAAAGGGCGGCGACGCCTTTTTTCCCGGAAAATCAGGCGCGAATTCGTGGCTCGACCCACACACAGAGATGGGCATCATTGGTGGCGGTAGCCACGCCCCCACATCGGTGTACCAAGCCTGCTCTCAGGCAGCGAAACCCCTACAACCAGGTTTCGCGCAGGATCCTGAAGGTTTTGTCGTAGCGGCTGTTCACGTTGGCCAGCGCCTTCTGCACGTTTTTCTGGGCTGCTTTGTAGTTCGTCGTCACCTCCATCAGCCGGTCGGTGATCTGCCTGCCCGTAGTTTGTTCGATCTCGAACGTCCAGTCGCCCAAGCCAAGGTCGTAATACATCTGGCCTTTGATCGTGTCCTGCGGCTGACGCAGGTAGAAACAGGGCGTTCCGTTTACGGCGGCCATAATGGGCGAATGGCATTCGAAACTCAGCACCGTATGCGCCTGTGCATACACAGCAGCGGCCTCGTCGGGTAGCCAGTAGCCGTGCTTGACCACCTTCGCCTTCACGTCAGCGGGTAGCGGGTCGATCAGCAGTTCGTCGAGAAGGTCGGCCTGGTAGGTCATTTCGGGGCAAACCAGCACCTTGTGGCCGGTGGCCCGTACCCAGGCAATCATCGCCTCGCGGAGTTTGGCATGGTCGGCTTCTTTCCAGGTATCGTTCAGCGCGTTGACCTCCTTTATTTTGGCCTCGCTCCAGCCTGAGTTGGCGCTGATCCGGTAATAAGGCGTGACCCGAAGCCGGGGAATGGCGCAAATGAACTGACGGAGCTTCAGGTCGTTGGCCGCCAGAAACGCGTTGGCGTTGGTATCGTCGCGGATGGTCAGCGCGAAGGTAGCATCGGGCGCAAACGCGATGTGACTGCCCGACAGGCCCGCTTTGCGCAATGCTTCGATCGAGGCCGTTTCGCGCGTGAATATCAGCGACGCCTGCGACAGCAGGGTTTTCAGGCGGGGGTAGCTGTTCTGGATCGTGACGCCAAACAGGCCAAAGGGCTTGTTGGTCTGCGCATGCCAGGCCTCCAGGTAATCGAGGGCGACGACCATCGGCCCGGAACCGTGCAGGAAAAAGTCGGCTTCCCGAAACGCCTGTTTGACCGCTTCCGACGCCGGTACGTTATCGACCACATTGCCGTGGATGATGAGCACGTCGGGGTAATAGTGGTGCAGCATCGTCTCCACTTTCTCGCTTCGGCTTCGTTTCCACAGGATTAGCCGGGCTTTCGGCAGGCGCTGCTTCAGCAGGGCAATCAGCCCCGGCGTATGGGCAATGTCGCCGATGTTGACATCCTGCCAGCCCGACGTAAACAGAATGACCGGATCGTCTTTTCCACTCGCCAGCGCGATGCGGGAGGCCAGCAAGGCGGCGCTCATCAGGCTCACCTGCCGGAGAAACGCCCTGCGGTTTTGGGGCAATGTGCTGTCCATACGTTTAGTAGAGAATTCGTTGGATACGCGTATACGACCTCAATTTTGGGTTTTTATGAGGCTTTTATCCGCAATCAGAATCGGCGCATCATAGACCGGAATGTCGGTAAAGGTGTAGGTCATCCCCGTTTTTTTCCACTGGTTCGCCGGAATCGTATAGACGCCACCCGTGATAATATCAACGTAAACCGGCTGGTCGAAGCGGGCATTGGTAAACGTGAAGGTCAGTGTACGCGTCTTGTTCGATTCGACGGGAATCGCCTCATCGCTCCAGATCGTAAAAAGCTGCTTGCCAGACGTTTTGTGCCGATAGCCATAGACCGCCAGGCTCCGGTCGGTACCCGGCGTGTAGCTAACCTCATCGGCATTGGCGGGCACGTAGCTACGGTTGTGCGTGTGCTCTACCTTCGGGATCCGCTCCAGCGTGTGATCGAAGATGGACGTTACGTGCTGAACCGCGTAGTAGGCCATTTTGGGCCGGATCGCCCGCTTCGTCGAGTCAGACTGGATGAGGCCTTTGTAATTCAGCCGGTGAATAGGACCATTCGTGTAGGCCATTTCGATGATGCCGAACACGCTGGTTTCGATGTCGTGGCCCAGATCGCCCAGCATGCGCCGGGTATACCATTTGGCCTGCGTCAGCTCCGACCAGTCGTAATCGCCCAGCGCGCCGCGTCCAAAACCCGGACTCGATGGCGCGCCGTTCTCGCCCTGCCGCAGCGGAATAGTGGGTGCGTATCGATCGAGCGCCGCCCGCAGTTGCATCACTTTCGGGTAGTGCGAATCGGGATTATAGACGTAATCGTGGTAGGTGAAGTTGTTGAAAAGGTTGATCTTCTTTTTCTCGGCCAGCACCTTAAAAAACCGCTCGGCATACGCAAGGCCGATATGCCCCAGCCCCAGCCCCGACACCTTCGCTTCGGGTTGAATGCGCTTGATAATATCGATGGTGCGGATGTTCATCGCAGCGGCTTTGTCGGGCGTATTTTCCAGGTTGTCGCCAAAGTTGGGCTCGTTCCAGATTTCCCAGTCAACCACCTTGTTTTTGTAGCGTTTCACCAGCGCTTCTACCCACCTGTCCCAGGCGGCGAGTGCTTCGTTTGAGGTAGGTACCCCCGCCCCCAGGTTCGACCCACCACCCTGCGGGTAATTATGATTCCCGTACGACGTTTGCAGCCAGGGTTTGAGTCCCCGCTTGTGCGCATCGTCGACAATATGATCGAGCCAGGCCCAGTCGTATTGCCCTTTTATTTTTTCGGTCTTATCCCAGCCGGCCTGCATGCGCAACCGCTTAATCCCGAGCGGCACCAGGTATTCCTTGTATTGGTCGTAATCGGTAAAGTCGCGGTCGAGGGTTTCGCAACCGATCAGCCAGTTCGACGACGGAATTTCGTCGGTTGACCGTGGCTTTACGGTGCCCAGACGTGGCATTGAAACGGCCAGATCGGTCTTGACCCGGTCGGGTGACGTGTCGATTTTCTGGGCCACCGTTGGGGCGAACGTACCTGACAGCAGGCAACTGGTTAAACCCAAAAAGGAGAGTCGTTTCGACAGGCCGTGATAGGGAAACGCATTAATAGGCATAGGCTTTACCGATGAGGTAACGTTTGGTTGAGTTGCTGCCGGGCAACGCTGCCCGGCACTAGTTGTACGTGAAGGTTGGCAGCCGACCGGGCGGGTGTTTCCATCCGAACCACCAGTCGGCTCACCCCCGGATTTGGCGAATCCTGCGGGTTTCTGGCTTGCGAAACGTCGTCAATATCGATCTGATACGTACCTGAACTGCTAAACAGCAGTTCCAGCGTTTGACCATCCTGTTGCAGTAAGAGGCCCTTCGGAATTCGGCTCACCTTGGCTTTGGTCAGCCATTGCCAGGCCACCGATACGGGTTTATCGCCGGTTGTCCATGCATCGTCCAGCGTTACCGACCGATCTGGCTGCAACCGAACCGTGCGCTGCGCCGTCGCGACCTGATCGGCGTACAACGGCGTCAGATCAAGCGAATTACCGACGGCGCCGGTGCGAACAGGTAACTCATCAACGGTGGCTCTTGCGCCTATCAGTTGTTGCGCACCGTTGAAACGGAGGATGTTATGGCCATCGGGACCAACGCGGAAGGTCGTCCAGCGGGTGCTGGTTTGGGCGTAGTTCCAGAGATCGAGTTTGGCCGCGCGCATCTTGTCGTAGCTCTCGGTGCCCAGATCGAGCGCCCAGCGAACCCCATCGGCTTCCATCACAAAACTACCCACGTCCATGTGCGCGTGCGAGTGGTTGGGCGTGCCGCCTTTAATGGCTACGAACGTACCCAGCGGATCGGTCCAGGACGAGCGCATCACGGCGATGGGCAGCACACCCGTCGAGGTCCAGTGCAGCGGCGACGTACCGGTTGCTTTGGTGCCCAAGGCCGGATTCCACCAAATCAGTTCGAGCGAGGTGTGGCGGTTTTCATGCACCGGGCTTTTCACGCCGGTCATGGCCGAGCGATACAGCGTTTGGATATCCGCGATTTCCTGCCGGGCCAGGTCGGGCTGGTGATTTTCCCGCGCGAACCACAGCATGATCGGCTCGTTTTGCGTCTCAACGTGGTAATCGGAGTAGTTGAAATCAAGCCCGCTCGGGCCCACCACCTGCAAGTTAAAGTCGGCGGTTTTCAGGAAGCCGGGAAACTGTTCGAGACTGTAACTGCTGCCCAACGCCGACCGAAGTGCATCGATCAAGAGCACATGAAACGTGGTGCCGTACGACCAATAGCTCGGTCCTTCTGGATAAGCGCCGTCGGGGGCGTAGACGGCACCGGCATGGGGTAGGTTTTTAATGGCCCGGTTGATAATCTGCCGACTCAATTCCGGTTCGCGTTCGGCAATGGCCAATGCCCCTATCGACAGCCCACCGTGGCACACCTGATTCCAGTTGAAATCGCCATCAACCCAACTGCCGTTGCCTTCCGGTACGTTGAGCGACGGCAGCAGCGCGTTTTTTACGATCGCCTGGGTAATCTGCTCGCGGTCGGCGGGGGCTAAGTCATCGTACAACCAGTCGAGGCCAACGCCAGCGGCCAGGGCTCCTTCGCCCACATCCAGAAAATGGTTGGGTGCCCAGTCGGGCAGCGCAGCCAGTTGGAGCAGTTCATCACGGGCCCGGCTGAGGAATCGGTTGTCGCGGGTGAGCCGGTAGGTCATGGCCAGGGTCAGTATCCGGCCCTGCACCGCCCGCATCGGCCCGAACTTAAAGCCCGTTGTCGGGTAGTTGATCCGCTCAGCAGTCAACAGCGTTTCCGCCTGGTGCAGGATATACGCTTTCAGGTGCAGCGAAACCGAGTCGGATTGCTTTGCCAGAGCGGCGAACCGGTCGGCGCTGGCGAAGAGACGGGGGTGCGCCGGCAGGGTTTTTAGGTAAGCCTCAGGTACGTTGCCCCCGCCCGTTTGCGCCCAACTCAGGCCCGAACAGGCCAGTAGGATAACCAGCGCAATACCGACGAACCCATGTTGACCAACGTTTCGCATATATTATTGATTAACAGAAGTATACTACTGAAGCCGACGCTCGCTCGTTATGGGTTGAGCCAGGCTTTTGATCAATGTAATCAGCCGCATCATAGCCTTCATTCGACACGACGAGTACAATAGCCGTATTGCGGAAAGCAGTCAGAAGATGCCAGTCTTCGGGCTCCAGAACCAGACACTGATCTGGCTTATCGAGGGTGAAGCCGGTAGCTTGCTGCCCGTTGTCGACTAACACATCGACACTTCCTTGTAGGCAGGTCAGCGCCAGCCAGGCTTTCTTATGCCGATGCCCACCCCGGACAGCACCGTCGGCATTGGTGATGTAGAAAACACGTTTTAACGTACCCGGAAGCACCCGTTCCAGGACCGTCAGATCGCCCCGCTCGCAGCTGTGTTGCGTCAGTGTCAGTAGATGCGCCATACGTGTTTCAGAAAAAGAACGGACTCTTGCTCCGGCAACCCGGCTATGCCATCGACGGCATACGGAGGGAGGGCCAGCCTAAGCTGGCCCCGGTTTTATGGTATGGAGAGAGTGACTGTCTTTTGGGCAGCGTCAGCACTGCCCGTGATTCCGGTGGCGGTAAGCGTAACCGTATAGGTACCAGCCTTGCTATAGGTGTACGTTGGCGAAGCGTCGGTGACCGGGGCCGATCCATCACCAAAATCCCAGGAATAGCTGACCGCATTCAGGGATGCATTGGTAAAGGCGATTTTTCGAGCTGAAGCCGCGTCTGCTTTCGACGTAAAATTGGGCACCGGCTTCAGAATAGCCGGATCAAACGAAATAACCGTCGTTTTCAGGGTGGGGTTTACCGGCGCTTGCGGGCTGGCTATGGTCACCGCCATCGCCAATTTTTGCCCAACAGGAGCCGTCCGGAGGTAATCGAGGTCGATTTTCAGGTCGAACGGGATCACGTAGCTGCCGCTCCCGATGGTTACGGTCGTTGGCAGCACCACTTTATCCGCGGGCAGCAAAGTTGTACCCACCAGTGCGCTGGCGCTGATCAGGCGACTGACCGTATCGGCATTGGCCGCCACCGTCACGGCGACATCGCCCTCGTTTGACACGCCGCCCCGGTACACGCTCAGGGGAATGACAATTTTCTTGTTGGCCCCGTCGACCGTAAACCGGTACGCTCCTGATGTGGCGATACTGGCGATGGCAAACACGCCGTTTTTAGCCGCAGGCATGTACAGGATCTGCTGCGGATAGTCGGCTTTGGCAATTTCTTCGTATGTACAGGAACCCAGCAGCAGACCGAATCCGAGGCCGATCAGCATGAACCGAGTGGTAGTTAGGAGAGAGACCATACAGTGGTGGCGTTAGGAAAGCAGAGTAGGTACGTACCTGGCACGGGTTACCAGAGTGGATTCTGAATCAATCCTCTCGACGTGTTCAACTCGCCCTGTGGAATGGGATATAAGTACATTTTAGGCTCAAAAACCCGGTTTTCGACCACAACCGGTTTGTAAGTGAAGGTGGTAGTGGTGCCATTGACCACCCGGTTGATCTCAACCCCCATTAGCGGTGCGCCCAGGTACTGTGGCCCCTGCATCCAGCGGCGCACATCCCAGCCGCGGTGGTCTTCAAACGCCAACTCAACCCGCCGCTCATTTCGGATTCGTTCCCGCATCTCGGTCTGCGACAGACCAGCCGGTAACGCGGGCATGCCTACGCCCGCCCTGGCACGTACCCGATCAACATAGGTTTTGATGTCGACGTGGCCGGGCGATGCCTCGTTCAGGGCTTCGGCGTAATTCAGGAAGATTTCGGGCAGTCGGAACAGATTCCAGGAATAGGCAGTGGTATTGTTTAGCAGCAGGTTCAGATTCTCGTTGACGTACTTTTTCAGGTAATACCCGGTCTTCGTAGCGTTGACGATGCCCTTACCGTCCCGACCACCCGGCCAGATCTCAACATTTCGCCCTTTATAGGGGGTGTTGTTCAGAATAACGTTCAGCCCCAGCCGGGGGTCGCGGTTGGCGTAGGGGTTGGCCGCATGCACCGGGTTGTTCCAGTCAAACTTGGTCCCGTTGGTCATTTCGTAAGCGTCGACCAGGTTCTGCGAGGGCGTGGTGCCGCTGTTGCCCAGGTCGTAGCCGATGGGGTAATTGGCCTTCTCGAAGTCGTTCAGGTTCGACGCGTTCCGGCGCGCGAAGATGATTTCGGGCAGGGTGTAGCTGTTGGTAATGAACAGGTTTCGGTAGTTGGTGTTCAGCACATAGCCCGTACCGGCCAGATCAATCACGGCTTTGGCGGCATCGGCGGCGGCTTTCCAGCGTGCCTGCCGGTCGCCGGTCAGCGAGATCAGCTCCGGATTGGCATAGCCGCCCGCCCAGGTCGGCGTATTGAACAGATCACTGGCCGCATACAGCAGCACCCGGCTCTTGAGCGCCAGCGCCGCTCCCCGCGTGGCGCGGCCCAGATCAGACGCCGGCGCCGAATAGACAACGGGCAGGTTTCTGGCCGCCGAATCGCACTCAGCGGTAATGAACTGAATGCAGTCGGCCAATGAGTTGCGCTTTATGCTCTGAAAATCAGATTCTACCGTTAGCACCTGATTGATAATCGGTACGCCACCGTAGCGCTTTACCAGTTCGAAGTAGAAAAACGCGCGCAGGAAGCGGGCTTCGTATTTCCACCGTTTAATCTCGGCCAGCCGGTTCTGATACACGGTTTGTGCCGACGGTGTGGGGTCCAGTTTGTACTGGTTCAGGTTCACGCTGTCTGACGCCGCCAGGAACTGGTTCGTTTTGCGAATACCCCGGTAGAAGGTCGCCCACAGGTTGTCGGGGTTGTCGATGGCATTCCACGACCCGGTGTTGAACTTCTGCACATTGGATGTTTCCAGCGTATGTTCCGCCTCGTCGGTTGCCGACGCCGTCATGGCACCATCAATTTGCAGGTAGCCCGCGGGCAGATCCGAATAAATGGAACTTACGCGGTTTAACGTGTAGTCGTAGGAGGTTGTCGCCTGCTGGGGCGTGATCTCGGTATTGAGCTCGCGGTCCAGGTTCACACAGCCACTCAGCCAGACCATGACGGCCACCCAGCCTATGGATACAAATCGTCTCATTGGGTTTGTCTTGATTAACTGCTGTCTTAGAATTGAAGCCGGATGCCTATACTGACGGTGCGCAACGGTGGATAGCCACCAATCACCTCGGGGTCGGCATACCCGTCCATGCGATCGAGCGAGAACAGGTTCGTCCCATTCACGAACAGGCGGGCGTTGCTCAGCTTTACACGGCTAATAAGCTGACTAGCAACGGTGTAGCCCAGCTCCAGACTACGTAGCTTGATGAAGCTACCATCGCGCTGCCAGTAATCGGAAAACTGGAAGTTGTTCAGGTTATTGGAGGCCGACAGCCGTGGGTACGTTGCCGTGGCGGCCGTTTCGGGCGTCCAGCGGTTCAGCGCAATGGGGCCCACCTGCCCGTTGTTCTGGAACGCCTGGAAGAGCGTACCGCCGAAATACGTGGTTCGGCCGGTTACCCCCTGAAACAGGAATTCCAGATCGAAGCCTTTGTACTGAAGCCGCGAATGCAGACTCAGCGTGAGGGTTGGTATCGAGGTGTTGCCGATCGGGCGGGTGTCGTTCTGGTCGATGATGCCGTCGCCGTTCTGGTCTTTGTACTTGATGTCGCCGGGCTGCACCGGGGCAAAAATCTGCCGGGGACTCGCCGCGATATCGGCCTGATCCCGGAACAGGCCCAGCGCCTGCAACCCAAACGGCTGCCCGATTGGCTGGCCCGTCGTATACTGGTAGTCATACAGCCGGATCGCTTCCGAGTTATACACGATTTTGTTCTGCGCGTACCAGCCGCTGGCTTCCACCATGTACTGCAGCTGGCTGGCAGACGTACCTGTGGTTGGCCCGCTGCTGTACCGAACGGTAGCCTCAAAGCCGCTGTTGGTCACCTTACCCTGGTTGAGCTGGGGCAGCGTAGTGCCAATGTATTGGGGCACGGTGCTGTTGGGTGCCGCCAGAATGTCGTAGCGATCCTGCCGGAAGATGTCGAGGCCAATGTCCAGCCGTTTGGCCAGAGTCAGCTCAACGCCCACGTTCAGTTTCTTTTCTTTCTCCCAGCTTACATTCGGATTGGCGACTCCTTCAACCAGGCCATTCACCTGCGTGTTGCCCGTTCCCAGGTAGTAGGCGGCCGTGTATCGATAAGGCTGTTCGTAGAAATACCGGTTGGGGCTGCCGATCTGGTCGTTCCCCGTCAGGCCATACGAGGCGCGCAGCTTCAGGTACGTTACCAGCGCGTTATTCTTCAGAAAAGCCTCATTTGAGGCGATCCAGCCAACCGATGCCGCCGGAAAAAACCCGAATCGCCCACCCTTCGGAAAGGCTTCCGAGCCCATGTAGCCGACCGACACCTCCCCGATGTACTTGTCGCTGTTGGTATAAGTCAGCCGTCCGCCGCCACCCAGGTGCTTGAACGGCAGGCTCTCGATGGCATTGCTGCCCTGCGTGGTATTGGTGTAGCTATCCGAATTGTACATCAACAGGGCCGAGATGCTGTGCCGACCAATCGTTCTGTCGTAGTTCAGGAAGCCCTGGAAGATGATGTTCCGGTATTGATCTGAGTTGGCTTCGTTACCGACCAGCGACGTATTTTGCCCGAAGCGCGTGTAGAGGGTATCGCCGGCCACGCCTTTGGTGGCGAAGTAGCGCTCATACTGCTTCGTTTTATCCGAGTAACTCCGGAAGAAATTGTTGAACGACACAGCCGCCGACACACTCAGGCCGGGGGCCAGCATGTCGAGTTGCTCGGTAAAGCGCAGGTTCGTCTGAATGGTGCGGCCGTTGGAGGTGTACGACCCGGTTTGCAGGAGGTTGGCCAGTGGGTTGCTCAACGCACTGGTGCCGCCAAACGTACCGTTGGCATTGTAGACGGGGAAGGCGTTGGGCGGCAGGGTGGCCAATGAATTGAAAATGCCCCCCGTGGTGGTGCCGCCCGGATTGCTTTTGTCTTCCACCGACCCACCCAGGGTAAGCGAGGCCGACAGGCGCTTGGTGAGGTTGATGTCGACGTTCGAGCGGAAATTGACCCGTGAATACTGCGAGTTGACACTTTCAGCAACCATATCGCCGGTGTTCTTATACAGGCCATTGCTCATCACCGCGTTCAGCAGTACGAAGTAGCGAACGCTGCTGTTGCCTCCCTTAAAATTCAGGTTATAGGTCGAAATCGGGGCCGTTTTCCGCAGCACCTGATCATACCAGTTTACGTTGGGGTGGAAATACGGGTCGCTGCCCGTGCGGTAGGCATCTAAGTCGGTGTCGGTATACAGCGGGGCTTTACCATCATTTTTCAGCCCTTCGTTGTACAGGCGGGCGTAGTCATACGAGCCCAGAAACTGGGGGAGCCGGGTGGCCGTGTGAAACCCCTGCTGCGTGCTGAAATTAACCACCAGCGGACTGTCGGCGCCCCGTTTGGTGGTGATCAGCAGCACGCCGTTGGCCCCGCGCAGGCCGTAAATGGCCGTGGCCGACGCGTCTTTCAACAACGAGACGGTTTCAATTTCGTCGGGTACCAGTTGCTCGTAGGAACTCTCGTAGCCATCGACCAGCACCAGTACGTTACGGCCCGTGCCGTAGGTGTTGGTACCCCGCGCCCGAAGCGAGGGCGAGTCGTTGCCGGGTTCGCCACCGCTCTGGCCAACCGTGAGGCCGGGTAGGCGGCCAAAGAGCGTGTTACCCAGGTTGGTCGTCAGGTTTTTACGCAGGTCGTTGCCCGAAACAGACGAGATGGCGCTAGTCACCTTCCAGGCGGGCTGCACCCCATACGCGATGGGCCGGTCGGTGTTCCGATCCGAAAAAGATAACGGGCGGGCCGTTGTGACTGTATCCTTGGTGGCCACCTGGCCTTCCGTAACCTGACAAAGGCCAAGGTACAGCAACGAAAGCAGCCCTATAGTAGAGTAGTTTTTGGCGTTCATACAGCGCAGGAGGAGAGTGCTTACCAGCCCGGATTCTGGACGAGGTAACCCTTGTAAACTTCGGAATTCAGGAATGGGTGGAGGTACATGCGGGGCAGGAACGTGCGCACCTCTTTCACGTAGGGCTCATAGCGGAATTCGGTGGTGCTGTTGGCGAGCTTGTAAATGCGCATGCCATACAGCTTCCCCTTCATTACGCCCTCGTTTTCGGCGATCATCCAGCGGCGGATATCCCAGAGGCGGTGGTCCTCAAACGCCAGTTCGATGTCCCGCTCGTTGCGAACCCGCGCCCGAAATTGCTCCTGCGTGAGCCCCGCTGGCAACTTGGGCATCCCCGACCGCGCCCGGATGGTATTCACGGCATCGTAGGCCGCCGGCACGGGGCCCTGGGCTTCGTTGAGCGCTTCGGCGTAGTTCAGGTACGCCTCGGCCAGGCGGAACACAATGGAGTTGGGCACCGCGTTGGCTGTGCTCGACAGCAAATCAGGAATCAGTTTTTTCATCCAGGCCCCACCCCAGCAGGACGCCGCATTGCGCCCGCCCTGAAACGTTTCCAGCACCGGGTAATCCTTGTTCCAGTACGAGCCGTTGTACCCGACTGTCTGGGCGAAGCGGGGGTCCAGCTCCGCGTATTTCTTCATCAGGTCGGTGCCGCCATTGTCCAGATCCCAGGTCTGGGGCGTGCCGTCTTTCTTTTCGTACTTCCGGATAAAATTGTGCATCACCGACACCCCACCCCACGAACCAAGGGCAATAACGGCCGGCTGGGTGCCATACCACGGAAACTGCTGGCGACCCCGCGCCCCGTAGGCTTTTTCGGCCAGCACGATTTCGGTGTTGTCGTTCTGCTCCCACATGAATTTGTAGTTCTTGTCGGTGCCTTTGTCGGTGATGAGCGCGAAGCCACCGCCGGGAGCCAGTTCGATGGCCGCTTTGGCCGCGTCGGCTGCTTTTTGCCAGCGTGCATTATCCTGATTACCGTAGCAGATGAGCTTGTTGTTGTCACCCAGGCTCAGGTAGGGCGTGGCCGTGTTGAACAGGGGGCTGGCGGCATACAGCAGCGTACGAGCCTTAAGCATCTGGGCTACTGTTTTGGTCGCCCGCCCCCGGAAGGTCGCCGGGTAGGTAGCGGGCAACAGCGAAACGGCATCGTCGCAGTCTTTCACAATGAAATTGACGACCTCTTCCACGGTATTGCGCTTCACTTTCAGGTCATCGGTCAGCTGCTGCCGCTTGTCGATGATGGGTACACCACCGTAGCGTTTCAGCATCTCCGAGTAATTCAACGCCCGGATAAACTTCGCCTCGCCGATCACCTGATTCTTGTAGGTTTCGTCCAGGCCAGGTACGTCGTTGAGGCGTTCCAGAATGATGTTGCAGTTTCGTATGGCCGTCCAGCGGATCCAGTAGCGGTAGTCTTCCCGCCCCACCGGGTTGTCGTTGGCCGTGATGTTGGCGTCGTTCCAGTTTTCGGTATGGAAGAACGTCACCTCGGCTTCGGCTTCATCGGTGGCGGCGGCGTTGATGGTAAACGTGCGGCTGGCTGGCGCGGGGATCAGTGCCGCGTCGTTGTACGTAAAAATGGAGTGAATGCCGATGCGATACGTACCTGTGATGAACGTTTCCAGCTGCACTCTCGACGAGAAAATGGTATTCTCGTTGACGTCGACGCCGGGGGCTTTATCCAGAAACTCGCTCAGATTTTTGTCGCAGGCGGCGGCCACCAGGCACAGGATGCCACAAAAAACAGCCCTGATTATCGTTTTCATACTGGTTTAAAATTTGAGATTGAGCCCCAGGTTAAGGGTGCGGGTGAGTGGGTATGGCTCTTCGTTGGTCACGCCGGTTGGCAGCTCCGGGTCAACGCCGGGAAACACCGAACTCCAGGTGTAGAGGTTGTTCGAGTTTACGTAGAGCCGCGTACCGCTCAGGCCAATCCGGCTCAGAAACGCTTTGGGCAGGTTGTAGCCGATTTCCACGTTTTTCAGCCGCACGTAGCTGGCGTCACGAATCCAGTACGACGAGTTGACGTAGTTGTGGTTGTAGGTGCCGTTCTGCGAAAACCGGGGAAAATCAATCGGCAGGCCCTGCTCGTACCGCTCGGCGGTCCAGCTGTTTATGAGGTAAGCGGGTGCGGCGCGGTCTTCAAAGAAGCCCCGGTTCTGGGTTCGGTTGTAGGCGATGGACACGTTGCTGGCGCCCTGAAACAGCACCGAGAAGTCGAATCCTTTGTAGTTGCCGCCAAACGAGATACCGAAGATTTTCTCGGGAAAGTTGGAATAACCAATGGGCACCTCGTCGTCGGCGTTGATGACGCCATCGCCGTTGATGTCTTTGTAGCGGATGTCGCCGGGCTGGATTTTGTTGCTATTGTAAATCGAAATGGGCCGGTTAGCGTCGTTCACTTCCGCCCAGGTGTTGTAGAGGCCATCGGCAACCAGGCCAAACAACTGGCCGTAGCGCTGCCCCGTCCGATACTGGTAGCTGAACGGCCGGACGGTTTCGTCCTGGAATTCGATTTTGTTACGGGCAAAGGTGTAGTTGGCTCTCACCCAGAAAGCGAGCTTGCCAAGCTGATCGTTGTAGGTAATGTCGCCGTCGATACCCCGGTTGTTCATCTTGCCCAGGTTGTAGGCGGGCAGCGTGGCGCCAACCGTGATGGGCACCGTACCCAGGTTAGCCAGAATGTTGTCGCGTTGTTTGTTGAAGTAATCGGCCGTTACGCGGATTTTATTCTTCCACAAGGCCAGTTCTACGCCGAAATTGCGCTCAATGGCCCGTTCCCAGGTCACGTTGGGGTTGCCCAGCTTGCCTTCGATCGAGCGGGTGTAGGCGGTCTGCGTGCTCCCTACTTCGCCGAAGAAGTATGCGTTTGTGGCCGTCGTGTAAGCCGATGGCCGGTATAGGAAACGATCACTACCGATCTGGTCATTGCCCGTTTCGCCGTATGACCCCCTGAATTTCAGGTACGTTAGCACGTCATTTTTGGGAAAGAAGGCTTCGTCAGACGCGACCCAGCCCAGCGAAAAGGCGGGAAAGAACCCGAACCGCTTGCCCACGTCGAAGTTCTCGGTGCCGTTGTAGCCAAAGGTGAACTCCGCCAGGTACCGGCTTTTGTAGCCGTAGGTTGTCCTGCCCACAACGCCCTGATAGCCGTTTGGCACCAGAAACGCCAGCGTCGGATCGAAGTATTTGGTCTGGTTGTAGTTGACCAGCGCCGTTACGTAATGCTCCCCGAAGGCCCGTTTGTAATCGAACCCGAACTCGGCGTAAGCGCGGCGATTTTTCCCGATCTGCTGTTGAAAACTAAAGGGCTGGTCGACGTTCTGGGGAATGTAATTGATGGTTCCGTCGGCCAAACGGATGGCATTATACGTCACCAGCGGCCGCAGGTTAATCAGCGTTTCGGTGTTGTTGTTCTGGTAGTTTGTCAGCCCGTGCATGGTCAGCCCTTCGGTGATGAAGTCGAGCATGTAATCGAGCCGGATCGACCCTTGCAGAAAGTTGCGGTACTGCCGGTTGTAGCCGTTGGAGAACATATCGGCAATGGGGTTGTTCACGGCGGCAACGCCAACCAGATTCACAATTTTGCCGTCGATGATACCGGGGGATGTAATGGGGTTTGAGCGAGCGATGCTCTCGATGATGCGCACGGTCGGCCAGTTGGAGCCCGTCAGGTTTTCGGTTTGTGACGACAGGTCGATCGATGCTTTCAGGCGTTTGGTAACCTCGAAATCGAAGTTCGACCGGAAGTTGTAGCGCTTGTAGGTGCGGTTGGCGTCGAAATCCTTGATGACATCGGAGTTGTTGAACTGCCCGCCCTGGCTGAAAAAACCCGCCGACACGAAGTAGCGCACTTTCTCGGTGCCGCCATTGATGGTCACGTTATGCTGGGTTTGCAGCGCCTGTGGCTTCAGGGCCAGCGCGTACCAATCTGAGTTCGGGTGAAAGATCGGATCCTCGCCCGATTTGTACTTGGCCAGGTCGTCGTCGGTGAATTTGGGCGTGTAGCCGCCCGACACGTAGCTATCTGCTTTCAGGCCGGCGTTGTATGAACTGGCGTAATCGTAGCTGTTCATGCCTTTCCGCAGGTTCGTAAAGCTGGTTACGGCCAGGTTACCCGTGTAACTAAACTGCGGCTTACCCACTTTGCCCCGCTTGGTGGTAATTAGCAGCACGCCGTTGGCTCCGCGTATGCCGTAAATGGCCGTAGCCGACGCATCTTTCAGGATGGTCAGGTTCTCGATTTCGTTGGGGTCGATGTTGTTATAATTGCTGACCTGTACCCCGTTGACCAGAATAAGCGGGTCGGCCGCGCCGGAAAACGTGCTGACGCCCCGGATACGCAATGTCGACTGGTCGTTGCCTGGCTCACCACTACCCTGAACGGCGAAAAGCCCCGGCATACGCCCCACCAGTGAGTTACTGATGTTGGCCACCGGCGACTGCAGCAACTCTTTGGTGTTGACCGACGAAATAGCGCCCGTCACGGTGGCTTTTTTCTGCGTGCCGAAGCCCACCACGACCACCTCGTTGAGCTGATTCATGTCGGCCTTCAGCGTGATGTTCAGCTGCGAGCGATTCCCAACGGCAACCTCCTGTTTTTCAAAGCCGACGAAGCTAAACACGAGTACGGCACCTGCATCGGGCACCGTAATGGCATACTCGCCTTTGGCATCGGTGCTCGTGCCTTTCACGGCCCCTTTCAACACAATGCTCACGCCGGGTACCGGCTCGCCTTTCTCCGAATCGATCACCTTGCCTTTCACCACCATATCGACCACCCGGTTTGGCTGCGCGACGGGTGAGAAGTCGGCCCGTGCCCCTGCCATTGGCCCCGACGGCAGGGGCATCTCGGGGCTAAGCCGGGGGCTGCTGTCGGCGGGTTTCAGGTCGTCGGCGTCAAACGAAACCTTAGGACTCTTGCGGGGCAGGATGGTATAATCGCCCCCTTTGAGTTTTTTGAACCGAAGGTTGGCCGGCGTCAGTATCCGCTCCAGCACCTGCTCTAGTTTGTCGGTTTCGTTGAACGGCCCCGAAAACGTTTTATGCTCCAGTAGCTCTTTCTGGTAGACGAAACTGGTTTTGTGAATCAGTTCCAGCTTTTTGAGCAGCACCAGCAGGCTCGTACCGGTTCCCTGCCCTTTTACACCGTCTGTTGCCTGCCTGATTGAGGCCAGTGTTACCTGAGCGGCGGCATCCGGCATTCCGCTGAACCAGACTAACCCGAGTACCAGCGTGTAAAAAAGGATATGTCGTTTCATAGTTAAACGGGAAACGTGTGATTGACTAGGCTGTAATTGGTAGTCAAACAGACGGGGTTGGCCCTTTTCCCGTTTTTTCTATGATTATTTCCGGTTAATTTTTAAATCTTTCGACTGTCTGACGCTGGTTACTCGAACAGGTACGTATCCCCCGTTTTTTTAACGTCGGCCTCCAGAATGATGGCCAGATCCTCGATGCAATCGTCGGCCACTTTGGTGCGCAGTTTGCCGCTGAGCGTCTTGCCAGCCAACCGCTCATTGTTCAGCGTGATGGTGACGCCGAAGGTATCTTCCAGGGTGCTGATGATCTCCGGCAGGCTTTTTCCATCCAGCACGAGGTAGGCTTCTCGCCAGGCCTCATAGGCTTCGGGTACCACTTTTTTAAGCTGAATCTGTCGGCGCTGGGGCAACACGGTCGCCATGTCGCCGGGTTTCATCACCACGGCGGGCTGATCGGCGGTGGTGAGCTGCACCTTGCCTTCGAGCAAGACAACATTGGTCTGCTTCCGCCGGGTGTTTACGTTGAATTCCGTGCCCAGCACTTCCACGGCCGCGTCAGCCGTGTGGACGATAAACTTGGCTCCCTTGCGTTTAGCGATGCTGAAATAGGCTTCGCCGCTGAGCCACACTTCCCGAACGGCCGCATCGGCGAGGTTATCCCCTTCTTTGAGCGAGGAGTTGGCATTGAGCGTGACCGTCGAGCCATCGGCCAGTTTAAGCTCCTTTGTTTCTCCGTAGGCCGTCTGGTGGGTTGGCGTCGCCTGGTAGGTCCACCAGCCAAGGCTGGCCAGCGTAATCAGCACCATGGCCGCTGCCAGCCAGCCCGGCCGCCGATACCACTGCACCACGCGCACGGGTTGGTCGATGTCGGCCCAGATACGCTGCTTCAACCGCGCCAGATCGAGTTCAGACGGCTCGATTTCCTGAAACTGAATCGTTTTGACGAAGTCGATTGCCTGTTGAACCGTCTCCCTCTTGTGCGGATAGTCCACCATAAACGCCTGCCAGAACTGATTCGATTCATCGGTTGGGTGTACTACCCATTGGATGAAGTAAGGATCGTTGCAGAAGTCGTCGACAGTAAATGTGGCGTATGGCATTGCACAGGCATCAGGGTGGTACTCGTTAAACAGGACTTAACTTAGTTTTTCCCGTCTTCGGGCCAATTAATTATTTGCGAAGTAACCCGTAAGCAGGCTCGCCAGGCTCACCAATGCCCCTTTTAGTTGCAACGCCTGCTGCATCGTAGCCCGCAACGCCGCCAGGGAAACGTTGAGGGTATTGTACACGCTCTTCAGGGTAATGCCCATCACCTCGGCCGCCTGCGGGTAGCTCATCTCCTTCATGTACACCAGGTACAAAATCTCTTTCTGGCGTTTAGGGAGTCGGTTCAATTCATCGATCAGGATTCGTTTTTGATGATCCATCAACTCTTCCGCAATCAGGGCTGTCTCGTGGGGCTGAATCAAAAACTGGGCCTCATCAAACAGGTAGTCGGCCGAGTCGAGCTTATTGAACCGACCCACCGTATCCAGCAGCCGCCGACGCAGGGCACGGAACAGGTAAAAGCGGATGTTATCGGTCGGTCCAAGTCGACTGCGGTTTTCGTGCAGGTGCAGGAACAGTTCGTGCAGGCAATCTTCCACCACCTGCCGGTTGCGCACCAGGTTATAGCCGTAGCGGTACAGGTCGGCCGCAAACAGGTCGTATAACCGGGCAAACGCGGCCCGATCGCCCTCCCGAAAGGCGTTCCAGAGCTGTGTATGTTGAGCGGCAGTGAGTTGAGGAGCCATGCACGGACTGGTCTGAACGAGATTAAGGAAACGGAGCTGTTTCGGGCATTTACCGGACAATTACCGATTGGTTATCAGCGCGCTACAATCAGAAGACCGATTCCGATGATGTAACAGAGCAACATGCCGTTCAGCAACGTACCTACGCCTTTGGGCGCCGCGGCACGGGCCGCTCCGCCGAACTCTTTCCAGACATAAATACCCCAGATGGCGGCCACGACCGTAGCGCCCTGCCCCAGGCCGTAGCTAATGGCTGGCCCGGCTTTGTCGGAGGCCAGAATGCTGAACGACATGCCCAGGCACCAGATCATACCGCCCAGCACGCCCGTCAGGTGATCGCGGCCGCTGCCCCGGAAATAGTCGGCATAACTCACCGACGTACCTATGAAGGGACGCCACATCAACAGGCTGTTGAACAGCAGGTTGCTGACCAGAATACCCAACGCGAAAAAGACCACCGCCGTGTAGGGGCTGAGTTTACCCGGCTCAGGTACGTCGAAATTCGGAAACATCGCCTGGGCAACGTACCCGTAGAACAAACCCATCAGACAACCCGCCACCACCGACAGCAGCAAACCTTTGGTCGACAGCCCCGTGCCGCCGGTTGCCGTTCGGCGGTAGGCAAACGCGTTGAGCAGAATGGCCACGACGATCAAGGCCATACCGCCAAACAGCAGACCCGCGTTTCCGACGGGTGCGTTGAGGTAGTTGACCA
The DNA here is from genome assembly GCF_000331105.1 of Fibrella aestuarina BUZ 2. Taxonomy (NCBI): domain Bacteria; kingdom Pseudomonadati; phylum Bacteroidota; class Cytophagia; order Cytophagales; family Spirosomataceae; genus Fibrella; species Fibrella aestuarina. Next base: position 2,982,681 of record NC_020054.1, on the reverse strand, counting down.
CCACGCCAATGACCAGCGCCAGCCCGATACCGACCGGAAACGCAACCGACATACCGGCAATAGCAATAGCGGCCCCCAGCAGGATATTAGCCGCGTTGAACAGCACACCACCCCAAATGGCCGAACCAATATTGGCCGTACTGGCCTGTTGCACATCGGCGATAAACGAGCGCCCCCCCTCGCCGATGCTGCCCAGCGTGAACGCTGATAGTAATGCCAGCGCCACGATACCCAGCACATAATCCCAGTAGAACAATTCGAAACGCCAGCTGCCCGCGGCCAACTTCTGAGTGTTGGCCCACGACCCCCAGCAGAGCATCGTGACGATACAAAAAAGCACGGCGGTCGTGTATGACTCGATGATAAACATAAAGGTGAAGGGGATTTTAGCGGAGATAATGAAACGCGGATTGAGCGGATTTAAGGGATGGTCACGGAGATGATAGCACGCGGATTAGGCGGATCGAACGGATGCTCACAGCTTTTTGATTGAAGCGGACGAAGAGCAACGCAGAGCTAATCCCGTTAATCTAAAAATCCGCGAGCATCCCTTAAATTTCTTCAATCCGCACGGTCCGCCGCCGGACGCGGAACGCTGCGGTTCCCATTTTCAACGGTTAATATTTGGCCAAGATGGGCTTATCGCCGAAGACGAACAGGGTACGGATGCGAACGGGATAATCCGGATCCGGATTCAGCAATTTCACCCGGAGCGTATGCTTCCCCGGTGCCAGTTGGTATTTCCAGGTCATATCGTAGCGGCGGCGGGTGAAACTGGCCGGTAGGTTGGCCGTTTCGATCTTTTTGTCGTCGACATACACCTCTAGCTGACCCGTGTAGTTGCTCTCGTAATCGTACTGATTGCCCTGCGCTTTGGGCCGAGCCTCGCCGCTGAGAATGAAACCGATCCCCTCAAACGTAGCCGTATACTCGTCTCCGGCCGGATGCGGCCCAGCCTGATGCGGCCCAACCAGGTCTTTATTCACCGCCCGTTTTTCGGTTGGGTAATGGCCGGTGAAATTCTGTTCCAGCCGTACGGCTTTGGGCGTTTGCACGGCAATGGTCACGTTGTTGCCGCTCACCTTGCCGCCGTTGCGCTCAACTACCTGTAGCGCGTGCTTCATACCAATGCCGTACACATCGTTGAGCGACATGGTCGTGTATTTGAAGTCGATATCTTCAGCTTCAGCCAGGCCCTGCTTCCAGTAGGCTGGTATCTTGTCATAGCCCAGCATGGTGCCCAGAATACCCCCTGCCGACGAGGGGTTGCAGTCGGAATCCTGCCCGGCGCGGGTGCTGATCTGCATCGTTTTGGTGTAATCGCCCTGTCCGTAGAGCAGGCCGAGCACGATGTAGGCCGAATTGATTTTAGCGTCGATGTTGTAAGGGGCAAACACACCGTCGGGGCAACCGACCTCATCGGCCCATTTGCGCTGAATCTCCAGCCAGGTACGTTTCCAGTCGGTCGGGTAGAGGTCGTGCCACTTGATCACGTCGGCAATACACTGGTAGAAGGTACTCTGCGCCGGAATGGCCTTCAAGCCCTCGCGCACCACGTAGTTGACATCGTTGGACACGAACGCCAGCGAATACATAGCCCCCACGTAGACGCCCCCGTACCAGCCATCGCCCGAGTTCATGATATGGCCAATCGGGTCGCCAATCTGAACGGCCGTGTTGGGCATTCCGGGAGCCATCAGGCCCGAAAAGTCCGCTTCGATCTGAAAATCAATGTCGTCGGCGTGAGGATTGTTGAGCCAGTGGCCCGATTCGGGGGCTTTCATGCCGTTCAGGATATTGTACCGGCCGACCTGGTTAGCGTGCCAGAGCATGTAGCCTGCGTTGGCAAAGGCGTTGGCATGTTCGCTGACGGGTGCGTCGAGGCCTTTTTTCTCGAACACATCCACAAACGTCAGGTCCATGTACAGGTCGTCGTAGAGGCCCACGTTCTCAACCATCGTCTTCTTGATGTAGCCATCGTACCAGGGAATGGGCTGATAGTCGTTCATCATGGTCCCGTTGAATTTGAACTCGGTTGGCCCGCCAAAGGTGCAGCCGATCACCTGCCCCGCCCAGCCTCCTTTGATTTTGTCCTGCAAGGCCGCTTTCGTCATGGTGACGGTGGCAGGCAATCCGGTGGCCGACAGTCCAGTGGCCGGCATCCCGGTGGCCGGTTTTTTGGGCTTTGGGGCTGGTCCAAACGCCATCAGGGCAAGGAGTGGAACCAGCACGTAGTTAAGCGTTTTCATGGTCGTAAGGGGTTATTGACGGATTAAACGGTCAGTAAAGGCAGAGTATCAACTTCGTGTCGGTGCGGTAGTGAGGCCTGAGCCCCCATGCGGGTGACGGAGATCGACGCGGCTTTGCAGGCAAACGATACGGCGTCGACCAGGCTGCGCCCTTCGGCCAGGGCTACGGCCAGCGCCCCGTTGAAGCAGTCGCCAGCCGCCGTTGTATCCACGGCCGTCACGGGTGGGGCAGCCACCAGCACCGGGGCCAGGTCGCCCGTCGAATCGGAGATGTAAGCACCGCGTGAGCCGAGTGTGATCACCACCTTCGGCACGCCCGCTTCGTGCAGGTGCTGGGCGGCCTGTTGGGCGGTTACTTCGTCGGTGACGCGGATACCGGTAAGCAGCTCGGCTTCGGTTTCGTTGGGCGTGATCACATACACACAGGCCAGCATGGCAGGGTCGAGCCCCTGTGCCGGAGCGGGATTGAGCACCACGCGCATACCCCGTGCGTGACTCTCGCGCACCGCGTGATCGACAGTTGCGATGGGCGTTTCGAGCTGAAGCAAAACGACAGTGTTATCCGTATCCGTGATCGAAGTTAGCGCCACCGATACCTGCTCCCGGCCCAGTCGGGCGTTGGCCCCCGATGCGACCATGATGCAGTTTTCGCCCCGGCTATCGACGCCGATCAGCGCCACGCCCGACGGCTCGTCGGCATCGGTCGTGATGAAGTCACCCTGAATACCTTCCCGCTCAAACTGTTGAAGCGCCTGCCGACCAAACACGTCGTTGCCCACATTGGCGACAAACGTGACGGACGTAGGCGGCGTGAACGTACCGGCCGATACCCCCGCCGTTGCCAGACGGGCGGCGGCAACGGCCTGATTGGCCCCTTTCCCGCCGGGGTTCATTAGGAATGTACCCCCAATAACCGTTTCGCCGGGAGCAGGTAGTTTTTCGGCCTTGATGACCATATCGGTGTTTGAACTACCGATTACACAAACAGAAGCAGGCATAGATCGCGAATACAACGTAGTTGAACAAACCTATGGAAAACTTGCACCTAGCAAAGTCCTATTTTTTCGATTACAGCTATTCCTTGTCAAGGAGGTATGACTTAAAAATGCCTTTATTGCGTTTAAACTGGCTATATATTGTACGGTTATAGCTATTTCTAAATGACGATCGACATACTGCATCAACTGGTTCATTCCCTGACCAAATCCGAGAAACGTTACGTTCGGATGGAGGCCAGTTCAGACGCGACCAGGGGTTTCCTGCGCCTCTTCTACTGTCTGCTGCGGCACGATACGCCCGGCGACGCCCTGACGGCCGATCTGGCCCTGGCGTTTCCCGGCGTCACGCTCGAACCGGCCCGGAAATACCTCTATCGGGTGGTGATGCAAAGCCTGCGGCAGTTTGAGCAGGACAAACGCATCGACGTGCGCATTGGTCAGTTGCTGCACGATAGTCAGATCCTGTACGAGCGGGGGCTGGTTCAGTTCAGTCAGGAGCAACTGGAAAAAGTACGCACCCTGGCTGAGCAACACGAACGGGGGCTTTATGCGGTGCTGGCTGCCCGCCAGCAGGTGGAACAGTGGGTACGCTGGCAGTTCGACGGCGTCGACGAAGCCACGCTGGCGAAGCAACATGCGCTGATTCGCCAGCAAACGGAACGTACCCAGACGGCCATGAACCATGCCGCCCTCTACGAAACGCTGCTGATGCGTTATCGAACCCAAGGTATGGTAGGTAACCCGGCCGACACCCTTCGGCTAAACGACCTGCTGCTGGAGGAATATCAGTTGCTGAACCGCCAGAACAGAACCGACCGTACGGGTACGTCGGTCCCGACCCGGTCTAACGCGACCCGGTCTAACGCGACCCGGTCTGGCGCGACCCGGTCGTTCGCCATGCAGCAGCAGCACCTGCATTTCCAGTCGGCCTACTTTCGCATGATTGGCGACGTAGCGGGTAGCCTGCGCGTTTACCGGGAGCTGGACCAGCTTTTTCAAAGCAACACCGCCCTTTGGGCCGAGCAGCCGCTCTATTATGTCCAGCTCCTGGAAGGTATTCTGGCCGATCTTCGGGTGCTGGAACGCTACGACGATATGCCATTCTTCATCGACCGGCTCCGGCTCATCGACACGCCGGTGCAGGGCCTGAACCGCACAGTGCCCTCTCTGGTGTTGTACCATTCGCTGCTGCTTTTGGTCGATCAGCGGCGGTTTGCCGAAGCGGCCACTCTGCTGGGTACGTACCTGACCGATGCTGCGTCGTTCGAGCGCGGGCTGACCCAACTGGCCCTGCCAACCCGAACCGAGTTTGATCTGCTGCTGGTGCGGCTCGATCTAGGCCTGGGTCGGTTGTCGGCGGCGCTGCAACACCTGAACCGGGTCTTGGCCCGCCCCGCCCGGTCGCTCACCCGTACGTTGTACACGCAGAGCCGACTCATGAATCTACTACTCCACGCCCGTCTTGGCAACGCCGACTACCTCAGCTATGCGCTCCGTTCGGTAGCGCGAAAACTGACCACCAGCGGCGCAATACCGGCTGGCGAACAGCTCGTGCTGACGCTGATCAGACAATGGCTGAAAGGAAAACTACCCCCCGGCGCGCTCGTCCAAATCAGCACGTTCAGGGGTAACCCGGCTGATTATCAACTGCTGCGTAATCTGGATTTGGCGCTCTGGGCGAAAGCAGTAGTGGGGTAGCTGGTTAGGCTACTTCAGGGACGTACCCAGACAGTCGAGAGCTGAATCTTGAGCCATTCGGCCTTTGTCTCGTCAATTTAATTGATAAAACGAGCTACGTGACGAATTGTCCGATCCACCGATGCCGGGCCTTTTACGCGGATTACCCAGCTATGAGCTGATACCCGGCTGTAAAAGAACGTGTCGATTGACGAGTCGATTGGCTGCGTCAGCATCGTGCGAAGGTAAGTACACCAGCGGATGCCGGGTGGCATAGTCCTGAATGACTTCGTAGGTCTGGCGCGTCTGCTTCTGGTTGGCATTGACCCCCGCCAACTCGCCCCTGAGTAGCTGCGACTGGTCGTAAGAGGTGTCGCCGGCAAACAGGTAATGCGCATCATCGGCCTGAAACAACACTGAGCTATGGTGGTGTGTGTGCCCCGGCGTAGCCACCAGCAGTATGTCGCCCGCATCGGTCAGGGCCACCGCCTTCCCGAAACTGTCTACGCTATCGGTTTTATAATCGACCAGACGGGGCTTGAACCAACTGGGGTAAAGCTCGGGCAGGTTGTTGTAGGGATGCAAAAATTCCGGCCGAGCTACTACAATTTCGGTTTTAGGGAAATGCCGAATTCCATCGGTATGGTCCAGGTGCAGGTGTGTCATGACCACCGACCGGATGCGGTTGGGTTCGATACCTAGGCTAGCCAGCTGGCGGTCGATTTCCTGCTCGCGGGTGATGCCGAACCGGATGGTTTTGTGGTTGATGTACCGATCAAGCATGCCTACCTGATCGAAATAATCTGGGTTCAGGACATCGGCATTTTCGCCTGTATCCACCACAATAACCCCTTCCGGGTGCTCAATGACCCACACCCACACGGGCATAAACTCCGTGAAGTGGCTGTCGATCAGAATATTGACTTTACGTAATAAATCGCCGCCTCTCTCCCGGCGAAAGGCGCGCGTAACGGCCACGGTTCCTGTACTGATGGCGTGAATACGCACGGATTGTCCGTTTTTCTGTACGGTGGTCGTGTAGACCAGGGCACCCGAAAAGTCGGGGATAGTGTTGCGGTGCGGTGCTGCCGAATCGGTAACGGGAGAGGTCCGCGCTAGTGCGGGCGTTGCCAGATGATTGATAATTGCCCCTGCGGCCATGAGGCGGCCACTTTGCTGAATGAATTCACGACGTTCCATTGCCTTGTCTGTTTATGTTGAAGACCAGGACAAAGGTCAGTTCAGCGGCAAATCCGGGCTTGAACGAACTGGCTGTTTTTAGTGATTAGGGATGGACTCAGGCCAAACATGCGGGTAAAATTCCGGCTGAAATGGGCGGAGTCGGCAAAGCCTGCTTCATGGGCCGCCTGCGTCAGGTTGCGGCCCTGCGTGATTTGACCAATGGCCTGTAACAATCGTTGCCAGAGCAGGTATTTGCGAATCGGAATGCCGACCTGCTCCTTGAACAAATGCACGAGTCGACCTTCTGACAGGCAAGCTTCATCGGCCAATTCGGCCAGCGATATAGCCGCCTGCAACGATTGCGCCAGCCGCTGCTGCACCACCCGAATCCGCTCGTCGATGCCGACGGGTTCGTCGGTATCTATCAACAACTCGTAGAACGATTGAAGTACGGCTGCAACCCCCTGGCATCCTTTCTCGTGGGCCAGTAGAGGTATAACTGATTGAACTAAAGAAGTCACGAGCGCATCGGGCAACACAAAATGGCCAGCCGCTGCCAAATACTGGGTACGTAGTTGTCTGGCCGTTTTGGATTCAGGGTCCAGATTAAGAAACAGGATCGTGCTGTCGTCGGCCAGACATTCATGGGGCTGGTCGGAGTCAATAAGCACCGCCATTTGTGTTTGCCAGGCCCCATCGGCTAACCGCATCCGAAAAGGCGTATCCAAACTAATCACCATCTGAACGGCGTGGTGATCGTGGATGTGCGTATCCAATGCCCGGCCCACAAACAAAAACTGACCGGGCCATATGTATAAATAAGCGGCTGGAAGCTCTTGCATCATCGAAAGTAGGGCATTTGCCAAACCGATAAAAGGTTTTTCCTCTGGTTCCATGTTCCGGACCTCATCAACCAACAAGGCGCTTGATGCGTAGTAGACACCCTCCCATTGACCCCACCTGTTGAAGCCGTTGAAAGCGGGGTGCTGAAGGTAATCGTATCGTCGGGAGCCATCCTATACCGGCAATGCCCCCGGAAGCCGACGCCATCAAATTTGGCCCCGTCAGCTACCAGCTACTGCACGATTGGCCCAAACAGCAAGCGCGACTTATTGCTCAAAAGCACCCCGGTCGCGACCACCCCCTTTCGGGCGGTTCTTGCCGAGGATATCGGTAGGCTGGGCTACGTCGGCGGTACCGGAGTTGAGGGCGCGGCTCCCCTTCGCCAGCCGGAAATTGCCCTTCGTCGGGTCGAACTGTGCATCGACGAACGCGGGATCGGCCACAATGTCGTTTGGCCCGACAAAAACGGTTTGCGCGGCTGGGTACACGTTGTAATCCCAGCGAATGTTGGTGTTCCGGTTGTTGGAGGTGACCTGTCCACCGGGGCGCGGCACAATGATATTGTTCATAATCACCACGTCTTCCGACCGGTTGGGAAACAATTCCTGATAGCCCACAATGCCCCCGTTCCAGTAGGTCGTGTTGTTGATGATATCGACGTGCTTGGTGCGGAAGGTGTGGATGCCCGACCCGCCGTTGTAGCAGCTTACATTGTTGGCGATCAGGGCGCGGCCTTTCCATTCCGGCCGTTTGGGCTTAGGCGGGGCGGCAGCTTGCGTAGCGGTCTGGCTTCCCGCTGGCGCAACCACGGCGTCGGCATTGGGGTTGGTTGCGCCGCCCTGCGTTTCTTGATCCGTTACGTCGAGAATAATACCGTTGCCGTCGCTCAGCTTGCCGATTTTCTCCCAGGGCACCAGCGTTTTGTTGTTCCAGACAAAATTGCGCTGAATGATAATGTGGTAGCCCGGTGCATCGTCGTAGGCCCAGTTGTTGAGCGTGGTAATGCCCGAGCCGCCGTAGCGCATAAACCAGGCGTTTTCGTACACCTTGCAATCTTCGACCGTCAGGTAGTCCATCTCGATGCCGACAATGCCACCCCCTGCACACTTGGCCACCACGCAGTTGCGAACGATGAGGTGATGGGGCTTCTGATCGGGCTTGTTGTTGCGGCCGTTGAAGAAAATGCCGTTGGTGTTGAAGTACGGGTCGGGCGTAGTTTTTTTGGCGTCTTCCTGCGCTTTCAGCAGCACAATCGAATCGTTATTGCCGATCACGGTCAGGCCGTCGATGATGTGGTAAGAGCCCGAAATCTGGATGCCGCACCAGCCCACCGGATGCACTTCGGGGTGCTCGCCGGGCCGGGCTTTCCAGGTAATCCAGGCGGCCGACGTACCTGAGCGGGTGATGTTGAGAACAGCGCTGCCATTGCTTTTATCAGTATTTGTGTAGTGGCCATCACCCACCAGCACCACGTCGCCGGGCTGTACCAGGTCGGCGGCTTTTTGCAAACTACGAAAGGCTGTGGCGGGGGTTTTTCCATCGTTGGTGTCGTTGCCCTTACCCGATACGTGCCAGGTGGTCGCTGAGGTCAGGAGCGGGAGGAGTAGCAGGAAGGCGAAGAATAATCGATTCATAAAGTAGTCGGTTTGGCTACCTTTTACGGAGCAGGAGAGGGATTAACGTACGTGTTGACTGAGGGGGGCAGTGGGGTGGCGGTACCTGTGCTTACCCTTGTTTTGGAGCTTTGTTCAGGGTATTGATAACGGTCTGAAAGCCGTCCTTCTGGTTGCGCTGAACCAACGTCTGTGCCTGCCGGGCGTATGCTTTGGCCTCCTGCGGTTTTTGAACCATCGCCAGCACCGTGGGTACGTATCGCCTGATGTCTTCCTCGCGGTCGAAGTCGAAGAGCCAGTCGGACAGGCCGATGTCCTTCCACATAAACCCTTTGCTGCTTTGCTCTTCCCAGCGGCCCAGAATGGCGGGAATACCGCTGCCGATGCACATAATCGGTGTGTGTTGCTCATGGCCAAAATAGCCCGCCGACTGCCGGTAAATGCCCAGCGCTTCCTCCAGCAGCCAGGGCTCGCTGCGCCAGACGACGCCCTTCTTAACGTCGTCGGGTAGCTTGTCGAGCAGCCATTCCTTGCCGATGGGCAATTCGGTTTCGTCTTCATGCCCGATCAGGACTTTGCAATCCGTTTGCCGGACAATGGCGATGATGGCCTCCCGCATCGGCGCATGATCGTGCTCTTTCATCGCTTCGTTGCGGGCCTGCCGGTCGGGGTCGATGGGCCGGTTTTTGGCTTTGTGCAGCCAGGACGGGGTGTGGCGCTGTTTGGGAATGCACACGACGAATTTACCCGGCTTCAGGTTATTGGCTTTCAGATAGCGGGCGGCTGCTTCCCGGTTGACGACATCGGTAGCGAAAGCCGCATCGGGCCCGAACGCCATGATGGGCGCGGTGATGCCGTCCTGTTTGGCCAATGCCAGCGATACCGAATCGCGGAAGTAGATGAAATCAGCTTTGGGCAGGGTGGCGCGTTCCTGTTTGCCGTAGAGTCCGTAGGTAACGCCGAACACGCCAAACGGCTTGCCGGTCAGTTTTTTAAACGCTTCGGCTTCGGCCCAGCCGATCATAGCAGGCCCGGAATTGTGGACAAACAGATCGGCCTCGGCAAAGGCTTTTTCTAACTCCGGGTTGTCGGGTTTCCCGTCGACGATCTTTCCGCGCACGATCTGCAAACGCGGAAAACGGAGCCTGAGCATGTCAATTTCCGACTGCGGCAGCACGGCATAGTGGGGCCAGAAAATGGCGCGTGCGCCGGGCAGGTACGTCTCCATCAAAGCCAGAAAGCCCGGCGTGTGCGCCACGTCGCCAATGTTCTCGATTTGCCAGCCCGAGCGCAGCAGAATCACCGGATTTGTTTTCCGGCCTACAGCCAGCCCCATGCGGGCGGCCAGCATTGACGCACTCAGCAGCCCTGCCTGTTGCAGAAAATCCCGACGGGTTTGTGAAGGTAAAGGCATGTGTTGATGGATTGTCGCGGTTCGATTTGTAGCCTGAGCATCAGCCTTACAGGTGCGCAATGCCGTGGTTGGTTTAGAACTAATTAGTCGATCAGTTCAATCTGCTCACTTTTCTTGTGCACCAGCATGGCCTCGCTTTTCACCAGCTTCTTGTTGTCGATCGTTACGGTTCGGAGTTTCATCCCAACCACATCATCCAGGTAAAAGGCGGAGCGGGCATCGGGCTGACTCTGGGTAATTGTTATGTCGCTGAGGGTCAGATTTTTCGCGTGCTTGATATAAAAAGCGCTGGCGGGCAGCTTAGTCCCAAACGTCACCCGGTTTTCGGGATAGCCTTTTATGCTTTCAGGAATGACGGCGGGGATCGTTTGGAGCGAATCGGCTGAAACGCGTATCGGGATGGCAATCCGAATGTTCGACAGCCGGATGTCTTCGGCGGGGCTTTCTTCCAGGCCGGCAATGATGCTTGGGATGATACTGCGCGTTTCGGCCCGGATATTCTGGATGTTGATGTGCCGCATCACCGACGGTTTCTGCTCCGGATTCACGAAGCGTTTGCCTACCCGGATAAAGATTGGACTCAGCACATCGGTCATCACAATGTCGGAGATGTTGATGTTCTCCACGAGGCCGCCATCGACACCCAGAATCACGATGCCGCAGTTGACACTCGTCTCTTCGGGCTTGTACACCACGCTCGGCGGCATGTCCCAATGGCGAAATGCGTTCACATCGCTTTTCTTGATGATGCAGTTGGTGACGGTGATATTCCGAAAACCCGAGCGTGAGCCGGTGCCGAATTTGATGCCGTTGCAGATGCTCGACAGCACGCAGTTGGTGACCGTTATGTTTTCACAGAACTTCGCCAGGTACTCACTTTTGAAGCAAAGCGCGTCGTCTTCCGAGTCGATGATGGAGTTGGCAATGATGACATCCTTCCCGTCGATGTCCAGCCCGTCGCAGTTCCAGTTCACCCAGCTATGCAGGTAGATTCGGTTGATCGTCACGCGTTCACAACCCGAGATCGAGACCGTAATTTGTGCCGAGTTCAGGATGCGGATGCCTTCCAGCAGCACATCCTGACAGCCGATAAAGAAGATGTTTTTGGGCTTGCCGTCTTTGTTCAGCCCCAGTTGAAACGCCTTGCCCTCACCCGGCCCGCGCAACGTACCCAGCCCGATGATGCCGGTATGCGTGGCCTTGTCGGCAATGACCAGCGCCTTCATGTAGGTCAGGTACAGGCCATTGTGCGTAATGGTGCCAAATTTCTTCGCCGCCAGAATGTCGTGTTCAGGGTAATCGGCGGGGTTATAGCTGCCCTGCAACACCGCGCCGGGCATCAGGTGCAAATAGACGTTCGATTTCAGGAAAATAGTCCCCGTGTAGAACGTACCCGCCGGTACCACCACTTCGCCCCCGCCGTTGGCGTGGCATTTATCAATGGCTTTCTGAATCGCTTTTGTGTTCAGAAACGTGCTATCCGTTTTGGCCCCAAAGTCGCGTATGGAATACGACTGACCCAAAACAGAGGTAGCCATCAGTGAGAGACAGACAAAGACGAGCAGGGGTTTCCGGTTTAGAGTCAGCAGCGGGCACATCATGCCTGTGAAACAGACCGGCGTCTCCGTTTTCCCGGTTTCCTCGCTGCTAGTTCTCAACTGATGGCTACCAACCAGCCGATTAAACTCAGCAGCGCCCCACTCGTTTCGACCGACTGCCGAACGTACCTACGCATAGCCATCAGCGCGATGTTGATCGTGTTATACACGCTTTTCAGGGAGATCGCCATTACCTCAGCGGCCTGTGGGTACGTTAGCCCCTTCATGTACACGAGGTAGAGAATCTCTTTCTGCCGCCTGGGAAGTTGATTCAAGGCCAGGGTGACCAGTGCTTTCTGCCGTTCGGCCAGTTCGCTTTCAATAAGTACGTGCTCGTGAGGCTGAATCGTAAACGCCGCATCAGTAAAGAGGTATTCATCGGAACCATGCCGTGCCAATCGGCCCACGGTGTCGAGCAACCGGCGACGGAGTGAGCGGTACAGGTAAAACCGGATATTGTCGGTCGGTCCAAGTCGGCTGCGGTTTTCGTGCAGGTGCAGAAACAGTTCGTGCAGACAATCTTCCACCACCTGCCGGTTCCGAACCAGGTTGTAGCCGTAGCGGTACAGGTCGGCCGAGAACAGCGAATACAACGTTGAAAAGGCGTCGGGTTGGCCACTCCGGAAGGTATTCCAGAGGGCGATGTGTTCGGACTGGGTCAGGTGGGCTTTCATCGGCTGGCCTATTTGAGGGCTACGTCGGCCTCTTTGAGCAGAAAATCGGCTTCATCGGCCAGGCTTGCCGCCTCCCAGGTCAGCAGGGCGTCATTGGGCACCACGTCGATGGGCGTTATGCTCGACGATGACGACGACGATTCGTTGTAGCCTATGTTCGACTGGCGGTTGTAGCACGAAATGATCGACCAGCGGGCTTTGTCGGACAGGTTGGCTTCGGAGCGGTGGAGAATATTGCTGTGGAAAAACAGCACATCGCCCGCCTTCAACTCCACGTAAACGAGTTCCATCGTTTTCAGCGCCAGATCGACGTACCGTTGCGAGGCACCTACCTGCTCGCCGGCAAAACCATGCTCCACCCGGCCCATTTTGTGCGAGCCTTTGATCACCTGCAAACAGCCATTTTCCTGATTGGCATCGGTAATTGCCACCATCACCGACATCATCTGATCGGGCAGCAGAAACTCGTTTTTATACCAGTAGCCGTAGTCCTGATGCCACTCCCAGGCTCCGCCCACACGCGGCTCTTTCTGCATCAGTTTCGAGTGAAAATGACACACGCCAGCCTGACTTCCATCGGCATTGCGGTCCAGCAGTTTATCCACCGAATCGACCAGTTGCTGACTGCGGGTGAGCAGGCCAAACACATCGTTGCCGGGTTTGTACCAGAGCGACAGCTTGCTCCGTTTGCCGCTGCTGTCGTTTACGTTGATAGCATGCTGGCTTACGGCGCTGTCTTCGATGGCTACCGTGTAGAGTTTCTCCACTTCGTCGGCATTCAGAAAGCCCTTGATGATCAGGTAGCCGTCTTCGTTGAAATGCTTGATTTGCTCGGGAGTAAGGGCTGCGTTTGTCATTGTGGTTAGCGTTAATCGGTTGAAAGACAGATTGTTTATTGGGCAATGATCTCATAAAGGGCTCCGCCGTATGGGCCGGGCAACGTAACGGGGAAACCGGTTTCGTGAAGGGCCTGACCGGTCATCGTCGTCACGACGCGGCCAGCCATATCCCTGACCTGATAGCGTTTGGCCGGGTCGAGTTGCTGCACCGTCACCAGGCGGTTGGCCTCCGGGGCGTTGTGCCGGAAAACGCCGACGATGCCGCCTTTTTTCGTGTCAGTGTTGATGCGCTGAAAGCCGTCCCACAGACCCTCTTTCGGCTCGCCGAAACCGGGCAGATCCTGCCGGTAGGTCATGATCTGATGCCTGTTTTCCATCGCCTGTAGCCAGTCGGCGTAGGCGCGGTATTTTTTCAGGTCAGCGGGCGACAGTTTTCGGGGGTCACCCAGCATGATCGGCAGCGCACCGGCCAGCGATTTGATGTGCATTTCCCAGCCGGCATCCTGCATCTCGGGGTTACCGATCACCAGGGCCGTGGCGGGTATGGCGGGCGAGCGCCACCAGGCCATGTTCCGCACGCGCAGGTCTACGTTGGCGTCGGGCGGGCCGTAGAAATTCGAGAGCCAGTCGCCCTCGGCATGTTTGAGTAAGGCGTAGTCGATCAGTTGCAGGCCGCCCATCGTCTCAAACGTGCAGTCGATAAACAGGGAAGGCTTGGCGGCGTGCAGTTCGTCGAACAGTTGCCAGACAGCCTCGTAATTGCTCGACAACGACTCGTGGTGGTCGGCGTGTCCTTTGTGGTTGGTCGCGTAGCAGCCGGTTACTTTATTGCCAAATCGGTACGTACTCGTCACGACCGTAAAATCAAGCTTGAGGTATTCCAGGCCGTAGTCGAGGGCTAGTTTCAGCAGCACGTCTTTGATGTAATTGCGCCATTCGGTGCCAAAGCAGGCGGTGCGCATCTTCAGGTCGTCTTCGTGCAGGTTGGCCGGTTGCTGCTTGTCGTCGAGCACAAACCACTCCGGGTGCGCCTGATACACCTTGCTGTCGGGCGACGCGCTGCCCACGCTGACCCAGAGGCCGGGCTTCATCCCCAGCGATTTGATGTAGTCGAAAACGGGTTTCAGGCCGTTGGGAAACTTCTTTTTGTCGATGATCCAGTCGCCGTAATTGTCGGCCCACCCATCATCGATGATGAACTCCTTCATCCCGGCGTCGGCGGCGGCTTTGGCCAGCTCCATCACCAGTTTCTCGTTGATGTCCTTGCGGAACGGCACCCAGGTATTGTAGACAAAGGTGGGCTTCTGCGCCAGCTCCGACAGCCGAATGCCCATGTGTTTGCGCACAAAATCGGGCACGGCCGTATTCAGCACCTCGTCCGGGTCTTTGTGGTTGTTGTAGACGATCGTGAAGACCTGCGGCGTAGTGAATGACTCGCCTTGTTTGAGGTATTTCCGAAACGGGAAGCGGGCTGTTTTGTGCGTCAGGCCACTGATAATGGCGGGTTCATCCCAGAACACCGACGTATGTTTGACCACCCCGGCGGCCTCGTTGCCCACCACGATGCCCTGCGCCCAATCGCTGTTATGCACCGTCAGCAGGGCGTCCTGGAAGTTACCATCGTACGGGCCAATCGACCGGCGGCGGCCGTAATCGTGACAGATCCAGCTAAACGTGGTGGCGTAATAGGGCGTTACCGTAAACTTCTCTACGTCAACGGATTCGAGGCGAACCGGCTCGCTGCTCAGGTTCTTCACCGTCAGGCTTTTACGAATGACGGGCTGGTCCGGGTAAAGCAAAAACTGGAGCGTGACCTCAGCGCTACCGTCCTGGCTTCGTAGCGTTACGGCGGCCCCGTCGCCCTGCCGGGCATCGGTGCTCGGCCGAATGGTGATCAGTTTCCAGTTGTCGGAACCCGTGTAGACTCGGTCGTTGAGTTCAAACCGGAAATCGGCGTTCGTTTTGGTGAAGTACCTGAACTCGCCCGCTACCGGCTTGTAGGTGGTGGTCAGGAACGTACCTGACGATGCCGTAGGGAGTTTGATGATTCGCTCCACAAGCCCGTTGCTCAGCCGCAGTTCCGTAGCCGTCCAGGTGGCAAACGGCGGGTTGGTCGAGTGGCCCGGCGGGTGCGACCAGCCCGTTGTCGCCAACATCAACAGGAAAACTAGACAAGGCAGAAATACGAAGCGGAAACGGGTCTGCATGGCTGGAACTGCTGGTAACCGACGGCCGGAAGAACGTATCCGTCAATTGCATTTTAGTTTTACAAAACTCACTTATTCCAAGGCTGAGCAGATGAAGTATATTGGCCAAAGCATAGACTATCTTATCTTTGATACTTCTGACAGACAGCTCACATCAAATGGGTACGTTAGCGCGAAAAAGCCGGGGTTTTGCCGGTGAGCGAATTATCGAGGTTCCGAAGCAGACCGTGGATAAATGCCGCACCATGCCGTTGGTCAACAGCCTGTTTATCACCCGCATGGGCTTTTATCCGAAAGCGTTACATCACTACTACCAGCGGCCGGTGGGTATCTCGCAGGTGATTCT
This sequence comes from Fibrella aestuarina BUZ 2, assembly GCF_000331105.1. Classification (NCBI taxonomy): domain Bacteria; kingdom Pseudomonadati; phylum Bacteroidota; class Cytophagia; order Cytophagales; family Spirosomataceae; genus Fibrella; species Fibrella aestuarina. Next base: position 2,967,041 of record NC_020054.1, on the reverse strand, counting down.
GCTGTATTGCACCGACGGGCAGGGGTGGCTACAACTGCCCACCGGGCGGCGTATCGTGCAGGCGGGTGAAGTGGTGCTGATCGCACCGGGTGTAGCCCACTCGTATGGGGCCGATGCGGCCAATCCGTGGACGATTTACTGGTTTCATTTTAGCGGGAGCCGGTGTCAGGAGTCAATAAGCGCCCTGCTGGATCACCGGAACGAAGGGCAGCCCACCATTCGGGTGCCGTATTCCGACGAGCGCATCCGGTTGTTCGACCGCATTTTTGATACGTTTCTGTCGGGCTACGGCACCTCGAACCTGCTGTATGCCAACCTGACGCTGCCTTTTTTCTTGGCGTCGTTTATCCGGCCCGACGATTTTCAGAAAGCGTTACCGAGCAACGTACCCACGAGTCCCACAAGCCAGGCCATTATTTTTATGCAGCAAAATCTGTCGAGGTCGGTTACACTGGATAATATTGCCCAGTCGGTCCATTTATCGACCTCGTTTTTTTGCCGGAAATTCAAGCAGGATACCGGCTACGCACCCATTGAATACTTCAACCACCTGCGCATTCAGAAGGCCTGCCAACTGCTCCACTTCAGCAACCTGCGCATCAACGAAGTGGCCTCGCAGCTAGGCATCGACGATCCGTTTTACTTTTCGCGGTTATTCAAAAAGCAGATGGGCGTCTCGCCGGTCGACTACCGAAAGAGCGAAGGCATTCAGCGCGGCTGAACGGGCTCAGGCATAGCGGGCTTTCAACAGGTTCAGCATGAAGACGTTGACCTCCCACTGACTGGCCAGCGGCTCCTGCGAATAGGGCTGCGTGGGCATGTAGGGCGTGGGGCCAAACTCGGTGTTGATCGTCAACTGCGTGCCCGCCGCTCGATGCTGTTCGACGACCCGATCCCACCAGGCGAGGTACGTGTTGAGCGTTGTTTCCCATTCCGGGGCACGCGGGTCGTTCACCTGTGGCCCTTCGGGATGCCCCACCCGGCTGTGAATGTGGTCGGTATGGGCAATGGCCAGCGCCACGGCTTCGGGCTGATCGGCGAGCAGCGATTCATGCACCGTACACCAGTGCGATATATCCAGACAGAGCCGCAGGTCGGGGAGGCTGGTCAGGAAGTGCTGTGTGACATGAGCGGCAAAGAGTGATTTGCCTCGATGCGTTTCGTGGATGATCTTCACGCCGGTTTCGGCCGAGATTTGGGCGGCCAGCGCGAACAATTGCCGGTTCTGTTCCGGGCTGAAAAAGTCTTTGCCTGTTTGGCAATTCACCAGCACGGGCCGGGCCTCGATCAGGTTGCGCAGGTATGTTTCATAGTTGCGCATGTGTTCGGCCAAATCCGTCTCGAACGATTGCCAGTACTGTCCGATCAGTTCGAGGCCGTACTCGTGCAACGTACCCAGCACGGCCTGCTTTTTGGCCGGATCGAGTGGCAGCGCCATCTCGACCCCGTCATAGCCAGCGGCTTTCACGTTTTGGCAGAACGTAGCAAAGGGTAAGGTGTTGCCCCACTCGGGCGCGAAAAATTTGATCGTCATAAGCGCTTACAACGTACCTGCTTTGAGTTGCCGAACGGCATAATTGGCGGCGCGGGCCGTCAGGGCCATATAGGTCAGCGAGGGGTTCTGGCAAGCCGACGACGCCATACTCGCCCCGTCGGTAACGAATACATTCTTGACCGCGTGAACCTGATTCCACTTGTTCAGCACCGACGTTTTGGGGTCGCGCCCCATGCGGGCGGTGCCCATTTCGTGGATCGCCAGGCCGGGCGGCTGTTTGTTGTCGATAGCCACCGTAACCCGGATGCCCGCCGCTTCCATCATCGCTTTGGCCTGCTCAATGGCATCGCGCGTCATTCGGTCTTCGTTTTCGCCCCAGGCGCAGTCGATGTCGAGGGTCGGCATGCCCCACTGATCTTTTTTGTCGGTATTCAGCTTGACGTGGTTTTCGTACCGGGGCAGCATTTCGCCCATCGCCGTCATACTAAATGACCAGCCGCCCGGCTGCGTCAGCTTCTCTTTGAAATCGGCACCGAAGCCATCGGTCCAACCACCCCGTTCCCAACCGGCTCGGCCGCCACCGCAGGCATAGGCGTAGCCCCTGACGAAATCACGCTGCGTATCGGCCAGTACGTTCCGAAAGCGGGGCACATACGTACCTGTGGGGCGTCGCCCGTAATAATAGCTGTCGTTCAGGTCGGTGCCTTCGTAAACACCACTGACCCGGCCCCGGTAATTGTGGTCCATCAGGTAGTGGCCGAGTGCGCCGCTATCGTTGCCCAGCCCGTTTGGAAACCGGCTTGAGGTGGAGTTGAGCAGAATCAGCGTGGAGTTGAGCGTAGCGGCATTGACGAAAATAACCTTGGCATAGTACTCGGTCATCTCCTTCGTGTTGGTATCGATCACCCGGACGCCCGTTGCTTTGCCCTTTGTCTCGTCGTAGATAATCGAGTGAACGATCGAGAACGGGCGGATGGTAAGCTTCCCGGTTTTAGCGGCAGCGGGCAGGGTCGCCGAGTTACTGCTGAAATAAGCGCCGTACAAACACCCGCGTCCGCACCAGTTGCGCGACTGGCAGTCGGCCCGGCCCAGCGCCAGATGAACGGGCTGGGCTTTGCTGAGGTTGGCCGTTCGGCTGATGATCAGGTGGCGGGCGGCGTACTGCTTTTTCCAGGCGTCGCGCACGCTTTTCTCGATGCAATTCATCTCGAAGGGCGGCAGAAACTCACCATCGGGCAGCGTCGACAGCCCGTCTTTATTCCCGCTGATACCCGCAAACTTTTCGACGTAGCTATACCAGGGGGCCAGATCGTCGTAGCGAATGGGCCAGTCGACGCCGTGTCCGTCTTTCAGGTTATCTTCAAAGTTGAACGGTGCCCAGCGCTGAGTCCACCGCGCCCAGCTCAGCGATTTACCGCCCACCTGATACCCCCGAATCCAGTCGAAAGGCTTGGTTTGCTGGTATGGGTGGTCGGTATCTTTTACAAAAAACCGTCCCGAATATTCGTTGAAGGCGTAGCTGACTTTGGCCTGCGTGGGACTTTGAGCCAGCACATCGAGCGGATAACGGCCCCGGTGGGTCATCTCCCAGGGGCTCGACAGCGTAGTTGGATAGTCTTTGACGTGCTCGACCGGTCGGCCGCGCTCCAGCACCAGCGTGCGTAAACCCTTTTGGGTCAACTCTTTGGCCGCCCAGCCACCGCTGATACCCGAGCCAATCACAATCGCGTCGTACGTCGTCAACTTTGCCATGCTTTCTGTTGGTTTAGTGATCGCCCCTTCACCCAGCACGTTGCAGGCTGATTGGTGTTGGGCAGGTTAAAGGGTGAACGTCCACTGATTATCCGGTTTTTCGCGCAGGTGAACGTCAATCGTTTGCTGACTGCCGTCGGGTTTGGTGACGAGTAACTGGTACTTCCCAAAGAAACCCCGAAACGTTGTTTCGCCTTTTTTGGACGAAACCAGCTTGACATTTTTTGTCATCCACTCGTCTTTGATGAGCTTCATCAGCACGTTGTACACGGGCTTGGGGTTGTACGCCTCATCGAGCAACCCGCCGCCCTTCAGCCAGATACTCCGGTCAGACAACCCCCACCAGTTGATCGACGCAATGGCCGGGTGACCGTAGGCCAGGGTATAAAACTGACGGGCAAATTCGGCTTGGGCCTCTTCCGTCCAGGTGCCGGTGCGCCAGCCTTTGATCGGCTTCCCCGACGATTGCGGAATCAGCTCGGTGATGTGGATCGGCAGACCAAATTCCTGATAGAGATCAAAGGTCTTGTACACTTCCACCGGCGAGAACCACATTTCGCGCGGTTCGTGGCCCTGAATGCCAATGCCACTGATGGGGGCATTTCGGCTCTTCAGGGCCTTCAGCAACTGGTAAAAGCGCTCCCTGACCTTCGGAATGGCTAGCGTAAAGTACTCGTTCAGAATGTAGTTGCCGTCGGGGTTTGCTGCGTAGGCCCACTTAAACGACTGCTCGACCCAGGGTGTAATGGCCTCGACGGGTACGTTGTTGACATTGTACCGGAAGTCGTTGGTGTTGGCGGTGTCTTTCAGGGCAACTTCCCAGGGCACGGTGTTGACCGGCTCGTTCACTACGTCCCAGATATTGATCTTCCCTTTGAAACCCAGCACGTTGTTCATGATCCGGGCTTTATACACATCCGTGGCTACCTCGGGCGAAAGCTGCAACAGCCATGTTGGGGTACCGGACGGAGATGTCCAGCCCAGCGTATGGCCTTTGGTCGTAATGCCATTGGCCAGGCACCAGTCGAGGGCGTCCTGATTGCGCTGCCACTCGGGCATACCCGGTGTCGGTTCGTAGCGCCCCCAGTAGAACGGCAAAACAGCCATATTAAACAGGGCTTTGAACCGCTCTTTGAACAGGTCGACTTTGTAGGGCTCTTTAGGCGCAAAACCACCCAGTTCAAAGACCAGATTGCCGAATAGGAAATCCTGCGATACCTGATTCACCGTGACCAGCACATTCCGAACGGGCTTACCCGTCGCATCGACAAACGACAAACGGGCGTCGCCTTTCCGGTATTTTTCGATGTTGGCCGTAGCCTTTGCCAGGTACTCGGCCTCGATGCGGGTACGTTCGGCCCCCAACGAATCATGCCCAACCCTGGCCGCCGCAGCCTGTTCGTCGATGCGCTTACCAGTCGGCTGCGCCAATAAGCTGGTAGTCAACGAAGTAAGCAAAACGCAGGTGGCGGTCAGCTGTAAGCGCAGCCTGACAGTAAGGCCAGGTGCCGGGTCATGTAGAGCGATGGGGTGCATCAGGTACGGTTGTAAAGAGGTTTAGCTGACAAACGGACGCAGCCCGCTTTTTTCCCGGCTTTGTGGCGTCGATTTGTGGGGGCGTCTCAACTGACCGGCAGGTCTCTTTCCACGATCTTACCGCCTGCTTTTTCCTTCAGAATCAGCTTATGACGGCCATCGTGCGTAATTTCCTCCTTGATCAGGTAATGGTCGGCGTCGTAGTCGGTCAGGGTTTTCTCCTGGGTGAGGCCTTCCTGTCCGCGCCAGACGGGCAGTTGCACCGGCTCCCACTGCTTCGTTTCGGCCGACTTATAGGCCGCGTCGAGGATGGCGTTGACGACGTACCCATCGTAGAACGTTTCGGCGGGTTCGCGGCCTTCCTCGCAGGCGCTGAACATGTCGGTAAACATGTGGTTGTAGCCCAGGTCGTTCACTTCATCACCAACCGGGAATAGCCAGCCCGAATTCGCTTCGGCTTTTTCGGCCACATAGTCTGCACCTTTACCCGAAGAGTACATTTCGAAGCCGGTGCGCAGAAAGTTGTTGATCCAGATGGTGCCTTCGGTGCCCATGACCTCGTCGCGCAGGTCCATGCCTCCCCGGAATACCCAGCTCACCTCGAACTGACCGATGGCGCCGTTTTCGTATTTGACCAGCGCAATGGCGTGGTCTTCGGCATCGATGGGCTTCACCTGCGTGGCGGCCCAGCACATGACCTCGACCGGTCGAACATCTTTACCGATAAAGCTGCGGGCAATTTCCACGCAGTGGCAACCTAGGTCAAGCATGCAGCCGCCGCCCGCCTGCTCTTTGTCCCAGAACCAGTTGGAGTGCGGCCCAGGGTGCGCCTCGCGGGATTTGGCCCACAGGATTCGGCCCAGTGCCCCATTCTTGACGGTTTCCAGGGCTTTCAGGAACTTGGGCGAGTAACACAGATCTTCCAGATACCCACCAAAAATTCCGGCCTCTTCTACCAGTTGCATCATGTGCAGGGCTTCCTCGGCAGTGCGGCCCAACGGTTTGGTGCAAACCACGTTCTTTTTGTGTTTGGCACACAGTTCAACGGCAATGGCGTGCAGGTTGTTGGGTAGGGCCACGCACACCATCGTCACGTCGGGATGGGCGATGACCGCCTCCATATCGGTCGACCAGATGGTGCAGCCGTAGTCAGTGGCAAATTTCTGCGCGGTTTCCTCGCGGCGGGCGTAGATGGCAATGACGCGGTCGCGGCTGCGCTGACCGTGGAGCGATTCGGCGTAGAAGCGGCCGATGAAGCCGCCGCCTAGCATGGCAATCTGTTGCATATCAAGTGGTTTTGATCAGTTTCATGGCGACTGGGTCCCAGTTTATTACGTTTCGCTGTTTGGCGCTCATATTGGCCGCCAGCGAAGGTGCCGCCGCCCGTAGCCCAAACTCAGCGTCTTCGGTAATCATCGACGGGTCGTTTGCGCGAATGGCGTTGACGAAAACAATCATGTGATCGAGCCGGTCATCGTAGCCGGCAGGTGTGTTGAAAGCAACGGCCGGTTCGTTTTTAATGGTGCGGGAAAACTGGTCGGCCGGATATTTCTGCTCGTATTGCCGGATGAACTCCTCCTGCATCGCCTTTGGGTACGTGAAGAGCGCATCGTAGCCGGTGCTGTACATGGGCGCGTTGGGCCGCTTGAGCCGGTTCATCACGAACGAGTTCCAGCCAATGTCGATCACGCCCTCTGTGCCCACCAGCCGCGTATGAATGTCGCCCCCCGCCCCGGTGGCCAGATTGACCCGCGTGGTAAACTGGAACGACGGATTTTTGTCGGTCTTGGGGTAGTCCATGATGGCCGTGACCAGATCGTAGGCGTCGCGGCCGTCTTTCCAGAAGTTCAGGTCGCCCAGCGCGAAAATGCGGGTTGGCCCCTGCGAGCCCGTAATGGTGTGCAGGCCGGTGATGAGGTGGACGAAGAGGTCGCCCGCCACGCCGGTGCCATAGTCGGTATAGTTGCGCCAGCGGAAGAACCGTTCGGCCTGAAAGGGGCGCTTCGGCGCATCGCCCAGAAACCGGTCCCAATCTACATCCTTCGGGTCGAGGTTGGGCGGCATCGTATATTGCCAGGCACCCAGCGCATCGGTCCGGTCCAGAAACGTCTCTACCGACGTCAGTTCGCCAATATCACCGGCTTCGTAGCGCTTCTTCGCTTCCAGAACAGCCGCACTACTCGCCCGTTGACTGCCTACCTGGAAGACCTTTCCCGATTTTTTGTGCGCATCGATCACCGCCTTTCCTTCGTCGATATGGTGAACCATCGGCTTTTCGCAGTAAACGTGCTTACCGGCCCGGAGTGCGTCGATCGAGATCCGGTCGTGCCAATGGTCGGGTACACAGATCAGTACGGCATCGACGTCTTTGCGGGCCAGCACTTCCCGGTAATCGCGGGTCGTAAATAGGTCGTTGCCCCATACCTCTTTGGCCCGGACAAGACGCGGCTGGTAGAGATCGGCCACGGCCACCACCTTCGTACCCGGCACTTTCAGGATGCAGTTCAGGTCGTAGTGCCCGATGATACCCGCACCGATGAGGCCGATGTTGATCGTGTCGGCAGCCGAACGCGGGGCAAGGGGCGTCAGCAGGTGAGTGGAGCCAGCGTACAGCCCCCGCGATGCGGCATTGGCCAGCGTTTCGCTGCCTGCCAGCAACGCCGTCGTACCGCCCAATTGGCGAAGAAATTGTCGTCTTGATTGCATGGTTTAGGTAAGAGATGAGGGCAAAAAATCAGTGCGGTTGGCAGAAGGTGTACAGCGCCGTTGGGTTGTCGACCATCAGGCGATGCCAGTAGCTTTCCAGTCCACGGCGGGTAAGTTCGTCGCGGAAGGTGGTCATCAGGTACGTTAGTCCGGGTGCGCCGCCGTACGAACGCCAGTAGGTATTTCGGGCGGCATCCATCCCGGCGGTGATCTGATCGGGAAAGTTGGGGAGCAGCGTTTCCAGCAGCGTGTAGGTCCAGTTTGGTTCGCCCGCTTTCCAGCGGAACGCACTATCGAACTCGACCCGAACGCCGGTTTGCAATACCGCGCGGTGATAGCCAATGTCTTTGTGCCGGTCGACGTGCGAGATGACCACGTGGCGGAGGTCGGCCCCGAGCTCGGCGAACCGTTCGGCCTGAGCCAGCGCGTGCAGGCCTGCATTGGTGTGCGTGAGAATGGGTACGCCCGTGGCCCGATGGGTGTTTACGACGGCCCGGAAGATCAGCGCCTGATGCGCCGTGATCGGGTCATCGCCGGTGGCCAGTTTGATCATACCCGCTTTGTGCCCGGTCCGGTCAACCAAAGGGCCATTGTAGTCGTAGCGGTCGATACCTTCTTCCACGTCGGCGATAAACAGCCGGGTCAACTGATCTTCCGAGTACTGATAGCGCCAGTGGCTCGCCGGGTAATACTGCTCCAGGTGAATACCCGTGGGCACCACGATCTGAATGCCCGACCGGCGCGACACCTCGGCCAGTTTCAGCACGTTTCGTCCGCAATTGGCGGGCATAGTATCGACCATCGTTCGCCCGCCCGCCTGATAGACCTCGGTCAGTTCCGCCGCAATCTTATCGACGTTGTTGAGCCGGAAATCCGGGTTCGCCAGCGTGGGAAAGCTCTCCTCAATGACGATATGCTCGTGCGCGTAGGTGATGCCTGCCTGAGCGGGGGGAATATCACCCAAAACGGTTCGGATAAACGACATAGGCAGGCGGTTTACGAGTGGCTTTTCAGCCACTCAGGTACGTTGTTTTTCCAGCCATGCCGCGAGTTATCGGCTACGGCATCAGGTACGTCCAGCACCGCCCCAAGCGTGCGAAGCGTCTGCTGCAACTGACTAACAGTTAATGTGTTGGCTGCTTCGTCTTGCTGAATGGATTGCACCGCTGCCAGCCCGGCCGCCTGCCCCATCGACATGGTTTGCGCCATCGACCGGCACGACGCGTGGGCATCGTGGGTGGCCGAAAAACAGCGTCCAACGACCCAGACCGTCTGGCTTCCTTTGGGTACGATGGTGCCGTAGGGAACACCGTACACGCCCGGCCCCGGAATGTATTCCCAGTAGGTTTCATCCTGCCCGTCGGCCCCCTGCCGGTGGTCTTCGATTGGGGCGCCGCACAGAAAAATACGGTCGTCGGGGAGCCGTCCCGCCAGGCATTCGTCTTTGGTCAGGCGATGCTCGCCATAGACGCGCCGGGTTTCGCGAACGCCGATCTGGTGCGATAGCCCGATGATGTTCGACTGCGCAAAACCAGGCACTTCACTCCGAAAGAACGCTTCGTAAACAAACGCCTGCCGCCGTCCTTCGACTTCGGCTTTGGTCAGCTCCTCGGCGTTGAGCGCCGACAGCCCCGCCACTTTCACGGCCACCGTCGAGATACACTTTTGGGCGTTCATCTCGTGGGCCGACCCTTCTTTCCGGGGGAGCGGATGCCGCCCGGTCGTCACGGCCTCCTGCATCCGGCGCGCCAGCATCTTCTTCCCGCCCGCCTGTTCGTACTCGTCCAGCTCGACATTGCTCATTCGGAAGGTGGTCGTCATACTCTGGGCGGGTTCGTGTTCACCGGCCAGTTCATAGGCAAAGCCCGCCAGATGGCAGAAATCAGCATCGCCCGAGGCGTCGATCACCCGGCGGGCCAGTACTTTATGCATACCGCCTTTATTCCAGAAGACACAGATATACCGGTCGCTTTCGAGGGCCACGTCGATGAGCGTCGTGTGGAGCAGGTACCGAATACCCTGCTGCTGAATGAGTTGGTCCCAGACGAGTTTCAGGCGTTCGGGGTTGTAGTTCACACCGGTACCGGCCCCGTAGGTGTTCGGGCGCAGGAAGATATCGCCGGTCCGGTCGAGTGCATCGACGACCCGATCAGGCCAGCCGCCCACGATTTTTCGGGGTACGTTGCCGGGGGTAAAAAAGCCGTAGAACGTGTCGAGCATCTGGGTGGAGGTGCCGCCCGGAAAGCCGTAACGTTCCACCAGCATCACCGACAACCCTGTGCCTTGCCCGGCTGCCGCGAGCGCCGCCACGCAACCCGCCGACCCCGCGCCGATAACCAGTATATCGACCTCGGCCAGCAGCGGCACCAATTGATGATTGAGTAGCGAAGCCATACTAAATGCCGAAGTTCTTTTTTATCACGGCCCGGCTCATCTTCAGACTCTCACGAATGGGTCGGGTCGGTTTGAAACCGGCCGGAAAAGCCAGCTCAACGGTGAGGTCACCCGCGTAGCCAAGCTGTTTGAGCTGACGGGCAATGCCGCCCCAATCCATGATGCCCTCGCCCAGAGCTTCCGACCAGACGCCCGTCCAGCGGTGGTCGCGGAGGTGCATGTAGACCAGTTTATCGGCGTAGGTTTTCAGGAACGTAGGTACGTCGACTTTGGCCTGAAACAGCCAGTCGAGGTCCGGCCCCAGCTTGCTATCGGGCACACGTTGCAGCGTATTCTGAAGGTCGAACAGGCCATCGGCAACTTCGTAAGTGTGGTTGTGCAGGTTAGGCACCACCTTGTACTGGGCACAAATAGCCTGAATTTTTTGCAGCGTATCGGCCTGTACGTCGAACTCGTCGGGCGTCTTTTTGCGGCGGGCATCGCCCAAGGATAGACCGAGCACCCGGCCTTTCAACTGAGCAATGCGTTCGATGACCCTGCCCGCTTTGTCGACGTTTTCGGCCTGTTTGCTTTTGTCCCACATGGGCTGCCCAAGCGAGGCACCCATCAGCGATACGCCCGTTCGCCCAATCAGGTCGCCGATTTTGGCAACAGAATCAGGATGTTCCAGGGCTACGTGCATCAGTTCAACGGCCTCGAAACCAGCGTAGCTGATGTCGGCAAACACCTGATCGATGACCGGGAAGCAGTCGTAATTCGGCAGTTCGGAAGAGAATACCCACACATGCGCACCCAGCACCGGTTTGCGAGTCGGCGCGGGTACGTCGGCAAACGACGCGTGCTGAGCAAGGGCCAGCGAACCCGCCGCCGTTCCCAGAAATTGACGGCGATCCATCATGGTTGCTGCTGACTGACGCTCTCGGTTGACTCACTTACATACGAGGGCACACCCACGCGTTCATACAGTTTGGCCAGCCGGTGGGCGTGTTCATCGTAGGCGCTCTCGAAGAGGGATACGGCCCGTTCCGTGCCAACGACATTCCCCGCCGACAGTACGGTAGGAGGATGTCCGGCTTCGGTCAACAGTCGGGCTACTTCGGCCTTGATGCAGTTGACCAGCACGGCACCGCCAACCGTCGAACCAGGTGCCACGGGCGTATCCAGCCCCGGAATCGTCAGCATGGCGTCGCCAACGGGAGCGCCCGTATCGAGGATGAGGTCGGCGAAGTCGCTCAGTTTTTTGCCGTCCTGCCGTTTGCTGGTGCTGGCTTCGGCATGTTCTTTGGTGATGAGCGCTACCACCCGAATGCCGCGCTGCTGAAACAGCTCAGCCATTTCGATCGGCACCACGTTGCAGCCGCTCGACGAGATGACCAGCGCGCTGTCCTGTTCTGAGAGATCGAAGTTGCGCAGAATGCGGTCGGCGAGGCCAGGTACGTTCTCCAGGAACATGGCCTGCCGCTGTCCGTTGGCCCCGACCACGAGGTTATGGAACGAAAGCGACAGCTCGACGATGGGGTTGAAACCGGGGAACGAGCCATAGCGCGGCCACATTTCTTCCACCATGATCCGGCTGTGGCCGCTGCCGAAGAGGTGCACCATGCGCCCGGCCAGGATGGTCTGACTGAACCACTGAGCGGCTTGCTGAATGGCGTCGGCCTGCTGTTCGATGGTCGTCAGCAGGGCGCGGGAGCGGTTAATGTACTCGATTGTAGGGTTCATATGGTTTGTTCGTGGGGTAGAAAAGCAGCCGCACCGATGGCACCGGACCAATCGTCGAAGTGGGCTTTTCGGATGATCGTTTTTTTACCGGCGGGTCGCCATTCAAATAAGTCTATAAAGGTTTCGAGCGGTGTCAGCAGGGCCGTGTCGGCCTGCATGATGCCGCCGCCCAGTACCACCACTTCGGGCGAAAACGCATTGGCCAGTGAGGCAATTGCTACGGCCAGATGGCGAATGGACGTCAGCCAGACGAGTGCTGCCAGCGGTTCGCCCTGCTGATACCCGGCCACCAGCTCGTGGGTGCTGTGGTAGCGGCCAAACGAGCGTCTGCCAACCGTCACGTTGCCGATGGCATCTTCCAGACTGCCGGGTACGTTGGTAATGTCGGGTTGGCTGCTATCGGCGTTGACGGTGATGTGGCCCAGATGCCCCGCCATCTGGTAGAAACCCTGGTAGAGCTGTCCGTTGAGTAGTAGCCCGCCCCCGACGCCCGTTCCGAGGGTCAGCATCAGCCCGTGCTGACTGCCTGCCAGTGCCCCAAAGCGGGCTTCGGCCATCAGGGCGGCGTGGGCATCGTTGAGTACCCGGACGGGCCTACCCAGATAGGCCGACCAGTCGAGCCCTTCCAGCCCCTGAAGGCGACCCGGCATGCAGGCAATGGCCCGGTTGTCGGGCGTGGGCAGGCCCGGTGCCGACAGGCCAATGCCCTGAATAGGCTCGGTTGCCTGGCGGGTCAGCGCCTGTGCGGTTTCGGCGACGGCCGACTGCCAGTTTGCCCCATTTTCGTCACCGGTTGGGGTAACCAATTGATGGATGACCGCGCCCGTAGCCGGGTCGATCAGGACACCTTTGATCCGGGTTCCGCCTAAATCGATGCCTATTGCCTGACTCAAGTTGGTTGTGGGTTTATCAGTGATTGATTGCGGGACACGAATCGGTTAGGGCTAGCACTTACAACTGCCCTTCGCTGACGCTCCAGCCTCCGTCGACCGACAGGATCTGACCGGTGGCAAAGGCTGAGGCGTCGGAGAGAAAGTAGACCGCCGCGCCGTCGAGGTCGGCGGGTTGGCCAATGCGCCCGCCTGCCAGCGGTTGTTTGGTCTGGATAAACGACAGGATGGTATCGTCCTGAGCGGCCCGCTGCGCCATGGGTGTTTCCACCAGCGCCGGGGCGAGCACGTTTACGCGGATGTTGTCTTTGGCGTAATAGGCGGCTATCGACTTTGTAAAGCCGATCACGGCCGATTTGGTGGCGGCGTAGGCGTGTGTGGCGAAATAAGCCGGCGATGGCGAGTAACCCAGCACCGAGCCCATATTCAGAATGCTCCCGCCGGTTCCCTGCGCCATAAACGCCTGAATTGCCGCCTGATTCGACAGCATGAGCGAGGTCAGGTTCAGGGAGAACGTATAGTTCCATCCGTCGAGCGTCAGCTCGTGCAACGGCCCGTCGCCGAAGCGCCGCCCACTGCCGCCCGCTACGTGGTAAAGCCCATCGAAACCGCCGAAAATTGACTGGCAGAGGTTGATGGCTTTTACCGCCGTTTGGGGGTCGGTGGCGTCTCCGGTAATGGCCAGCCCCTTCCCATTGAGCAGCCGTTCGGCCTCAGCACAGTGTTCGGGATTACGCCCCACTACCACTACCTGCGCCCCTTCGTTTACAAACGCTTTGGCCGCCGAAAGCCCCAGGCCCGTTGTGCCGCCAATAACGACGATCCGTTTATCCGTTAACCACTGACTCATACGCTCTCTTCAATTCTGAAATCGAATGTACTAGACAGCCATGAATAAACACAAAACTTATTATAATAAGTTGTAGAAAAATTAATTAAAAATTTGATTGTGAGAAGGATAAATATCAAGTTTTACTACATAGTCTTATAAGTTTACAGCACTATTAGCCAGCGTGTATCTTTACCGACACTATGGCTGACCAACCGAATCGCATTCCCCAATACCAGCATCTGTATGAAGCGCTCCGGCAGGATATTATCCGGGGCGTGTTCAAAGCGGGAGATTTATTGCCTTCCGAAAGTGTGCTTCAGCAACAGTACCGACTGACGCAACCGACGATTCGGCAGGCGCTGTCGCTGCTGGTGCAGGAGGGCTACATCAAAAAACATCAGGGGAAAGGAAGCATAGTGCAGTCGATTCCGATTGGGCTGGGCGTCATGTCGTTGAAAACGCATACGGTGCAGGCCGATGACAAATCCGCAGCACCCGATGACCTGCCAGCCGACCTGATCACAACGACGATCCTGGCCAAACCCACGCTTTGTCCGTTTCCAGACGATATGCTGTTTTTTCCTGCCGGTGAACAGCCCGACACAACCTACTATTGTCTGGAACGGTTGCGGTCGGTTGATGGCACGCCAGTCTTTTCTGAAAAGCTGATCCTGCCGAATCGGTACGTACCCAATCTGGCCCGTCAACGGATGGAGAACCGTTCGTTTTTTGACCTGCTGCGGACAAAATACGGACTCGTCGTTACGGGCGGCGAGCAGAAAATTCAGGCGCTTCCTGCCAGCCTGGCTATAGCCGAGCGACTACAGGTGGCCCCCGGTAGCCCGGTCCTACGGCTCGAAAAACGGGTCGATACCAACAAGAGCGATTTCAGCTTTTTCTCGCTCCTCTTCGCCCGTACCGACCAATTTCTGTTGCAGGGGCGCTTTTGACGGTTAGTCGGCTTCCGTGACTTTACCGCCGACCACAAATGTTTCGCCGATGCCCAGTTTTTCGGCCATGTAGTAAGCCGCGAAGTTGAACGGCACGATGGTATGCAGGACCGAAAAGGGCTCCTCAACGTCGGTCTCGACCGTAAATACATGCGCCCCCGCTTTCGCGATCGTCTCCGACAGGCGCCGGGTACGTTCGTAAGCCGGTCCTTTCGTCAGGATCTGGATGACGATACTGTTCTGGGCGGTTTCTTTGGGGCCGTGGTCGTACTGCGCCATGGGCAGGCCGTGAAAATTCAGCTTCGTGCTTTCGCTCAAGATCAGCGCCGCCTCGTAGGCCGTACCGATGTTGGGCCCGCTGCCCGTCACGTACATGCCGTGAATGGGGTACTGATTGCGCACGGCCAGTAGCTGATCGGCGAGCTGTTGGCCCTGCTGCCGGTACTGCTCAAACCGGTCGGCCAGCAACGCCACCGCTGATTGGGGGTCAAAACCAAACCCTTTAAACAGGGTCAAGAGCGTGTTTACGTAGGTTTTTGAGGAGGAATAATGCTCGTCGCCCGCCCCAATAGGCACGACACGCGCTACGTTGGGGGCTGTACACAGGTCGCTGTCAGTGTAGTTGGACACTGCCACATACTGCTCGAACAGCTCGCGGCACCACAGCACCTCACTGCTGCGCCCCGACTGCGACAGCAGCACGGCCAGCGGCACTTTTTTACCCTTCGCCAGATAATAATAGTACTCCGAGGCTAGCTCCGGGTTGATGGGCACGCCTATGTACTTGAAGGCCAGCGGCGCGAAGTACGACGAGCCCATGCCCAGGTACGTTACGTGCAGCGGCAAGGCGTCAACCGGCGTGTTCAACGCGTCGATGGCGCGGGCGGGTATCTCTAAAATTTCGTTCAGTACAGGGTTCATCTCCAAACAAAGCTATTGCATTGATGCGTTTTCAAGGGGTTCGGGCTGTGGTTTAGGCGTCTCGTACGATAGCGTCAGGGCACCCACTATGGCCAGCCCAATGCCCAGCGACTCGATGAGCGACAGGTGCTCATTCAGAAAAACAAGGGCCAGTCCAATGGTAAAAACGGGCTGAAGGGTACCGGCAATAGTGGTTACTTTCGAGGCTTTTCCTTCAGCGCTGTAGGCGGCAAAACTAGCCAAAACGCCCAGCCCATTGAGCATACCCGCCAGCGAACCGAGGCCCAGCGTTTTAGCCGACAGCCCGAGATCGACGAGGCCAAACGCCATGAACAGCAGCGCAATACCCACCGACGAGACGATGAAGCTGACGTACGACCATTCGGCCGAGATATGATTGGTCGTTTCTTTCTGGGCGGCGCTGAACACGCCCCAGAAAAATAGGGCAACGAGTGCATAGAGCAGCCACCGACGGTCGGCTCCGGCATTGAGGCCGATGGTTTGGAAGAAGGCCGCCGGGTCATCGAACAGCAGCGATTCGCCCGATAGCAACAGCACCGCAGGAATGGCCAGCAGGATACCGATTGCGTTGATCCAGTTCAGTTTTTCCTTGAACACCAGCAGGGCGATGCCGATCGTGACCAGGGGGTAGAGGTTTGTAACGGGGATGACAATGGCAGCTAAACCGCCCGCCGTAAACGACTGGTAAACCGCCACATTGCCAATCACAGCGAGCACACCTGCCACCAGTCCCCAAATGATCCCTTTCCGGTTGGGCTGGGTACGTTTGACCTTGTTAAGAATCAGTGGCAGCGTAAACAGCATACCGATGCTAAACAGCAGGTGATTGGTAAACGGGCTGACCTGATCGGAAATAAGCTTGGCCACCACGCCCCAGGTTCCCCAGAAAAACGCTGCCGCTATTGAATAGACAATCCAGTTGTCAGGTTTAGCTTTCATTGGGTAAGGGGGCTAGTCGTTCGGGTTTAAACAGCAGGGCACTGCCCACAATGCCCGCCTTCTCTTCCAGGTCAGAAATGGTCACGCGGGTTTTATACGCTTTGTATGGGCTCAGTAAACGGGCGTTGTGCAGCCTGTCGGTTTCGCCCGTAAGGCCCTTGGCCATGCCGCCTCCCAGCACTATGATGTCGGGGGCATATAGGTTTACGTAGTTGTCGATCCCCGTTTGCAGGTAGCCGATGTACTCGTCCACAATGGCCCCAGCGAGAGGATTGCCCGCTTTTTTCTGGTTGAAAATCGTCTCGGCCGTTGGTGGCAAACCCGCCTGCTCCGGCGACCAGCCCAGCCGGTTCGCGATACGCAGCAGACCGGCCGATGATACCAGCGACTCCAGACAGCCCGTTTTGCCACAGTAGCAAACCGTATCGTTGGTGGTGATGGTCAGGTGGCCGCCCATGTGAGCATAGGGCAGCGGACCATCGAGCCTGCCATCGACCGTAAGACCCAGCCCAAGGCCCGTGCCCAGCGTTAAGACCAAAACACGGCTAAACCTCTCCCCCTGGCCAAATGTCGCCTCGCCCAGTGCAACCACGCGGGCGTCGTTGTCGAGCAAACAGGGCAGCCCGTGTCGCTCCTGAATATAGCTGGCTAGCGGATAATCCTCCATGAATTCGAGAAAGCCGTACGTGGAGTCTACGACACCGTTGGCAAACACAAAGCCCGGCACACCGATGCCCACCCCCGCCAGTTGGGTAAGTTCGGCAATGGCTTTGTCTTTGAGCTGGCTGATGGCAGTACCGATCCGTTGCAGAAACTGCTCCCCGTTTTTGGTTTCGGTGGGCGTAACGAGCATGGCGTCGACCACACCGCTGGCCAGGTCGACCAGCCCGATTTTTGTCCGGGTGCCCCCAATGTCTATACCGATCGCCAGTGTTTTCAAGAGTCAATCAGTTTGTGAGCAGGAGACGATACGTATTGAGTTGCGTTGGCCTGAACCGGAGCTGCAACTGCCTGCCTGTTGGTGTTAACAGGCGTTCATTGGTTTCGATATGCGACGTTTGCCAGGCCTTACCGATCGGGCTGGATGCCGTCAGCCGGGCGGTGGTGGCCTGTCCGGGTACGTTCCAGAGGCGGGTAATCAGCCCCTGCCCGATGCCGTCTTCGCTGGGTTTTACGCCCCAGAGTAGCACTTTGGGGTCGCTGATTTTTAACAGCGAAAACGTTAGGGCTGGGTACGTGTCTGCCGTGCCGGTGACGAGCCCGGTCACGAGTGGGTTCTGATGTTCGAGCGAAAATCTCAACGCGTTGACCGGGTCAAAACTGCTTGCATGGGTAGTGAGTGCGAATTGGTACAGAAAGCCCGTTTCGCCGTTTTGTCCCCGAATACCCAACGCGCCTTTGTCTTCGCGCTTGGTATCGACCTGCCCCCCGGCCAGTGCATGAAGTTGTGGCGAGCTACCCCACAGGGAATCGATAGTGCTCTGGCCAAGCTTGAAGAAGCTGCAATCGACGTTGGAGAGCGTAATCCCGTACGCGGCCCGACCGTACGCGGCCCGACCGTACGTAGGTTCGCTCAGGTCAGCAAAGTGGTTGAACGTTTGCCAGTCGAGTCGGGCGTTCTGGGCGGCGTAGTGCCCCCCCTGCGTCTCCTTTTTGGCCGTCAGAATAGCGCCCAGCTCTTCGTGGTGCGTTGTCGGGTTGGTCAGGCTGAACGAAAAGGTCCACGTTTTTACGTCTTTGAAATTGGCCTGAAGGCTGTCTTCGATCTCGATGCGGGACGGACCCGCTCCGGCGTTGCGGCCGCTGACAAACAGGGTTACCCGCACCGTGTGGGGTATGGGAAGCGGCGAAACCGCTTTCAGCGTGACCGACACCGGCCCCACGTTTTCGGCAACGACGGGACTGCCCGCGTTGACGTCCCCCACGCCCAGATCGTTCGCGTATTTGCCGTCGAGGGGCTTTACCAGTTGTCGCCCGTTGGCCTTACGATCCTGAATGTCCGTAATAGCGCCCGATGGGCTGAGCCGCAGTCGGTAATCGCTGTTGGTGATGTACTCGCCCGAAACCGTCGCGGCGACAGGCCGGGTGGCGGGCGTTCCGGGCGTTAGCTCAAACACTTTGTAGCCAACCGACGGGATGTTTTCGGCCCAGATGCGCAAAAACCGACGCCCGCCTTTGGTGATTAGCTGACTGGCTACTTCCTGCTTCGTCGACGCATCGATGATCCGAACCGGGTACGTACCTGTGTAAGCCAGATCGGCAACGTCGGTACGGGTCCAGCCAAGGGGGTTGAAGACGAAGAATCGTGGATTCGCTGCTCGTTTGAGTTGAGCACCCAACGCGTCGACGGAGCGCCTGAACAGTGAATCGACGTAGCTGGTGATCTGTCGCTGAATCTTGTTTTGCCAGGTGGCCCGGACCGGCTGTTTCACGGGCCCGTCGGCGGTCCAGTTGTGTTCCCAGTACATCCCAAATGACTCCCAGGCCAGGTCTCGGGCGGGGGTAAGCTGACGGGCGAAACCGGGGTTCTTTAGCGCCACCAGTGAGGCAAGCGCCTCTGCCGCCCGCAGCTTCTCGGTCGACCGACGTACCCGCGCGGTGGTTTCGTTCATCGACGCACAGTACAGGTCCCATTCGTTGCCGTAGCTTACCGATTCGGCCGCGAGGTTGGGGTAGCTGCGGGCTACGTCGTCAAAGAAATCTTCTTCGTTCGATACCCGTACTTTTCGAGTGGCGTTGGTGGCGTTGCGGGCGGCCTGGATAAACGGGTTTGAGACGTACGTTTCCAGATCGTCCCAGCCGTAGCCAAACGCCCCCGCTACCCTGAACGGGTACGTTGATGTGGGGGAGACCGTGTCGCACAAGGCATCCAGTTTGGCAATAACCCGGCTGATTTCTTCGGTCTGACTGACACCCGCAGGCCTCTTTTTCGGAAACAGTCGGCATTCGGCATAGCCCCCGAGCGGGGCGGCTGTTTTTTCGTTGTACGTATACCATTTCATCAGCACGCCCGACCCGTCGAGACCGGCGTAGCGGTAGAGTTGGTGGCGGCGGTTGTCGCGGTATTCGTAGGTCATCTGACTGCCGTAACCACCAATGCCCTTATAGCTGTATTTAGCGCCCGACCCTGCCCAGAGTGCGCTCAGACCCAGCGGGATGGTGTTGTTTTCCATCGTCTGCGCCAGTCTGAACCGAAGGCTATGGGTACGTTCCAGACTACCGGCGTAATACATCCCGCGCAGTACGGCTTCCGTCGGTTGTGCGCCGTAGGTGTTTACCAGCGTATTGAGCGGGCTGCTGATATGCCCTGATTTGATGGCAGCGATCAGCCGACCGAACTGGGCTGGCGAGCGGAACTTCTGGTATGCCCGCAGCCAGTAGCTCCCGTCGCAGTTGAAGCGCGCCTGAAAGTCGGCGGGGCTATTGCGGGTCGAGTCGATCTGGTGCAGGTAGAAGTCGAGCATGTGCACAAACGCCGAGTCATACGTGGCTTCATTCGCCGTCCACATGTAATCGGTATGGTCGTCGTTGGCGATGTATAGACGGTTGACAGGCTGAGCCTCTAATGCTGAACAAGCCACCATTAACAGAAGAAACAGGTACCTTTTTTTCATGAAGTTCACTGGAGCTGTAGCTGTTTGCAGATTTCGGATCGAATACTATCTCAGCGTTACCCGCCCTAGGTATGCGTTTGTAAAACAGGGCAGTTTCTACTTTTTCCCTGTTTGGCAAGCTTAACTTCTTGTATGTATCAGAGTAATTCCGTTTTCGCTCGACTGCTTGATATCCTGCAACTGGGGACCAAGGTAGCCTCGGCACATATCGGTCATTGTTGCCGTGATAACAGTTTGCAGCTGAGCGGGGCGCTACAGCTGGCTTAGCTCAGTCTGTTGCATTCTTGTACGCCCCCGCGGCTTACTGGGCACCTCCGGCTGCGTTGACGGCTGCCTGCTGTTCGCTTGAGGAGCAAATCGTAAGTGGCATCACGCCACAAAATAGAACGTGATGAAAACGAAGTGGGCGGCTACTTTCACGTAAATTCCTTTTCCGCCCGATCTATATACTTCTCCAACGCAATACCCATCTGCTACTGGGCTCAAACCACTTACTCAGCAAGGGTTTTTGTTGTCACCTTTAGCCTATATAGCTATGCAATACAACGACGGGGTTCTAATTTAATCATGGAGCAACTGCCGTGCATAAGAATAACTTGGTTGACCTCGCACCGCAAAGCCATGTCGATACAAGTTAAATAAACAAGTCTGTTTGCTTTTAAAACAAAATAGACGACTTACATATTGGGGGGGGGGCATCTTTTCGGCACGCTCGGCTCAAACTCCCTGATCAACCTTACTACCTGCCATGATGAAAAAGAGTATTGGAGTTGGGTTGCTTCTCTTGACGCTAAGTGCCTCAGCGCAAACGACCCCATTTGTCCTTCACGGGCGGCTCGATCAGTCACCGGCTAAATGGATCTATCTGAAGTACGTCGACCGTACTGGTGAAGAAAAGCTCGATAGCGCTCAGATCACCCAAGGCGCCTTTATATTCACAGGACAACTGAGCCAACCCACCAAAGCTCTTATCAAGACCAATCGGACGATCATTCCTGATGAAGAGAATCTGAATATTGCCCTGATTTTCCTGGAGCCGACCACCATGCAGGTAAAGGCAGTCCACAATCAATTTAGAAGCCTCACCCTGAAGGGGTCGAAAACCCACGATGAGTTCAATCGGTTAACTGCACTTCACGCGCCATACCTGAAACAGTACTTTTCGCTTCGGGAACGTTCAGCCCAACTGGCCAAGCAGAGTCCCCAAACCGGCGATGGCGATAGCCGACAGAGCCAGCAAGATTCGATCAATCAGGCAATTGTAGCCAACGCTGTGGCCAAGCGGTTGGTCAGTTATCGTTTTATAGAGGATAATCCTAATTCCTGGGCCAGCGCTTATGAACTGGACTTTTTTAAATCGACCTGGCCCGTTGATTCCGTTCGTCGGCTCTATGGTCGTTTGAATCCCAACATTCAGGAGAGCCTTATTGGACAGCGTATCGCGGAAAAAATCACCATGCTTGACCAAGCCAATACGGCCGTTGGAACCATAGCGGCTGATTTTTCGGCCATCGACGCAAGTGGACACCCAATCCGGCTAGCTGATTACAAAGGCCGCTACGTATTACTGGATTTTTGGGGTAGCTGGTGCGCTCCCTGCCGGGCTGGCAACCCGCATTTGCGGAAGCTGTATCAGGCCTATCGCCAGAAAGGAATCGAGTTTATTGGTATTGCCTGCGAGGATAAGCCTGTAGCCTGGCGAACAGCCATTGAAAAAGATAGCATTGGCGTTTGGAAACACATTCTGGATACAGAGATGAAAGGAGACAGGGTGGTTGGTAGTCAGAAGAGCATTGCCAGAAAGTATGCCGTCGATTCGTTTCCGACTAAGGTCTTAATCGACCCCAAAGGAGTTATCGTTGGTCGGTACAATGGTGGAAACGACAGTCAGTTGGATGAGAAGCTCAAAGACGTTTTAGGCAACTGATCGCTGTGATTTAATTGAGCTTATCAGGCCGTCAACTTTAGCTTGTTCCGGACCAACCTTTCTACTATAACTCTTTAAGAGGGTCTTTACCATCGCCCCCCTCTGTTGGTCATCACCAGACCACTTGTGTGGGTTATGCAATGCCCTTCGTCTACTTCTTAGCAACAAACACAAACGGCCGCTACGGAATAAGCTTATTCCGTAGCGGCCGTTGGGCCATACCTTTACGTATTCACTAGAACGAATACCGGGCCCCTAGCTGTACCGAATAGGGCGTGCCCTGTTTCTGGGTAGTACCCACGTTTTCGTTGACGCGGTAAGTGTACTGCCGCGTGGTGGCGTTGAAGCCCGTGGGCGTCAGCAGCGTCTGGTTGACCAGGTTAAAGTTGCCGCCCCAGTTGCGCCGTGAGGTCGCTTCGGCACCGCGGGTGGTAACCCCGTCGAGTACCTGACCGAGCAGGTTGGCGAAATTGAACACGTCGACACTGAGGGCCAGTTGCTGTTTGTTGAACGTACGGAACGTCTTGGCCAGCCGCACATCGAAGGTGCCGTAGAAGCCGTTTTCGCCGCCGTTCCGGTCGAAGATTTTGCCGATGCTGTTGCGGATCGCGCCAGCAGCCAGGTTGTCGGGGTTGTCGAGCACCTTCTGCATCGACGTCCGGATGCTTTGCGGCACTTCGGGGTTGTTGGGGTCGAATACAAAGGCGAGGTCGTTGTCGGTACCGGGGCCACCCACAAAATCGCCGTTGATATCGCCGTCAACCACCAGCGAGTAGCGCGAACCACCCATACCCGTAAACCGCACGCTCAGCACGATCCCCGCTACCGACGGTGACGACCCGAAGGCGACCAGCTTATGCCGGAACTGATTGTCAGAATAGTTGATGTCAGACAGGTCGCGCGGGTCGCTCTTGATGGGCCGGAACGTCGACGTATTGGCCACGTTGCCGTTGTACGACGTATTATCGCGGGCGTCGTTCCAGGTATAGCTGAAGGCCAGCGACCCATTGCGCGGCAGGCGAATTTCCCCGTCGAGCACAAACGTCAGCGTTTGTAGTTTCGCGCCGTTGGTGAGCATCAGCGTCCGGCCCACGGCCTGCGTCTTACGGCCCAGCACGTTGTTGGTCTGCCCGCTGTTGGTGGCAATCGTATTGGCCGGTACGAATACGCCCCGGTTGGCTTCGTTGGCCAGCGTGAAATACGGCTGATCGACCAGATTCCGATCAAGATAGACGTAGTTGTTGACCGTTTTCGCGTAGAGCAGGTTGGCCCCGATCCGCACGTTGTCGCTGAAGAAGTGGTTGTACGACACGTTGGCTTTGTAGATCGTCGGCACCTGGAAGTTCGGATCGTTCAGGTTGATCGTCGACACATAGCTGGCTCCGGCGGGAATACCCGGTGCCGTGCTGGGGTCGTTGCGGTACGACACAAAATCCGGCCGCGGCACCAGATTCGGCTGGCTGGCGTTAGTCGGGCGCGTCACGTCGATCGACGCTACTTTGGTGCCGCTGTTCTGGATGTTGTTCACCTGCGCGTAGTTGATGACATAGGCCGAGAATGCCCCCGCCCCTACCCGGATGATGTCGCGGTTTTTGTTGCCGGGGTTCCAGGTCAATTGCACGCGAGGCTGAATGTTGTTCCAGTCGGTCGGGTTGGCGTCGGTACGCAGGCCAAGCTCGCGCTCAACAACCGAGTTGTAGTCGCCTTTGGTCAGGTAGCTCGTCAGGTCCCAGCGCAGACCCGCCTGTAGGTCCATGTCGGCCCGAGGTTTAAACTGGACCTGCCCAAACAGCGACGCGTTCAGCACGTACTGCTGCACCGACGGAATGCCGTTGATGGGCACTTCGCGGGCGTAGCGCGAGGGGTTCAGGTTGGCAAAATCGCGCATGTTGTTGAAGATAAACCGACCGTTCTGCTCGTTGGAAATGTACGTATCCAGGTACGTTAGCGTGTTATCGGTACCAAACGTAACGTTGTAGCGGTCCTTGTTCAGATATAGTGTGTTGACCAGTTGAAGCTGGTTTTCGAGGTTGCGCTCCGGCGTGAACCGCTGCCCGCCCAACTGCACCGACGTACTCGAGTTGCGCCCGTTTGGCAGTATCGAGTTGACCGTGACAATAGCCCGGGGAATGTTGGCCGAGGGAAGCTGGCTGTTGGCCTCGTAGTTGCGCGTCGCGGTCTGATACTGCACCTTCAGTTCGTTGATCAGCGTTGGCTTAAACGTGGACCGAAGCGAGAGCAGCGTGCTGTTTTCCAGCGATTTGAACCCGCCATACACCTCAAACAGGTTGATCGACGAGTTGTCGTTGTTGCTGTTGGGGTTGTTCCAGTTGCTGAAATTGTTGCGCAGCGTCAGCGTGTGCTTGGCATTCAACTGCCAGTCGAGGCGAGTAAACAGCGTATTGGCCACCGTCTCGCGGCTGAATTCGCCCACCTGCTGCGTGTTGCTCAGGCCGTATTTTTGGCGACCAATCGTAATCACACTGTCGAGCACCGCCTTGCTGATACCCAGCGCGTTGGCATCAGCGTCGGTGCGGATATCGGCGATGTAAAACGGAGCCGATTCGGTTTGCCGGTCGAGCGCCACGAAGTAGTGCAGTTTGTCTTTGATGATCGGTCCGCCCAACGAAAACCCGTACTGAAAGCGGGTAAAATTGGCCGTACGGACATTGCCCCGAATATCGCGCGGGCTCGACAGGCCGTCGGCATTATAATACGTAAAAGCGGTGCCGGTCACGGTGTTGGTGCCCGATTTGGTCACCGCGCTGACCGTACCGCCGCCTTGCCGCCCTTTCGTAACGTCGTACTCATTGGCGACGATCTCAAACTCGCGGATGGCTTCGAGCGAGAGCGAAAAAGGCCCGCTGCCCAGCGCCCCGCTCGTCAGGTTATTCCGCGCACTGGCTCCGTCGATAAGGAAGTTGGTGGAGGAGGCGAGTTGCCCGCCAATGCTGGTGCCGTTGCTCAGCGGCGACAGAGCCAGCAGGTTGGTGAAGCTGCGGTTGAATACGGGCAGCTTGGCGATGTTGTCGGCGGTAATGGCGGTCGAAGCCCCCAGCCGGTCGGTCCGGTTTTTCAGGCTGCTGGCTGCCACGACCACTTCCTGCAATTGCTGGTCGGTTTCGCTCATCGTCGCGTTGACGGTGACGCGGTCGGCTTGATTGAGCTGGTAACCGGTCTGACTCTGGGGCGTGTAGCCGACGTACGAAAACGTGATCGTATACGGCCCGCCCAGCGGCAGCTGCTGCATCGAGAACCGGCCGTCGGCACCCGTCGCTGTGCCGGTTTTAAACCCGGTCGCTTCGTTGCGAAGCTGCACCGTAACGCCCGGTAGTACTTGGCCGGCCTTATCGCGGACGGTACCCGTCACGGTGGCGTCGGTTGCCTGCCCCCAGGCGATGCTTGTCAGCAGCAGCGCAAACAGGGCGGCAACGTACCTGACGGAGGTAAAAAAGAAAGGAGACTGTTGGTTCATGACATGGAATCGGATGTACTGAAGCCACAAATCTCCCCCTGCCCTCCTCGCCGCAGCTGTTACATTTTAACACCCCGGCCATTCTTAATAAAGCAGTAAAAAAGGGCGGCCTGTTGGTAAACTTGGGGTAACAGCACCGCCACGATTTTCGTCACATCGCCAGCACCAGTCGGTGCTTCAGCTTGCGCGAAACGGTTTGCCGCGTGGCCCCAACAAGATCACCCACCTCCTGCAACGAGAGCAGATCGAAGGGGCGGTGCAGGTGATAGTGGGCATCGGTAACTCGGGCCGAGTACTGCTCTTCCAGGAAACGAATGCGCCCATCGACGGGTACGCTGCTTCGATGCAGCAGCCTCGTTTCGGCCCGATGCCAGCGCCGGACGAGCGTTTGCTGAAACCAGTCGGCCAGCACGGGGTCCAGGCGAACGGCCCGCCGGAACGCGGTGCGGTCGATCGCCAGCACCGACAGCGGCGTAGCGGCCTGGGCAAACTCAAAAAACTCGGCATCGTCGATGTAATCCAGATCGCCGAACAGCTCGCCCGGTTGCAGCAGGTCGTAGAGGATTCGTTCACCCGACGCCCCCAGGCTACCGATCTTAACCAGGCCTTTCTCGATCAGGTAGAGGCGCGCGTCGGCGTCAGCGGGCTGGTACACGTAGCTCCCCATGTCGAGCAGTTGGCGGGTCCAGGCCTGTGGACACAGTTCGATCAGGTGGTCAATGATAGCGTGCATACGTTGAGGAACGAACTGTATCTGTTGAGTCGTGAATTCCCGTTGAAGGCACCGGGTAACCACCAAAATTCGTTCTACCGGGGCGATCCGGCAACGATGCGTTGTTATCAAATCGTGAAGCGGCCCTACCGCTGCGGCTCCGGCGTCGGCAGTTCATGGCGCGCAGGGTCGCGGCACCACCGAGAGCCATACCATGGGGTCAAGTGGCATCCCTATGAAACGGAAACAGGGTCAGCCAGGGCGATAGATATCATCACCTCGGCTGACCCTGGGTTGTGCGTCAGTACAGTACGGCTCTTACACCAGTGGCATCCGTTCCGTGTACACTGTACCGAAGCGGTCGGTCGCCCGAACGGTGATTTCCCGGGCGTTGGCCGACGGGCTGATGAAGAACAGGTGATCGGTCAGCGTCGGATCGACAAACTTGTGTTTTTTGGGTAGTTGCGGCCCGGCGTACAACTCCACGGCCCAGGGGTCGAGCGCCACCTGCGGCGCCAACTGGCCTTTGAGTACGCCATCTTCCAGCCATTCAATTTTCCATTTGGGATCCCAGTTCCAAACGTTCACGGCCAGTTGATCGGGCGCTTCTTTCACTCGCCCTTTTTCGTAGATACGTACCTGATGCGTACGCGGCTTCCCCGTCGATTTGTAATACCAGCGAATGTCGCCCCCATCTACTTCATAGACGCCGTAGCCGCTGGGCGTGCCATCGCTGCAAATGGGGCCCGTCCACCAGGCGCCGCAAACCGTACCGTGCACGTGCTCGATGACGTTGTCGGCCTCCCACTTCTCGTTGACGTGGGTGTGGCCCGACATGATGTGCGTCTTAAACGGCTTCAGCAACTGATACAGCTGGTTCCGATTCGACACCGACCCGCCCAGTTCATCATCTTTCAACTTATTGCGCCGGGCATGACCCGTCTGCGTCGGAATGTGCAGGCTAACGACCACCGTCGAGCCGGGTTTTACCAGAGCCAGGTCCTGTTCGAGCCAGTGCAGTTGGTTTTCGGTGAGGTAGCCAATGTACTTTTTCGCCGTGCCGATGAAGAACACGTCGTCGAGCATCACATAGTGCACCTGCCCCCGGTTGAAGGAATAATACGTCGGGCCAAACTGCTGCTTGAAGGTCCGGGCTGAGTAGTCGTCGGTGCGGGCGTCTAGATCAAGATCGTGGTTCCCAATGACGTTGAAAAATGGAATCCCGGTCGAGCCGATGGCTTCCTTGTAGTCGGCATACAGGTCAAAATGATCCCAGACGAGGTCGCCGCAGCCAATGCCGTGAAAGAGCGATCCCGCTGGGTACGTTGCCACCAGTTCGTGCAGATCGGGGGCCGACTCCGCCTTGAGCTGTTCGGCGTCTTTTTTGGAAATCATCTGGGTGTCAGCCCAGACCACAAACTGATGCCGGGTATCGTCGACCGGGAGTTTGTCCAGCGTAAAATTGGCGGTGACAGTTCCGGTTTTGGCCGTGATGGGCTGAAAAAAACGCGCCGTGCCGTTGTCGTGCGGGAATGCGTAGCCCGAGGGCAGGCTGATGTAGACAAACTCGGCACCGGTCGCGGCGGTCAGTTGATACGCCCCGTTCTTGTCGGTTTTCGTCACGGTGTAGCCATCCGTCACGGCGACGTTGGCGAGGCCTTTACCGGCCGATACCACCCGACCGGTCAGGCGGGTGCCGGCTTCGGCCGGTACGTTGGGTTGGGCGATGGCGACCGGGGCCGACGAGAGTGCCGCCCCGGACCAGCCGATCTGCTTTAAGAAAGTACGTCGATTGAGCATGGTTTTATTACTTGGCCCACCAGATTTTGGCGTTGATGTTGTCGCCCCCGATCCGGGCAGTGGCCTCGTCGTAGCTTTGTTTGTTGAGCGATTGTACCGACAGCGGGTACGTCAGGCGCATTGGTAGCTGGCCGTTGTTCTCGAGGCCGGGGCCCTTGGGAAGCACCGGGAAGCCCGTCCGGCGGTATTCGGCCCACTGTTGCATTTCGGTAAAAAACAGGCTGATGTACTTCTGCGTGATGAGCTGTTCCAGCGTGCCGCTGTAGGCGACACCCTTACGCGTCAGGAAATCGGTCGGCATGGTCGCACCCCAGTAGGCCATCGACGCCCGGATGCCTTTTTCGTAGTGGTCTTTCGGTGAATCCGACGAGTAGCCTTTCAGGGCGGCTTCGGCCAGCAGAAACTCGGTTTCGGCGTATTGCATGATGGTGCCCAGCAGCGGCGACGTTTTCAGCGTCTTGTTGAGCCGCGACGACGCGATGGCACTCACCTTCGGCGAATCACCCAGCGAATAGCCACTCGGTACGCCCACAAACTTGCCGCTCACGCTCGTTGCCCAGACGGCCAGGCGCGGGTCCTGCCAGCTGTTGAGGGTATTGATGAAATACTCAGCGAAGGCATTTGAGCCGTTGAAGTCATAGTCACGGTCGTCGGCGAAGGGATTGAGCAGGGGCGTAACGGCCGTAAATTTCAGAGCGGCACTCTGGTCGACAGCCGTCATCAGCGGATACCGGGTCGGGTCGGCCAGCATGGTCCGGATCTGTTGCTGAAACTCGGGCGATTTGGCCTCACCTCGCATCAGCAGCCGCAGCCGCAGTGAGTTGGTGAACCGCTTCCACTTGGCCATGTTGGTCGTGCTCTGCTCGGCCGCAAAGAGGGCGTCGGTGCCGGGCGAAAACGGTTTCGTGATGTCGTAGAGCGCGTTGGCCGTGTCGAGCTTCGCCACCAGATCGGCGTAAATCTGCGCCTGCGGATCGAACTTCGGCGTGATCTGGTACTCGGGGTAGCCTTTTAGGGCCTGGAAATAAGGCACATCGCCGTAGGTGTCGGTCAGGTTTTGAAAGAGCCAGGCCCGCACCGTCATGGCCACCGCCATGTGGTTGCGGTTGTTTGTCGCCCGGGCACGGTCGTACATATCCTGCACGTTGGTGAGCGTGAGGTAGTAGTTGTTCCAGAGGTAATCCGACTCGCTGGGAATCAGCACGTAGCGGTGAAACTGTCCATCGGTCAGTGAGACCGTCACCTGCATCAGTTCGTGGTTGAGGCGGTGGCTGCGGCTCAGCCCTACGTTGACGCCGTTAAGGATGGCCGTGTTCAGAAAGCTGCCCGAGGTGGCCGTCGTTACGGCTTCCGGGTCGTGCAGCAGGTCATCCATCGATTGGGTGCACCCGAGTGCCATCAGCAGGCAGGCGCTCACTACCAGTAGTTTGTTTATTTTCATGATCAATGGCGAAATAGCCTAGAACGATACGGTCAGATTGGCACCCATGGTACGAGTCGACGGGAACTGCGCGATTTCCAGACCGGGCGTAATGGTTGAGTTGTCGAGTGTCGAGGTTTCGGGATCGAAGCCGGGGAATTTGGTCCAGTTGTAGAGGTCACGGCCGTAGATACCGATGGTGGCGCCGCGCAGGAACGTTTTGCCCAGCACCGACGGGGGCAGCGTATAGGCAAGCCGCACTTCGCGCAGTTTGGTGAAGGTGGCGTCGAAGGTGTTGGCCTCTACGTTGTCGCGGCCATAGAGGCGGCTGTAGTACGTAACGATGTTGGCGGCTTTTGTGGTGTTGGGTACGTAGGTGCCGTCGGCGTTCTGGGTCACGCCCGGCCCGATTAGCCCATCGTAGCGGCCCGGTAGCGTGGCGGTGATTTTACCCTGCTCGCCCAGTACTGAATTGGTCAGCGAATACACCCGACCACCCTGCTGATGATCGATCAGCACCGACAGGCTCAGGCCCCGATACCGGAACGTATTGGCCAGGCCACCGCGCCATTTGGGCGTGGCAGTGCCCAGGTTGATGAACTGGTCGGTCAGCAAGGGGTAGCCGGTTTTGTCATAGACAATCTGCCCATCCGGCGACCGCTTGAAACCCAACCCGTAGAGTTCACCCAGGGGTCGCCCTTCGCGGGCTTCCAGCGTGACACGGCTGCCGACGTAGCGGGCCAGCACCACACTGCCGGTACCGTTGTTCAGTTCTTCAACCATGTTGCGGTTCATGGCCCAGTTCAGCGTGGCGTCCCAGTTGAACCCCCGCGCGTTCTTGATGGGGCTTCCGGTCAGGGTCAGCTCGATCCCCCGGTTCACGACCCGGCCCATGTTGATAAGCGATGAGTTGTAGCCCGAGGCGTATTCGACGGGGGCATACAGAATCTGGTCGATGGTGAGCTGGCGATACACCGTCAGATCGAAAGAGAGTCGGTTCTTGAACAGCCGCCACTCGGTCCCGGCCTCCCACGAGTTGTTGCGTTGCGGGCGCAGGTTGGGGTTGGCGATGATGTTCGGATTTTCCAGTTCGCCCGGAAACACGCCCGGTTCGTACACTTTTTCGAGGTTATACGTACCCAGCCGGGCATCGTAGCCCACGCTGGCGTAGGCCCCACGTACCTTGGCATAACTCACCCAACTTGGCAGCTTCACGATATCCGACACGATCAGGCTGAGCGTGGTAGACGGGTAGAAAAATGAATTGTTCTGGCGGGGTAGCGTGCTGCTCCAGTCGTTCCGGCCCGTGATGTCGAAGAAGGCCACGTTCTTATAGGCCAGGTTGACGAAGCCATACAGGCTGTTGATCTGCTTGTCGGCCCGGTCGCTACGGGTAAGGGGCAGTTGCTCACTGTTGGCCAGGTTATACACGCCCGGAATCACCAGCCGGTCGGCCAGTTGGTTCGTGAATTTCTGCGACTGAATCAGCACGTTGCCGCCCGCGTTGGCCGTTACCTGAAAATCGGCGCTAGGTTTTAGCTGGTAGCGCAGCAGGAAATCGGTGTTCGTCTCGACGTTAAATACGTTCTGCTGCCGGTACATCCCCGCCTGAAACTTCTGGGTGTTCATGGGCCGCTGTTGCGAGCGGAACTCGTAGCCCGCGTCGAGGCCGCCGTGCAGGGTCAGATCCAGTCCTTTCAGAAGGGTATACGTAGCCGATACATTGCCCGTGATGTTGTGCCGATTCGATTTGTTCAGCATCTCGTTCACGATCAGGTACGGGTTGTCGATGAGTGAACTGAACGGGTGGCTCTGCTCGATCCCCTCACGACCCGGCACCCAGTAAGGCTTGTACCAGTCCAGATTGATGTTCGGATTCTGGAAGGCCAGGAAGTACATGATCGACTGGTTGTTGTAGCCGGTCGTGGGCAGGTTGTCGCTGAACTTGTTGTAGTAATTCAGCTTGACGTTGGTCGACAGGTTCGTCGAAATCTGCGACTGGTTGGAGAAGCCAACGCTGATGCGCTGATAGCCCGTATTCGGCAGAATCCAGTCGTTTTTCAGGTGCGACAGGCTAAGGCGGGTCGTGCCTTTGTCGCCGTTGTTGCTGATCGAGATGTTGTTGTTCAGCGTGATACCTTTCCGGAAAAAGTCTTTGCGGTTGTCCTTGTAGGGCACCCAGGGTGTGCGGGCCGTGGGTAGTCCGTTGGCATCGCGGGGTGAGTCGTATTGGAAAAACGACTGCCCGTCGAAGCGTGGTCCCCAGGCCGAGCTGGTGTTATGCGTGCCGGGGCCATCGGCGGTCGTCCCGTACGAATAGTAGTTCTGCCCGGCGGTTCCTTGTCCATATTCATACTGGTAATCAGGCCAGCGGTTCACATCGTCGACGCTGATGTACGAATTCAGCGTCACGCCGATGCCTTTCTGGTCGCGTTTGCCGCTTTTGGTGGTGATGATGATGGCCCCGCTACCCGCCCGCGAGCCATAGAGGGCCGAGGCGGCCGGTCCCTTCAGCACGTTGATCGATTCGATGTTGTTCGGGTCGATGTCGGTCAGGGCGCTGCCAAAGTCAACGGGCGAGTCGCCGCCCAGATACGCGCCGTGGCCTACCCCCTGAAACCCCGTGCTGATGGGCTCGCCATCCACCACGATCAGGGCACCCGGCGAGTTTAGGTCCAGAATACTTTCGCCCCGCAGCGTCACGCGGCTGCTGCCCATCGGCCCGTCGGTTTTAGTCAGGTTCAGGCCCGCCACTTTCCCCGATAGCGCATTGACCACGCTGTTAGCGGGCGCGTCGGTCACAGCATTGCCGTCGAGTTTCTGCGTGGCATAGCCCAACGCTTTTTCTTCCCGTTTGATGCCCAGGGCCGTTACGACCACTTCGTTCAGGCTGCGCGCATCTTCGGCCAGCAGCACGTTGATCGTCGAGCGGTTGCCAATCGGGATGGTCTGCGGGAGGTAGCCCACAAACGAGAAACTGAGTTCGCTGCGGTCGCTGGGTACGTTGAGCGAATACCGGCCGTCCACGTCGGTCGTTGTCCCTTGCTGGGTACCCCGCACCAGCACGTTCACCCCCGGAATCCCGTCGCCGGTTTTGGCGTCGGTGACCCGGCCGGTCACGGTAGCGGCCGGGCGTTGGGTACGTTCCTCAGCCTGCCGGATGACAACTTGATTTTGCCCGACGAGCGCATAGGCCAGTTTGCGGGGGCTCAGCAGGCGATCGAGCACCTGGTTCAGCGGCTGGTTCTGAACCGAAAGCGACACCCGGTCGTCGGCCGCAATCGTGTTGCCTGAATACACAAAGCGGAGTTGCGCTTGCGTGCCGAGTTGCGTCAGCACGTCGTCAAGGCGGCTGTTTTGCGCGGATAGTGATACGCGGGTTTGCAGCGTTTGCTGGCCGAAGCAGTGGCCTGCCAACGTCAGGGTGGCGAGCAGGCAGAGCAGAACGAGAGACGCACCGTGCCGGATTCGTTGGGGCCGGCCGCTAGTACGCACGAAATTTTGCATAGGTTTGCGAGGAGTAAAAAGAAGAAAATGGTCAACTACGTACCCCGCCGGGCTTCACATCGCCGGGGTATGCTTTGTCTGAGGATTGTTTTCTTTGGGGTCAGGTGTGCTGGTACCACATCTGGCCTTTTTTATGGCGGAGCGCTCATCGGCACCCGTTGCCGCGAATCCGGATCTCCGTTCCGTTCATGTTGTAGGTTGCTCCGATTGATTGACACAAGGCGGTCAGTATATCGGCGAGCGGCAGGCGGCCAAACTCACCGACAAGCGTACAACGGGCCAATTGGTTGTTTTCCAGCCGTATATGCACGTCGAACTGCCGCTCCAACTGTCGAACAACAGCGCTGAGCGGGGTACGTTGGAAAAGCAGGGTGCCCCGTTGCCAGGCGGTTGCATCAGTTGGGCGGATCGGCACAGTCGGTGTGAATACATCGATATCGGCCCGGTAAGCCACCGCCTGCCCCGGTGTCAGCAGCCGGGCTCTGTGCCTGCCTTTGCTCGGCGCCACGGCTACTTTCCCGGTGACCACCGTCACTTCGGCGGTGGGGTCGTCGGCGTAGGCATTCACGTTAAACGAAGTGCCCTTTACCGTCGTCGTGAGTGTGCGGGTTGTTACGATGAAGGGATGAGCGGGATCGGGCGTTACCTCAAAGAAACCCTCACCTGTCAGGAACACCTGCCGGGTTGAGCCCGTCAGCCGTTCAGGGTACCGCAGCGTACTTTTAGCGTTGAGCGTAATCCGCGAGCCATCGGCCAGGGTGACCATCATTCGCCCACCAACAGGAACCGATACAGTTCGGTAAGCGATGTCTGACCGATGGTTCTCGGCCCCTGCCATCCACCACAGCACGTACCCAGCCAGTAGCAGCAAGACAACCGCTGCCGCCATGCCGTAACGGTACGAAAAGCGCGGGCCGAGGGCGCGCAGTGGCTGGTCGTCGGCAGGCTGACGGCTGAACGGAGCAGGGGCTGCCAGCGGCTCGTTGCTGATGCCGGTCCGTTGGGTGATCCCCGACCAGATCTCGGCCTCGAACCGACTGAGCTGTTCAGGACTCAGTGAATCGAGAAAGAGCTGATCCTGCATGAGCCGATCGGCCCATTTGTCGAACAGGGCTTTGCCGTCGGCAGTCTCTTTTCCACTCAAGTACGCGCGGAGGTGCGCCTCTCGCTCCTGTTGGTTCATTCGTTCGTCACGACCAGACCTTCCGGGCCTTGTCTGACTGGTATTCGCACCAACGACCGATTGGTACTATGCCGAACACAAAACTTTTTCAAAAAAAAGAAACATTCAAGCCAACGCGCTGACTATCAACAGGCTCACAAACGTAGCGTATTCGTAAAGGCCGGTGCGCAACCGACGTAGTGCGGTGGTCAGTTGGTTTTTGACGGTCTGCGGAGACAGGCTAAGGTGGCTGGCAATCTCGTCAACCGATTGATCGTCGAACCGGCTCAACTGGAAAATGAGTCGGCACCGGTCGGGTAGTTCGTTCAGTTCGTGCTGAAGACGCTCCGAAAAATCGCTGGCCAGTATGGTGGCCTCGGTCGAATGGTCTGCGTCGTTGGTGGTGGCGGCAATGTGCTGCGCGTACTCGAAGCGCACCGACCCTCTCCGGATTCGATCAAGCAGTTTGTGGCGCAGGGTCGCGTAGAGATAAGCCGACGAGAATGTATCGGCCCGGATGGTGGCCCGATTCTGCCAGATGTCAGCAAAAAGGTCCTGAAGCAGGTCTTTGGCCTCGTCGACATCGCGTGTGGCCTGGCAGGCAAAGTTGAACAGCGGACGCCAGTATGTTCGGTAGAGCGTCTGAAAAGCCGCCGTGTCGCCCGACTGAATAGCAACGATCAGGTTGACGTCTGTCGGAAGAAATTCCCTTTTCATAACCGCTGGGTAACCTAATGGAGCGGCAAAACTAGCGGGGCAGTATCACGTCAAGATTACCGTGTTGTTACCTTACGATTAAGTCTTTGGCCATCGGCAGACGTCAACGCAACCGGTTAAGGCAGCGGTAAACCCATTGTCAGCCAGCGGCTCCGCCAGCCGGGCCTGCGTGGGCAAACGGGCACCTTCTATCCTCACTAGCAAGACTTTACCAGTTGTTGCCAACGCAAGCCATCGCCCTAAAAAATGAAATTTATTGCTGGTTTTGCCATATCTTTTTAATTGTGTATGTTTGACACATATTTCTGCTCGTTGAGGCGGTAGTGAACGCTTAGAAGGCTTATGGAAGCTTATTACCACAGTAGTCGCATCCTGGTTGCTTTGGACTGTATTATCTTCGGTTTTGATGGTGAGACCCTGAAGTTGCTGCTCATCAAGCGGAATTTTGAACCCGAATTTGGTCGGTGGTCGCTGATGGGTGGGTTCCTCAACAAGAACGAAGACCTCCACGATGCCGCTACCCGCATCCTGTTTACCCTGACCGGGCTGCACACCAACTACCTGGAGCAGCTTCAGGCCTTTGGCGCCGTTAACCGCGACCCGGTCGAGCGCACCTTGTCTGTTGTTTATTACTCACTGGTCAATATCGACGATCAGGATCCGGCCGCCCTCAGAGCCCACAATGCCTCCTGGATTGACCTGGCTAACCGGCCCGAACTCATTTTTGACCACGATCAGATGGTTGAGGCGGCCCTGCGGCAACTGCGCTACAAGGCGGCGTTGTATCCGGTCGGGTTCGAGTTGCTACCCGAGAAGTTCACGGTTCCTCAGTTGCAGAAGCTCTACGAAGCCATCTACAACGTAAAGCTCGACCGGCGCAATTTCAGTCGGCGTATCCTATCGACTGAACTCTTACTGGGTACAGGGGAGAAGGACCCGTCGTCCGTTACCAAAAAGGGGCAGCTCTATCGCCTGAATGAACAGAAGTACCACGATTACCTGACCGGCTACCAGTCTTTCCTGCCCGAATTCACTGAACTCACCCTCTCCTAGCTGCCTAAACAACGCCCACGACTCAGGTACGTTGCAACGTACCCCTGAACGCATTCAGCCTCCCCCGCTGACGCCTCAGGTTCAGCCTTGTATAGCGCTGCATAAAGGCAGCGTCATAATGCAAAAAAGTGACGACACCCTAGTACTTTTTTTGCGTTGAAATGCGACAAATCACACTACGTAAAACCACCCGGTTCGGCTATGCAGCTACAGTGCAGGCAAACCCGACGCTATAGCCGTTAAAATCAAGAATTTCAGTTATTTTCGCTGCTATTATTTCTACGAATAGTCATGAATTTTCAACCACAGGACCAAACGTTATGGCAAGCATATCGGGCGGGCGATAAACAGGCATTGGGCTCGTTGGCCGAACGCTATTATCGCATGCTAAGGCACTATGGTACTAAATTCATGGTCGACGAAGCCGTTATCGACGATTGTATACAGGAATTGTTCCTGCAACTCTGGCAAAATCGCTTCCATATCAACCCGACCGAATCGGTTAAACATTATTTATTAAAGGCCCTCAGGCATCATATACTACAGCATTTACGGCAGCAGAAACGATTCACCAACGAAGCGATCGATTGGGACAACGCTGTCGATGAAGTAACCGACTCAGAAACCTTGTTGATCCGGCACGAATCGCTGGTCTCGGTGACGCGCACGATCAGGACCCAACTGGCTTCGCTACCCACCCGGGAGCGCGAAGCGCTATACCTGCGTTTCTATGATAATCTGTCGATCCCTGAGATTGCCGAGGTCATGAATATCAACCGGCAATCGGTCTCCAATTTCTTACAGAAAGCGCTGGGCAAGCTCCGTAAGAGCTGGTCGGTCCAGAATACCGAGGATTTGCACTTTTTTTGAAAAAAGTTGCGCCCGAGAGGGTATGCCCGGCTACTATCTTCATACTATCTAGGAAAATAGTAGCAAAGTTCAATGAGCTTCCCATCCGAAGAGCTTTCCACCGTTGAGGATTTTTTACGTGACGAAGCCTTCCGGGTCTGGATGCTCGAACGTAGGCCCGACGACCGGGAACGATGGCTCAGCTGGCTGACACGCCACCCCGATAAACGAGACGTTTATGAGCAGGCTGTCGCCACGTTCTTAGTACTTCAGGGACAGCCCGTTACCTTAACCGATAGCGACGTAAAGGCCAAGGCCGACGCCATCGTCAACCGGTTCGATACGCCCACGGTCATCCGCCCGCTATGGCACCGGCAATGGGCCCGCTGGGCGGCGGTGGCAGCGCTGGCAGGTTGTCTGGCGTGGTGGCAGTTACCAGACCTTAGGTCGCTGGCGACCCGAACCATGCGGCAAGGCCTACAGGCACCCGACGACGAATGGCTGATCGTTACGAACGAAACGAGCGAGCCGTTGGTCAGCCTGCTTCCAGACGGGTCGTCGGTGCTGCTGGCAGAAGGCAGCACGTTGCGTTACCGAAAGCGGCCAAACGCCGCCGTTCGGGAGGTCTACTTTCAGGGCGACGGCTTTTTCGAAGTAGCCAAAAATCCGTCGAAACCCTTCATTGTTTACACCAGCAACGTCGTCACGAAAGTTGTCGGCACCAGTTTTCAGGTACGTTCCTTCGAGAAAGAATCTACCGCGTTTGTGAAAGTAAAAACAGGCAAAGTTATGGTAGCGTCCGTAGCCGCCCCCGACAAACCAGTCTCGTTAACCGTAAACCAAGAACTTACGCTTAAACCCACCAACAAACCCGCTATCACCCAAAAAAACCGTTCATCTGACGAAGAAATTTCTACAATAACGACGCGCCAGTTTTCGTACGACTACGTACCTGTTTCGACAGTATTCGATCAACTGGAAACGAGCTATCACATTCCCATTGAATACGATCGCGACTTGCTGAAAAACTGCACGTTCACCGGCCAACTTGACGACGTGCCTTTTCGGGAAAAAATTCGATTAATCTGCTTAACGATTGAGTCAACATTTGACGTGACCGATCATCAGGTGGTCATTCAGAGCCAGGGTTGTAATTAATCGTTTTGTTAACCTGTAACCACGACACGATGCGATGACTTGATCTCTATCTAAGACTACAAAAAACGGGCAACAGTGCTACCAACACCATCGCCCGTAAATCTCCCGACGACTGTGCCTCTCACAACACATTCCCTGCCAGACAGGGAGCGGGATTCTTTTGTCATTTTCTTCTCAAGAAAAACAACAAAACGTACAAACATATGCATTCCCCTCTATTAGCAGGCAGCTCCTGGGCCAGGATCCTCAAGATTTCCAGCCTGTTGCTCGTATTTGCCCTCTGTATCGTAAATATCGGCCTCGCCTTTGATGGCAAGGCCCAGGAATTGCTCGACCGGCGGGTGACGATCTCGGTCCAGAACCAGGACATTGAACGAATCATCAAACGACTGCAGGAGCAGGCCAACGTGCAGTTTCTTTTCAGCCGGGAGATCATCCAGTCGAAACGGAAAGTAAGCTATCAGGCCAAAAACGAACAGTTGCACGTCGTGCTGACTCAGCTGCTGACCCCGCTGAACCTAAGCTACGAAGTAGTTGGGCAGCAGATCGTGCTGAAACGGAACGTGACCGCGCTCCCGGTAGCACCCCAGCCGACGACGTCTGTCGAGACCGGGGCTGGCATCGATCAGGCACGCGACATTCAACTGACAGGCCG
The DNA here is from genome assembly GCF_000331105.1 of Fibrella aestuarina BUZ 2. NCBI lineage: Bacteria > Pseudomonadati > Bacteroidota > Cytophagia > Cytophagales > Spirosomataceae > Fibrella > Fibrella aestuarina. The sequence continues at coordinate 2,928,834 of NC_020054.1, read as the reverse complement.
GGTCGTGGGCGAAAACGGCGAAGGCCTGCCGGGCGTGAGTATCCAGATCAAATCGACTGTGCGCGGGACAACCACCGACGCCAACGGCAACTACCGCCTGACGGTACCGGAGCAACCCGGCACCGTGCTGGTGTTCTCGTTTATCGGCTACGTGTCGCAGGAAGTGGCGGTTGGTAACCAGACAACCATCAACATCACCCTGGCGGCCGACAACAAAACCCTCAATGAGGTCGTGGTGGTTGGTTATGGCGTTCAGCGCAAGCGGGACGTTACCGGTTCGGTGGTGTCGGTGAACGAAGCGACCCTGAAAGAAGTACCCGCTCCCAACCTGATCAACCAGCTGAAAGGCCGGGCGGCCGGGGTAACGATCGTGAGTAACGGCTCGACGCCGGGTTCGCAGGGCCAGATTCGTATCCGTGGTAACCGTACGCTTACCAGCGGTCAGGGATCGGCGAGCGATGGCGCGGATGGTCCCCTGGTCGTGGTAGATGGTATCCCCTACGGCGGCCTGAATGACATCAACCCGGACGACATTGCCAACCTGGAAATCCTGAAAGATGCGTCGGCCACGGCGATCTACGGGTCGCGCGGGGCGGGCGGGGTTATCCTGATCACGACCAAGCGCGGCAAAGTGGGCAAACCCGTCTTTACCTACGACGGCTACCACGGCATCACGTCCATCATGGGCAAATACAATGTCATGAATGGTCCCGAGTATGCGCAGTTCAAGCTGGACGCCGCCAAGTATAACCGGACGGCGCCCGGCACCACCGCCTACCCGCTGACGATCAAAGAGCAGGAAGCCTTGACTAATGGCGTCTCAACCGACTGGCAGGGCTTGATCTACAAACCCGGCTTCAACACCAACCATCAGTTGGGCATGCAGGGCGGTACTGAAAACACGCAGTACTCGATGGGCCTTGGTTACTTCAACGAAACGGGTATCATCCCCAGCCAGAAATTCGAGCGGTATACCATCCGGGCTACCATCGACCAGCGCATCGGCAAAAGCATCCGCGTGGGGTTGAACACCCTCAACACGCTTACCTACACGAATACGCCCGGTGGTGGCGGGGTCCCGGGTGGTTTGGTACGGCTGACGCCGCTGGCAGCACCCTACAACGCCGATGGCTCGGTGAACCTGTTCCCCTCGGAAGGATCGATCGACGCCGCCGGTATCAGCCCACTGACCATCATCACGAAGAAAGACGCGTATCTGGGACGTACCCGGTCGATACGAACGTTCAACAGCCTGTATGGCGAACTCACCATTCTGCCCGGCCTGCGCTACCGGTTCAATGCCGGTCTGAACTTCAGCCAGTCGAACTACAATGGCTACGGCGGTCCGCTCACGTATTTCAACAACGCAACCGTTCAGTCGTCGTCGAATGCCGAAATCAGCAACGCCGAATTCTGGGATATCAACCTCCAGCACCTGTTGTATTACGACAAAACGTTTGGTAAGCACAAACTGGGCTTTACGGGGCTATATGAAGTCACCCAGAACCATCGTCTGGAAAGCCGCTTTACGGTGACGGGGGTGCCGGCCGATTACATCAAGACGTCGAATTTCTCGCTGGCGTCGGGGCAGCCCGTGGCCAACTCCGACTTCGGTAACTCCTTCGCCGAAACGGGTTTGCTGTCGTACATGGGCCGCGTCAACTATAGCTTCAACGACCGCTACCTGCTGACCCTCACCCTGCGCCGGGATGGCTCATCGACGCTGTCGCCGGCCAATCGCTACTTCAACTACCCCGCCGTGGGTGCTGGCTGGAACGTCATCGACGAGCCGTTCATGAAGAGCATTCCGGTGGTGTCTAACTTGAAACTGCGCGGTGGCTGGGGGATCTCGGGCAACCGGAACGTAGGCGCCTACGCCACCCTGGGTGCCTTATCGGCGGGTTATTACAACTTCGGGCTCGGTACGGCCGGGCAACAGCTGGCCTACACGGTAACCAGCCTGCCCGCTTCCAATCTGGGCTGGCAGTCGACGTCGCAGGTTGACATCGGTGTCGACTTTGGCTTCCTGAACAACCGGATTACGGGTACGGTCGATTGGTACCTGCAACAAACCAAAGACATCCTGCTGTCGGTGCCGCTGCCGCCGAGCAACGGTGCCGGGTCGACGCTGAAGAACCTGGGCCGGACGGAAGGTCGAGGTCTGGAAACCTCGCTGACGTTCGATATCTTCAGAAAGCCTGGTGGCTTCAACTGGAGTGCCGACGTGATCTACTTCTTTAACCGGGAAAAAATCACGCAGCTCACCACCCCCGAAGAGAAGTCGAACATCGGCGCCGGCTGGTTTGTTGGCCAACCGCTATCGGTCATCTACGACTACAACAAAATCGGCATCTGGCAGACATCCGATCAGGCCGACATCGCCCGACAAACTGCACCCTTGCAGTACCCCGGCCAGATCCGCGTGCAGGACGTGAATGGCGACGGTAAAATTGACCCCGCCGATCGGCAGATCCTGGGCAATTTCCAGCCGAAGTGGGAAGGTGGCCTCACCAACCGATTCACCTTTAAGAACTTCGACGCGTCGATCGTCACCTTCGCCCGGATGGGTATGAAAGTGGTGGTGCCTTACCTCACGGGTAACTCGACCGGATCGGGCGGGTTTGCCTTCTACAACCAGGGTCGGGTGAACCAGGTAAAAACCGACTACTGGACCGAAACCAACCCAACCAATGCCTTCCCGGCACCTGATGCGGGTGGCGCGGTGCAGTGGTTTGGCTCAACCCTGGGCTATTATGATGGCTCGTTCGTTAAGATCAGAAGTATCAACCTGGGCTACACGTTCAGCAATGAACTGGTCAGAAAGATCGGTGCCAGTTCGGCCCGGGTGTATTTCAACGCCACAAACCCGCTTATCCTGTATTCACCGCTGGTGAGCCAGAACCTGGCTATCGACCCAGAGGGCAACGGTTACGCCTCCGGTTCGGCCACGCTGAACCCGCAGGGTGCCAGCGAACGGGGAACTCCCGAGCGCCAGATCGCCGTCAACCTGAACAACCCGCCAGTTCGGCAATTCACGTTCGGCGTTAATCTCAAATTCTAATTTTCGACACAACATGAAGACGATAAAAGTTTGGTTGACCATTAGCCTTGCGGCTTTTTTGGGGTCAGGCTGCGAGAATATCCTGGAAGAAAAACCACAATCTCAGATTGTGCCTTCCTACTTCAATAGCCCGGCGGGCGTATTGGGGGGTATCGCCGGTGTCTACAACGATATTCGATCTCAGTGGGGCACCGAGGGCTTCACCGTCGAAATGCAGGCCGGTACCGATGATTTCGTGCAGGGTGCCAGTTCAGGCGGTGGGCCTGCCTACACCTACAACGGGCTCAACGGCAGCAACTTCGGTTCGGCATGGGGCACCGCTTTCCAGGATATCAACACCCTGAATGGCGTACTGCAGTATGGCGCTACCATCGATTTGCCCGAAGCGACCCGGAAGCAATACCTGGCGCAGGCCAAGTTTCTGCGGGGGTTCTGGTATTTCTATCTGGTGCAAACCTGGGGCGACGTACCGCTGAGCACCTCGTTCATCACCGTTCCTTCGCAGGCGGCCTCGCGCCAGCCAGCCGCCGACGTGTATGCCCAGGTTATCAAAGACCTGACCGAGGCAGCCGCCGACCTGCCCAATACGCCAACGGCTCCGTTCCTGGGTAAAGCCGCCACCAAACCCGTAGCGCAACTGCTGCTGGCCAAGGCGTACCTGACCCGCGGCTGGCTCAACAACACCGCCGCCGACTTCACGCAGGCGGCCGCTATCTGTGCCGATATCATTGCCAACAAAGGCACCTATGGCCTCGACCTGTGGGCCGATTACGGCGATGCGTTCTTGCCGGCCAACGACTACGGCAAAGAGACCATGTTTGTGAGCGATCACGTAAACGACCCCAAATTTGGTTACTACACGGTGGGTGGCGGCGCCAGTGGCGGTGCGGCCCAGAACCTGACGCCCTGGTTTACGACCTGGAACTACCCCAACAACAGCGGTGTCAACTCGTTTGTCAATGCGTCGGGCACGCTGGTTAACAGCGGTACGTCAGGTATGATCCGGGATTCGCAGTATGGCCGCCCCTACGTCCGGATGCGTCCCAACAGCGACAAGCAGAAAACGGGTCCCAACGCGGGCAAGAGCTATTTCCTCGATCAGGCCTTTACCAACCGGAACGTCGACTCGCGCTATGCCAACTCGTTCACGACGGTGTACATCGCCAATACGTCTGTGACCAACACCGCTACGGCGGCCAATAACAAGCGGGGCATTGGTTACACTACCGTCGTTGGGGCCGATACCGCCGTCTGGCTGCCCGATTTTGAGGTAGCTGGTGCACCGCAGTTTGTCGGAACACGGCCCTTCAAAGGCATCGTCGTACCGCCCAGCCTGTGGAACAACGGGATCTTCCCGTCGCTGAAGAAGTTTATGGACCCGAGCCGTGGTGCCAACTTCAACGACCCGTCGACCCGGCCTGTTGTGCTATACCGGTTTGCGGACGTATACCTGACTGGCGCCGAAGCATACCTGAAAGCGGGCGATCCGACCCGGGCCGCCGCGCTGCTAAACGTCATCCGGCAACGGGCAGCCTTCAAAAAGACCAACACGGCTGCTCAGAACGCCGCTGCGGTAACAGCCATGACCATCACCCCGGCCGACGTTACAGTCGACTTCATTCTGGACGAGCGGAGCCGCGAGTTGTTCGGTGAGTGGCAGCGTTGGCATGACCTGGTTCGTACCCGTTCGCTTGTGCGTCGTGTGCAGGCCTGGAACCCGGAGGCAGCCCCCTATGTCAAGGACTACCACATGCTGCGCCCCATTCCTCAAACCCAGATCGACCGGGTAGTGGACGGGCCTAAGTTCCCGCAGAACCCAGGGTACTAACCAACTTCGTACGTACAATCGGGGTGAGCACGTCAGAATCATTGACGTGCTCACCCCGATTTTTTTTGCTTAAAGGAGAGCGAAAATAACCCACCTCTTTTCTTCATCATCCAGCTTTAGGAACGTACCTGAGGCGGTAACTACCGGCTGGCACGTTAATGAGGCATCACATGGTCCACCGTAAAAACGGCAACGTACCTGAACTCAATTCCGGCTGGTAGCTAGTCCCGCACCGCACTCTACGACGAACCAATTATATCAGGCAATAGCCAGGCATCGTCCCTGTTAATAACTGCTTATCAATAGCCAAACAGGATAAGCGCTTAGACAGACATTACCTACTAAAAAAGGGCGCTTCACAAAGCACCCTAATCATTATAGCTATAACATAACATACATCCAAAATACGATTCTATTAGCGCGAGCCGCAAACGATTAAAATGCACACCATGACAAAAAGCATACCCGTTTTCAGCCGCTTTACAGAGGATACTAGTAGCTTTTTCAGCGCTTCCCACAAAGTATAGTTTGCCTTAATTTAAGTGACTCGCTGCCCAATAAATTAAGCAGCAAATACACGTTAAGCAGGCTTAACTAGCTTTTAACTATTCTCAATTACAGCAACCGAAGTAAAAAAGCACGGCCTCCTATCGTCGTTAATAGCCCGCATAATAGGCACGCATCCGCAGCGCCAATGCGATGCTTTGTCTAAGCAGACCACCGATATTCTTAAACAAACGTCTGACTGACTAACAGGTAAGCAAAAGGCCGATTTGTTAAACCAGTTTAGGCTTGTAACAAGACTGACGCACGATCAAACCGAACATGCGGCACAAAGACCTGCCAAATCCCCCGGAAAATGCGCCCCATACGATGCATTTTATGATCATGTAACATAGCCAATTGTATCTGTAACACGCTACGGGGCCTTTTTGCACTATACTAATATACTTTTGACCTCTGTAGCTAAGCGGCAGAATCAGTTCTATGTCAGATAAGCTAATAGTAAGATTTTATTAAACAAAAGCACTTCACATTCATTCGCCCCTGGGCCAAACCTGGGGCGTTTCGTACCCATTACCTTATCCATTCGCTGTAGTAACAATCCCCGAACGTACCCAGCCAATATAGCAGCAAAAAAGTTTGTACACCGCCTGGAAAACCGGCTACAACCTACGTAGGAAAACCAGCTAATTCATGTTGATTTCTACAAGTCAACCCAGATCTAAATCCGATAAAATAGCTCGTTAACGTCAACATTATTTTTGCCGTTTCGCCTGCCTAATCTTCTTAATTACCTTCTAATAATGTCGTTAGTCAATAGCATTTTTTAGCAATAACAACAGCAATCCTAATCCGTCTCCTCGCTCATTTCTAAACCCAAACTACTGCATGAAAAGAACCAATCAATTACTCTGTAATCGTAATACAAATCGCAGGCCTGGCGAATAGGCCGATCAACTTTGTGAGTTTTTAATGCACCTGTAACTCAACATAAGTGAAATGACTAAAATTATACCCGGCTTAGGCCAGTTTATAAAAAGCAGACTACGTTTTTCCCGAACCAGGGGATTTTGCCTGGCGTGGGTATGCCTGTTGTTAAGCGCCCAATTCCTTTTTGCACAGGACAAACAAACGGTAAAAGGGGTCGTGCTGGATGAGAACCAAAAGCCCCTGTTTGGGGCGTATGTCATCCTCAAGAACACGACCGTCGGGACCACGTCGGATGTCAATGGAGAGTTTACGCTCCGGATTCCGACTGGCAAGCAAACGCTGACGGTCTCTTACCTCGGCTCGAAGCCGCAGGAGGTGATCGTCGAACAGGGGGGCAGCATCAAAGTGGTGCTTTCCGGAAGCGACATTACCCTGGCCGAAACGGTCGTTGTGGGGTACGCGCAGCAGAAGAAACAAAGCGTGGTTGGGGCGATCTCACAGACTACCGGAAAGGTCCTCGAACGGGCGGGCGGCGTGTATAGCGTCGGGTCAGCACTGACCGGCAACGTACCTGGCGTGATCACAACGTCGAGTACGGGGATGCCCGGCGAAGAAGATCCCCGCATCCTGATCCGGGGGTTGAGCTCCTGGAACAACAGCTCGCCGCTGATTCTGGTCGACGGCATCGAACGGCCCATGAACAGCGTGGACATCTCGTCAATCGAGACCATTTCGGTGTTGAAAGACGCGTCGGCCACGGCGGTGTTCGGGGTGAAAGGGGCTAACGGCGTGATCCTGATCACGACCAAACGGGGCAAGGAAGGCAAAGCCAACATCAACGTGCGGGCCGACTACACACTGAAAGCCCCGTCGACGTTGCCGAATAAGTATGATTCCTACGACGCCAGAAGCATCCGTAACCGGGTGATCGAAAACGAGTTGGGCCTCGAATCGGCGGGCTGGGCGACCTACACCCCCTACGATATTCTGACGAAATACCGCAACCCGGCGAGCCTGGCCGAGGCGGAGCGCTACCCCAACGTAGACTGGGCCAAAGAGATGTTCAAGCCGGTTACCCGGTCCTACAGCGCCAACCTCAACGTATCGGGGGGTACGTCGTTCGTGAAGTACTTCGCGTCGGCGGATTTCCTGATGGATGGCGACATTTTCAAGGAATGGGACAACAACCGGGGGTATCAGGCCGGATACGGGTTCAACCGCGTCAACGTGCGGACAAACCTGGATTTCCAGCTCACGCCCACTACCCTGCTGGTTACGAACCTGTCGAGCTCGAACGGGGTGAAGAAAAGCCCCTGGGGCGCTACGGGCGGCGAATACGACATGTGGCAGGGCGCCTATGGCGTTGCCCCCGACGCGATGCTGCCCCGCTACTCAGACGGTACCTGGGGCTACTACGCCCAGGACCCCGTGGCGGCGACCAACTCCATTCTGAATCTGGCCCGCAGCGGCATTATGAAGCGGACAACCAGCCGCATCACCACGGATTTCACGCTGAATCAGGACCTGAAAATGGTGCTGCCCGGCCTGAGCACGGCGGGCACGGTCTCGTGGGACAACAGCTTCGTGGAAAGCCAACGGGGCATCAACGACCTCTACAACGATCCGCAGACGAAGTGGATCGACCCCGCCTCGGGCGAGTCGCGCTACCGGTTCACCTATGATGCCGCCAACATGTTCGACTTTCAGGAGGCGATTCGCTGGGCGCCTCAGCCCGGTATCATGGACAACGGGGCTACGTACCGGCGGTTGTTTTACCAACTCAAACTGAACTACAACAAGACCTGGGGTAAGCACAATGGCTCGGCGATGGGCCTGTTCAGCCGCGAAGACCGGGCAGCGGGCAGCGAGATTGCCAACTACCGGGAAGACTGGGTATTCCGGACCACCTACGATTACGCCGGTAAATACTTTGCCGAGGTAAACGGGGCTTACAACGGCTCCGAGAAGTTTGGGGCCGACAATCGCTTCCACTTTTTCTCATCGGGAGCCGTAGGCTGGCTCTTGTCGGAAGAGGCCTTCTTCAAGCGGGCCAAATTCCTGGATCTGCTCAAACTGCGAGTATCGTACGGCAAAATCGGGGACGATAACATCAACCAGCGCTGGCTCTACATGACTCAGTGGGCCTACACCGGTCAGGCCAAAATCGGGGAGAACAACTCGGACCTTAGCCCCTATGTCTGGTACCGGGAATCGTCGGTGGGGAACCCGTCAGTGCACTGGGAGTCGGTCACGAAAACCAACCTGGGGGCCGACTTCTCGTTCTTCAACGGGGCGGTGTCGGGCAGCGTCGATTACTTCAACGACTACCGCACCGACATCCTCATCGCTGGTGGCTCACGGGCCATCCCGTCGTACTACGGCACAAATGCCCCCGTGGCCAACCTGGGCAAAGTACGGGTGAAAGGCTACGAAGTGGAGCTTAAAGTGAACCATCAGTTGCCCAACGGCCTGCGCCTCTGGGCCAACGCCAACATGACCCACGCCAAAGACCGGATCATCGAAGCGGATAACCCCAGCCTGCTGCCCGACTACCGCAAGAGCGAGGGCAAGCAGATCGGGCAGACCTATTCGTACGTCAGCCACGGCTACTACAACAACTGGGACGAGCTCTATGCCAGCACGGAGCAGAACACCAACGACCGGCAGAAGCTACCCGGCAACTTCCAGATCGTCGATTACAACGGCGATGGCCGTATTGACACCTACGACAACATCCCGTATGGCTTCCCCGAGCGGCCGCAGAACACCTACAACGGTACGGTCGGGTTCGAGTGGAAAGGGTTCAGCGCCTTTGCGCAGTTCTACGGCGTCAACAACGTAACGCGCCAAGTAGTGTTTACCAGCTTCGGCTCCCGGATGAACACCGTCTACAACCAGGGTACCTACTGGAGCAAAGACAACCCGACAGCCAACTCGCCCCTACCCCGCCTGATGACGGCCACCGACCCCTCGACGTACGGCAATTTCTATATGTACGACGGCTCCTACGTGCGCCTGAAAAACGCCGAAGTGGCCTACACCTTCAACCGGGGCTGGGTCGAGCGGTTTGGCATCCGCACGCTGCGCATCTACGCCAACGGCAACAACCTGTGGCTCTGGACCAAAATGCCCGACGACCGTGAATCAAACTTCGCGGGTACCGGCTGGGCAGCGCAGGGCGCCTACCCCACCGTCAAACGGTACAACTTCGGACTAAACATTACCCTGTAACACTCCGCTGAGACATGAAACGATTTACAAGAACGATTGGCTGGTTTGGGATGCTGGCCATGCTGTTTGTGTTGCCTTCCTGTAAAGACTACCTGGATAGGGAGAACCAATCGACGGTGTCGCCGACCGACGCCTTCAAAAACTTTGTCAATTTTCAGGGCTTCGTGGAGGAACTGTACTACTGCATTCCCGAAAACTCGAAGTTCTACTGGCAGGGGTCGTTCAACTGGGGCGAAGATGAGATCATCGTCGCGGGTGCTACCTGGTTTTACGGCTACAAGATCGACAACGGCGATTTCTGGGGCTGGCAGCGCGAAAACGACGGCTGGGGCTCGGGCTGGATGGACGGCCCCGGCAACACCCTCGACCGCACCAACCGCTTCAACAAACGGTTCTGGCCCCTGGCCTGGTATGGCATCCGGAAAGCCAACATGGGCCTCGAAAACCTCGACCGGCTCACCGACGCAACCCCCGAAGAGAAGAACCTGATCAAAGGGCAACTGCTGTATTTCCGGGCCTGGTTTCACTTCCAGCTCATGACCTACTTTGGTGGCCTTCCCTACATCGACAAGGTCCTGCCGGCCGATCAGAAGCTGGATCTCCCCCGCCTCACCTACCAGCAGGCCGCGCTGCGGGCCGCCGAGGATTTCAAAGCCGCCGCCGACCTGCTGCCCGCCAACTGGGACGATACCGACGCGGGCAAACGGACGCTGGGCAAGAATCAGCTGCGTGCCAACAAGGCAATGGCCTATGGCTTCCTGGGTAAAAACTACCTCTACGCGGCCAGCCCACTGATGAACTGGTCGTCGACGGGCAGCAAAACGTATGACGTCGAGTTGAGCAAAAAAGCAGCCGAAGCATTCGCCACCCTGCTCCAGATGAGCGAGAGCGGCAAAACCTGGCATAAGCTGGCCAACTTCTCGGAGATGTCGAGCGTCTACTACACGCTGAACCAGGGCTATAAAATCCCCGGCTATCCCGAAGCGATCATGCAGTCGCCCGCCTACGATGGCGGTGCCACGCGCTGGGGCCTCAACGAGCAATACGTTGCGGGTGTGCTGTTCAACGGTGGCAGCACCTGTTTTTCGCCCACGGCCAACTACGTGAACTACTACGGGATGGCCAACGGCTTGCCCATCCCGGATGCCGAAAAGCCCGACGCCGCCTCGGGCTACGACCCCACCAACCCCTGGAAAGGGCGCGACCCCCGTTTTTACAAAGACATCATTTATGACGGCGTAAAGATGATCCAGGGGATTTCGGCCACCCGCGAAGCGCACCGCTACGCCAACCTGTACACCAAAGGCAGCTACCGCGACGAAAACAACGGCAGCCGCACAGGATACCTCAATGGCAAGTTCATTCCCCGCACGACCAACTACGACGATAACGGCCACAACCAGTCGCATTTCATTCACCTGAGTTTCATGCGCCTCGCCGATGTCTACCTGATGTATGCCGAAGCCGCCCTGCACGGCTACGGGTCGCCGTCGGGCAGCCATCCGGGCTACATCACGGCCGAAGAAGCGGTCAATAAAATCCGCCGCCGGGCCGGGGTAGCCGACGTTCACGCCAAGTTTCTGGGCTCGAAAGAAGCTTTCATGGGTGAGCTGATCCGGGAGCGGGCCGTCGAGCTGGCCTTCGAGGGGCACCGCTTCAACGACCTGCGCCGCTGGCTCCTGCTGACCGAGCGCCCCTACACGCTGAAAACGGCCCACGATTTCGATCGGGCGCCCAACGGCAAGGTAGCCAACCTGAAAGAGCGGGTCATTCTGGAACGGCGCTTCAACAGCAAGCACTACTGGCTGCCCCTGAAGGTCGTTGACGTAAGCATGTATCTGGCGTTTCCGCAAAACCCAGGCTGGTAAACCGCAGGCCCAACGCCTGCTTGACGCAACACTTTTCCAAGCCGTACTGAACCGCCGACTGTCTGCTGCATGCCCCGCCAACGGGTGCATCCCGGGCCGTGCCATGCCCCAAACAGGGCCGCACAGCCCAACCAGCCGGACTTTTCGGTCGGGTTAGCCAATCAGAATCATGAACCAATTTATAGTGACCACAACGGTATGCAGCCTCCTGACCCTGGCCTCGCTGGGGTTGAAAGCGCAGACCAGTCCGAAAGTCGAGGTCAGGTCGATTGTTCGGAATGCAGAGGGGAAACCGCTGCCCAACGCCCTTGTCAGCGCCGATGCCGGACAAGTACAAACCACTACCGACAGCCTGGGAGCCTTCTCGCTGGCCGTTGCCCCCCGGTCGGTCGTGCAGGTATCCGCCGATGGCTACCAAGCTCACGTCACGCTGGCCGACACCACCATGCCGGAGATCGTGCTGGCCGAACTCGACAATACGGCGGATCTGGTGAATGTGGCCTTCCGGACCGTGCCCCGAAAAGACCTGCTCGGCGGGGTATCCGTCGTTAACGTACCGGGCCTGTTGCAGAAGAACTACACGACCGGCGCGCTGGATAACCTCAGTGCGTTCGTGGGTGGCTTCAACGGCAACATCTGGGGCATGGGCGACTACCTGGTCCTGATCGATGGGGTGCCCCGCAGCGCGACCGCCGACATCCATCCCACCGAGATCGAGCAGATTACGGTGCTGAAAGGCGCCGCCGCGCTGGTACTGTACGGAAGCCGGGCCGCCAAAGGGGTCATCCAGATTACGACCAAACGGGGCGTCGCCAACGAAAAGCGGATCAACGTCCGGGTCAATACGGGGGTGCACCTGCCCAAGGGGTACCCAGACTACCTGGGCTCGGCCGAGTACATGACGCTGTACAACGAAGCCCGCCGCAACGATGGCCTTGCCCCGCTCTATAGCCAGGAAACCATCTGGAACCACCACGCCGGCACCGATCCGTATCGGTACCCCAACGTTGATTACTACTCGCCCGACTACCTGCGGAAGGTGTCGAACCGAACCGATGGTATCGCCGAAATCTCGGGGGGTAACTCCAGAGCCCGGTTTTACACCAACATCGGCTTCGCGCATGCCAACTCGCTGCTGAACTTCGGCGAAGCCAAAAACGACAACAACACCCGGCTGAACGTGCGGGGCAACGTGGATGTGCGGCTCAACGATTACATCACGACGTCGGTTGATGCAACGGCCATCTTCAGCGACAACCGCTTTGCGCACGGTAATTACTGGAGCAATGCCGCCACGCTGCGCCCCTACCGTTTCTCGCCGCTGATCCCGATCAGCATGATCGAGGAAACCGACCAGGCCTCGCAGTTGCAGGTGCAGAACAGCAACTACCTCATCGACGGCAAGTACCTGCTCGGCGGCACCCAGCAAGACCTGACCAACCCGTTTGCCGACATCTACGCGGCGGGCTACAACAAGAGCACGACCCGGCAGTTTCAGTTCACCAACACGATCAACGTAGACCTGCGCAAGACGTTGCCGGGGTTGTCGTTCGGTACCCGCATCGGTGTTGACTACTCGACGTCGTATAACCTGGCGTTCAACAATCAGTACGCGATCTACGCCCCGACCTGGAACAACTACGCGGGCACCGACCTGGTCAGCAGCCTGCAAAAGTTTGGCGAAGACCGCAAAAACGGCGCCCAGAATGTGAGTAACAGCTGGCGTCAGCAGACCCTGTTCTTCTCGGGTCAGTTCAACTACGTCAACCGGATCAACAACGTGCACAACATCCACGCGATGCTGATCGGTACGGGGCATCAGCGGTCCGAAACCGGCGTATACCACGCCACCCAAAGCCACGTCAACCTGGGGCTGCAACTCGCCTACAACTACCGGCAGAAGTATTACCTGGATTTCAGCGGCGCGTTGCTGCATTCGGCCAAACTGCCACCGGGCAACCGGCAGGCGTTCTCCCCTACCCTGTCGGCGGGCTGGCGCATCAGCGAAGAAGCGTTTCTGGCGGGCTCGTCCGTGGTCAGCAACCTGAAGCTGACGGCCTCGGCGGGCATCCTGCATACCGACCTCGACATCCCTGGCTACTACCTCTACAAGGGCATCTTCACGCACGCCGACGGCACCTGGTATAGCTGGCGCGACGGCAGCCTGACACGCACTACCGACTCGCGGCGGGGCGAGAACAACAACCTCTTCTTCGCCCAGCGGAAAGACATCAACGTGGGTGTCGAGGCCTCGTTCTTCCAGCGCCTGATTTCACTGGATGCCAATTATTTCATCAGCCGGATGGACGGCATCATCACGCAGGCCGCTACCATCTACCCCAGCTACTTCGTGACCGGGTTTCCCCAGAGTTCGTTCATTCCGTATATCAACTACAACAACGATCAGCGGAGCGGCCTGGATTTCAACCTGAGCCTCAACAAGCAGATCGGGCAGGTGGCCTGGACGGTCGGCGTGACGGGCACGGTGTATAATTCGAAAGTCATCCAGCGCGCCGAGAACTACGAAAACGCTTACCAGAACCGCGTGGGCAAGCCCATAGACGCCATTTTCGGTCTGCAAAGCAATGGCCTGTTTGCCAATGAAAGCGACATCGCCGCCAGCGCCACCCAGTCGTATGGGCAGGTGAAGCCCGGCGATATCAAATACGTCGACCAGAATGGCGATAAGCTCATCGACAGCCGGGATGAGGTCTACCTGGGCCGGGCTGGCTGGAATGGCTCGCCGTTTACGTTTGGCGTACACGTAACGGCCCGGTGGAAAAACTGGACGTTCTTCACCATCGCCACAGGCAACGAAGGGGCCTACTCCCAGAAAAACAGCGCCTATTTCTGGATTCGGGGCGACGACAAGTACTCGGCGGCCGTCCGCAACCGCTGGACGCCCGAAACCGCCGCTACGGCAACGTACCCACGGCTCACCAGCCTGAACAACGACAACAACATCCGCACGTCTGACTTCTGGCTGTACCGCAACAACCGGCTCAATCTGGCGAAAGTGCAGCTTACCTACACGCTGCCCAGCCGCATCCTGACGGGCAAGTTCATTCGCGACCTGAGTGTCTACGCGAGCGGGTCCGACCTGCTTACCATCGCCAAAGAGCGGCAGATCATGGAAACTAACATCGGCGGGGCACCCCAGACCCGATTCATCAACCTGGGCCTAAACGCAGCGTTCTAACCAGCTTTCAGCCACCTGGCTAGCTCAATATTTATGAAACGATACTTACCTGCCCTGATCGCCGCGAGCCTGTCGCTGATGGGCTGCGCCGATCTGCTGGAGCCTGAGGTGGAGAACCTGCCCGGTAAAGAGGCCATGTATAAAGAGGTGACGTTTGCCCAGGGCTTCCTGCTCAACGGGTACACTCGCCTGCCGGGCCTGTCGTTCAACGACGTGGCCACCGACGACGCCGTCAGCAACGACAAAAACAACGCCTACCTCAAAATCGCCACCGGCCAGTGGACGGCCAACTACAACCCAACCGACCAGTGGGTTAACAGCCAGGCGGCCATCCAGTACCTCAACACCATGCTGGCCGAGGTCGACAAAGTGACCTGGGCCACCGACCCCAAGGCCGCCCAGATGTTCCGGGATCGTATCAAGGGTGAAGCCTACGGCCTGCGGGCGTTCTACATGTTCCAGTTGCTGCGTGCCCACGGCGGCTGGTCCAACGGGGGCGAATTGCTGGGGGTGCCCATCCTGACCCAACCCCAGGATATGAACTCCGACTTCAACCAGCCCCGGGCCACGTTTGAAGCCTGCATGAAGCAGTTTTACAGCGACATCAAACAGGCCGAAGACCTGCTGCCACTCGACTACGAAGACGTGTCGACCCAGGCGCAGGTGCCGACCAAATACACGGGCATCACGGCCGAAGAATACACCCGGGTCTTCGGGCAGTATTCGCGACTTCGGATGACGGCCCGCATTGCCAAAGCCATCCGGGCGCAGGCCGCCCTGCTGGCCGCGAGCCCTGCCTACAAGGGCGGCACGACGACGACCTGGACCGATGCCGCCAATTACGCGGGCGAAGTGCTGAAACTGATGGGCGGCCCGTCCCGGCTGGCGGCCAACGGCGGCACCTGGTACGACAACCGCACCGAGATCAACGGCCTGGGCGCGGGTATCAACCCACCCGAGATTCTGTGGCGGGGCGACGCCGCCAACAGCCGCAACCTCGAGGAAGACAACTACCCGCCTTCGCTCTTTGGCCGGGGGCGGATCAACCCCACGCAGAACTTGGTCGACGCCTTTCCGATGGCCAACGGCTACCCCATTACGTCGTCGATGAGCGGCTACAATCCGCAGGCACCTTACACGGGTCGCGACCCGCGCCTGCAACGCTACATCATCACCAACGGCAGCACCATGGGGCCATCCAATTCGGTGGTCCGGACCGAAACGGGTAGCGGCAACGACGCCGTCAACCAGATCGAAACCTCGACCCGCACCGGCTATTACCTGCGCAAATTGCTCCGGGCAGACGTGAACCTCAACCCCATCGGCATTAACGAACAGCGGCACTACACCGCCCGCATCCGGTACACGGAGCTCTTCCTGATCTACGCCGAAGCGGCCAACGAAGCCTGGGGCCCCGACGGGCAGGGATCGTTTGGGTTTTCCGCGCGCGACGTGATCAAGGCGATCCGCCAACGGGCGGGTATCGGCGCCACCAACGGCGACACGTACCTGAACACCATCCAGAGCCAGGCCGATATGCGGCAGCTGATCCGCAACGAACGTCGGCTGGAGCTGTGTTTCGAGGGGTTCCGGTTCTGGGACCTGCGCCGCTGGAGCGAAAAGCTGACCGAGCCAGCCAACGGCATCCAGATCACCACGGGCAACTACGTGGTCGTGCCGGTCGAAACCCGAGCGTTTGCCGCGCACATGAACCACGGCCCGATTCCCTACGGCGAGATGCTGAAATGGAAAGCCCTCGTTCAGAACAAAGGCTGGTAACGTACCCAACAACTAATCAATCAAGAAGGTGAAGAAACTACATACGCTCTTATTACTGGCAGCCACGGCATTTCTGGGGTCCTGCAAGAACGATGAATGGGTTTTCCCAGACTTCGAGTATACCACGGTCTATTTCGCGTATCAGTCACCCGTGCGCACGATCACGCTGGGCGAAGACCTCTACGATACCTCACTCGACAACGCCCGCAAGTGCAAAATCATGGCTACCAAAGGCGGGGCCTACACCAACAAAACCGACATCACCGTCGATATCAACGTCGATAATTCCCTGTGCGACCGGCTGTCGTTTGGGGCTAATGGCCAGAAGGTGTTGCCCATGCCCGCCAACTACTACAGCCTGGCGGCCAACCAGATCGTCATCCCCAAAGGCAGCATCACCGGCGGGGTGGAAGTGCAGCTGACCGACGCCTTTTTCGCCGACCCGGCCGCCATCAAAAACACCTACGTGATCCCGGTGGTAATGAGCAAGGTGCAGAACGCCGACTCGCTGCTGCGCGGAAAAACCACGCTGGCCTCACCCCGCCGCACGGTGGGCAGCGACTGGGACATTACCCCCAAAGACTACATCCTCTACGCGGTGAAGTATGTGAACCCCTGGCATGCCACGTACCTGCGCCGGGGTAAGGATGTGATCACCGGGAAAGGCGGCAACACGGCCATCAACAAGACGCTGGTGCGCCGCGGGGCTTACATCGAAAACGGGGAAGTCTGCAACCTGACCACCCGCTCGCTGCAACAGGTGGTCTTTACGAATGCCATCAAAGGCACCGATGGAACAGACATGCCCTTTCGGCTCATCATGAAGTTCGACGAGGTCAACCATTGCACCATCACGACCGATGCCACCAACTATACCGTCAAGGGAACCGGGCAGTTTGTGAAGCGGGGCGACCTCAAAAGCTGGGGCAATCAGGACCGCGACGTGCTGTACCTCAACTACGAGGTCGACTTCAACAACGCCCACCTCACCACCACCGACACCCTGGTGGTGCGCAACCGGGGCGTCGTTGCCGAAACGTTTATTCCGGTCTACCAGTAAACCACCCTCAACCTCGTTAAACCGAATGACATCCTTGAAAACGATCACCCTGCTGACGCTCCTCACCGCGCTGTCGGCAGCCTGTCGGCCCGATACAAGCGAGTTTGTGCTGGCAAAGCCCGAAAGCGTAGCCACCCAGGAGGTGGTCAACAAGTACGCGGCCCTGAAGACGTACCTGAACCCGGCCAACACCCCCAACTTCAAGCTGGGCGCGGGCGTGGCTCTTTCTGACTACCTGGCGCAGGGCGTGGCGTACCGCATGATCAACAGCAATTTCAACGACATCACGCTCGGGTATGAGATGAAGCACGGGGCCGTTGTAAAGGCCGACGGTAAGCTCGACCTGACCAACGTGACCAACCTGCTGAAGGCGGCGCAGGCGGCGGGCGTCAGCGTGTATGGGCATACGCTCGCCTGGCACGCCAACCAGAACGCGGCTTACCTCAACAGCCTGCTGCTGACCGGCGTCGACTTTGACCCGACTGACAAGCGTGTCAACTACGCTAACGGCTCGTTTGAGCAGAATCAGACCGGCTGGAACTCGTGGGGCGGCAACAGCACCCGCGACGTCATCAACACGGGGCTGGTCGGCACCAAGAGCCTCCGGTTCACGCACACGTCGAAGGCCAACGCCTGGGACGCGCAGATTGCCCTGGATTTCAGCCCCGCTCCCATCCCCGTAGGCGACTACACGCTGTCGTTTTTTGTCCGGTCCGATGCGCCGGGTAAATTCCGCTGCTCAACGGTGGGTACGGGCTCCGACGTGCAGTATCAGCCCGACGTGATCACCTCGACGACCTGGCAGTATGTTGAATGGGACATCAAATCAGCCGGTACCCTTTCGGCGCTTCGCTACGATATGGGCACCACGCCCGGTACGTATTACCTCGACGAAGTGCGGCTGAACCCCAAGTCGACGCTCTACAAAAAACCCGTCATTCTCCAGTTGAACGCGGATGAAAAAGCCCGCATTATCGGGGGCGCGCTCGACAAGTGGATTTCGGAGATGGTCACCCAGACCAAATCGTACGTGAAAGCCTGGAACGTCGTCAACGAGCCGATGGACGACGCCAAACCCAACACGCTGAAAACCGCAGCGGGCCGCGCCAAAATCGCCACCGATGAGTTTTTCTGGCAGGATTATTTGGGCAAAGACTACGCCGTACGCGCTTTCAAGCAGGCGCGGCAGTCGGGCAACCCCAATGATGTGCTGTTCATCAACGACTACAACCTCGAATATGACCTCGACAAGTGCCGGGGCCTGATCGAGTACGTGAACTACATCGAAAGCAAGGGCGCCACCGTCGACGGGATCGGCACGCAGCTGCACATGAGCCTGGACACCAAACGGGAAAACATCGACCAGATGTTCAAGCTGCTGGCGGCCACCGGCAAGCTGATCAAGATTTCCGAAATGGACATCAGCATCGGCAACGGCATCAAAACGGCGGCTACTACCCCGGCTCAGTACAAGGCACAGGCCGACCTGTATGAGTACGTGATCAAAAAATACATGGAGCTGGTACCGGCCAAACAGCGCTACGGCATCACGATGTGGAGCCCGATGGACAGCGCCGACGGGGCTGCGTGGCGGGCGGGTGAGCCCATTGGCCTCTGGAGACGCGACTACAGCCGCAAACAGGCCTACGGTGGTTTCGCCAATGGGCTGGCGGGCCGCGATGTCAGCGTTGAGTTCAAATAAGCGCCAACGTACCTGGCGTACAGGCAAATGCTTGCCGTTTTTCGTCATTCTGCCTTGTTGGCGGGGTGACGAAAAACGTCGTTTTACCCCATCACGACCGATTTATCCGGTTGGGGTAAGGTATAAAATCGACTAAATGGCATATACAGGCGGGCACCCTTTGGGTAGACTGGCAGGCGGGCCAGGCAATCCGCTCAGGCGGCACCCCAGCCGAAGACACTCGACGTAACGTACATGATTGGTAAACGCTTGTTCCTTCTTCTTTGCCTGTGGTGGCCGGGTCTCGCCTTGAGCCAGTCGGGCAAGCTTTTCACGGTCGAGACGGGCTTGTCGGGCAGCCTCGTCACCGACATCCATCAGGATCAGCACGGGTTCATCTGGGTAGCCACCGAAGATGGCCTTAACCGCTTCGACGGCATCAAGTTCACCGTCTACCGGCACGATAAGAAAGACACGTCCAGTCTGTTGAACAATCAGATACACGCGCTCTTTGCCGACAGAAGTGGCCGTATGTACGTCGGCTCAATCGAAGGGCTACAGTACTACGACCCGGCCACCGACCGCTTTCACAACATACCGCTCATTCTGCCCAATGGCCGGGCCGTCAGTGCCAACGTATCGACGATCTGCCAGCGCAAGAATGGGGATGTGCTGGTGGGTACGTCGGGCCACGGCACGTTCCGCCTCAGCCGCACGGGCAACCGGCTGGCGGGTCAGAAAATCCAGACCAACGCCCCCAGTGAACTGATTCTCAAGCTACTGGAAGACAACGAGCAGAACCTCTGGGTGTCTACCGAAGACAAAGGGCTATACCGATTCAGCAAGCAGTCGGTCAGCTCTTACTTCGTCTCGAAAAAGTCGCAGAACAACGTCATCAGCAGCATCTGCCAGGACAGCTACGGACGGCTGTTTGTGGGGAATATGAGCAGTGGCCTGTACCGCTACGACCCGGCCCGCCAGACGTTCGTGGCGATCCCCTACAACGGCCACACCGACCTGCCGGTCGTGGATCTGCTCGTCAATCAGAACAACCAGATCGTGGTGGCCACCAGCGGTAAAGGGATGAAGTATTTCGATCCGGTTTCCAACACCATTCTGGACCTCGAGGCAGGTGTCACCAGCTTTGATTTTTCGCGCTCCAAGGTCAACACCATGCTCGAAGATCGGGCCGGCAACATCTGGATCGGCATCTACCAGAAAGGGTTGCTGCTGCTGGCCGGCAACACCAACCGGTTTGGCTACATCGGCTACAAATCCGTCAGCCGGAAAGCCATCGGGTCGAGCGCCGTCATGGCCCTCACCCAGGACAGCCGG
The DNA here is from genome assembly GCF_000331105.1 of Fibrella aestuarina BUZ 2. NCBI lineage: Bacteria > Pseudomonadati > Bacteroidota > Cytophagia > Cytophagales > Spirosomataceae > Fibrella > Fibrella aestuarina. Next base: position 2,908,358 of record NC_020054.1, on the reverse strand, counting down.
GGCACCGTGTGGGTTGGTACCGACAGCGACGGCCTGTATGCCCTCCCTCCCGCCGGGAGCGCCAGCGTGCATTACCGCACCGACAAGGAGGGCGGCACGGCGCCGTCCAACATCCTGGCGATTCACGAAGACTCCCAGCAAACGCTCTGGCTGGGATCCTACCTCAGCGGCCTTTCGCGGTTTGATCGGAACACCGGCCAAAGCACCTACATCACTAAACTGGTCGACAAACGCGGCGACAACGTGCAGCGCGTGTTCAGCATTCAGGAAGATACCCGGCAGCGGTTGTGGATCGGCACGATGGGCTCCGGCATTTTCCGGATGGACCTGCGGTCGGGTGCCGTCAAAAACTACGACGCCCTGCCGGGCAACCTCTACCGGCCCGAATACAATTACATTCCCAACAGCTGGGTCAATTGCCTGCTGGTTACCAAAGACCACAAACTGTTTATCGGCACCTTCGACGGGCTCGGTTGCCTCGACCTCGACACAGAGAACTTCGTATCGACACTCGGCACCAACCGACTGCTGGCGGGTATCGTCGTGTACTCGCTCTTCGAAGACAACAAGGGCAACCTGTGGATCGGGACGTCGCAGGGTCTGAAAAAGATGAACCGCGCCACGAAGGCCATGACGTCGTTCGACACCGATCATGGGCTGCCCAGCAACCGAATCTGGGCCATCCGGGGGGATAAAATGGGCGACCTCTGGCTCAGCACCAACCGGGGGCTGTCGAAGATGGATGGGAAGACCAACACCTTCACCAACTTCTATTCGTCGGATGGCCTCCAGGGCAACGAATTCAGCCGGGGGGCGTCGCTGATCAGTAGCAGCGGCGAGTTATACTTTGGGGGCGTCAATGGTATTTCCTACTTCAAGCCCGACGAGATCCGCGTGGCCAACAAACGCCTGACGGTGCAGATTGTCGATCTGTTTATTCGTGACAAACCCGTCAAAAAAGGCACGCAGTCGGGCCGGTTTCAGGTCGTCGATACAACCGTTACGGACGCCACCGAATTCAATCTGGCGCACCACGACAATTCGTTTACGCTCGAGTTTTCGACGCTGGATTTCATCGATGCCGAGCGGGTGGCCTACCAGTATTCCATCAACGGAAACGTGTGGGAAGCATTACGGCCGGGATCAAACCGCTTAACCTTCGACAACCTGTCGCCGGGCCAGTATAAATTTCGGTTACGGGCAAAATTCAACAACGATCTATCTGAAATCCGCCAGGCAACGGTTATTGTTCATCCCGTATGGTATTTATCCGATTGGTCTTTACTTTTTTACGCCCTGCTAATTGGTTTATTTGGCCTTTATATGGCCCGAACCAGCAGGCACCGACGGCGGGTAAAAGCCGAGCTTATGGCGCACCTGCGGCAGGAAGAAATCAACGAAGCCAAACTCCAGTTTTTCATCAATATTGCCCACGAAATACGCACCCCATTGACCTTGGTGGTTAGTCCGCTGCAAAAACTCATCAACAGTGATCAGCATGAAGAACGCAGCCACCTCTACACCATCATGGGGCGTAACACAAAGCGAATTCTGGATCTGGTCAATCAGTTGATGGATATTCGTAAAATTGAAAAAGGGCAAATGACCTTACAGCTCAGTCGTGTAGAAATGAGCGGGTTTACCAACGAAATTTGTCAGCTTTTTGACGAGCAGATTCAGGCCAAACAAATTCAGTTTCGGCTCGACGTACCGGCCGAGCCAATTTATGCCCGCGTCGATCCCCATAATTTCGATAAAGTGTTGATCAACGTGCTGTCCAACGCCTTCAAATTCACCCCGGCCGGTGGACAGATCCGGGTTGTTCTGGAGGTAAAACGGACAGACGACCAAGCCGAGTTGCTCATCGCCATCGACGATTCGGGGCAGTGCATCAATGAGCAGGAGACCGAGCGGATCTTCGATTGCTTCTACCAGTCGGAAGACCACCGGGGCTACAATCCGCAGGGCACGGGGATTGGCCTGCACCTGGTCAAGCAGTTGGTCGAGCTACACGGTGGCCGCATCAGGGCCGAAAACATGGACCCGATCGGGTGCCGTTTCCTGATCACGCTGCCGATAGAATCCGTTGTGTATGAGTCGCTTACCCCACTACCTGAGCTACCCACCGGTCAGCCTCAACGGCTTGCCCCCGCCGACGACGAGCCGACGGGCACCAAACCCCGGCGGAAGGCCCGGCGGGTCGTCGTGGCCGACGATGACAGCGAAATCTGTACTTACCTCACCGAAGAGTTGTCGGATGAGTATACGGTGTTCGCCTACGCCAACGGAGAAGATGCCTACAAAGGCATTCTGAAAGAAAAGCCCGACCTGGTGGTTAGTGACGTGATGATGCCGGTGATGGATGGCATGACCCTGTGCCGGCGGCTGCGGGCCAATCCGCTGGTCAACCACATCCCCATTATTCTGCTGACGGCCAAAACAGAAGAGTCGAGCAACGCACTGGGCCTTGAATTAGGTGCCGATGCATACATCACCAAACCATTCAATATAGACATCCTGTCCAGGACGATCAAAAGCCTGATTCGGAATCGGCAGATTATTCGAAATAATGAACACGAACAACACTATCAGGAGGAGTTTATTCAGAAAATAAATATCAAATCGTCGGACACGAAACTACTGGAAAAAGTACACTTACTAATCAATAAAAACATAGCCAACCCAGAATTAAGTGTTGAAATGATCGCCAATGAAATTGGTATCAGCCGCGTTCACCTGCACCGAAAACTGAAAGAATTGACCAATTCGACCACGAGGGATTTGATTCGAACAATCCGACTGCGGCAGGCAGCCGAACTCCTGGCGGCGAAAGGCCTGACGGTGTCGGAAGTTGCCTTCGCTACCGGCTTCGCCAATGTCAACAATTTTTCCGTTTCGTTTAAAGAATTATACGGCGTATCACCGGCCCATTATGCTGAACAGCAGCTGATCAAGCACTGACCTCTACGTTAGCCAGGCCCTCAGTATGAACAATACGAAACAGGCAGGTTAGAACTCGCTGGCAAATGGCTTATCTACCCGGTACGGGCGTGGCGACCTTCGGTCATGCATGCCCTGCCGGGGATCGGCTTTTAGTGAGGCCCCATTCAGCACAGACAACTGATTTTTCTTATTCCGCACAGCCGGGAACAGTCCATGAGACAACTCCTCTTCCTTTCTCTTCTCGCCATCACAACGGTCGGCTTCTCGCAAAGCAAACCATCCCTGAAACTCTGGTACAACACGCCGTCCGGACAAACCTGGGAAAACGCCCTGCCGATCGGTAATGGGCGGCTGGGGGCCATGGTGTATGGCAACGTACCCAGAGAGACGATTCAGCTGAACGAACACACGCTCTGGTCGGGCGGGCCCAACCGCAACGATAACCCCGAGGCGCTGGCGTCGTTGCCCGAAATCCGGCAGCTGATCTTCACCAACAAACAGAAAGAAGCCGAAGCCCTGGCCAATAAAACGATCATCACCAAAAAATCGCACGGGCAGATGTTCCAGCCAGTTGGCAGTCTGCACCTGACCTTCGACGGCCACGAGAACTACACCAACTATTACCGGGAACTGGACATCGAGCGCGCCGTGGCGAAAACAACCTACACGGTCGACGGCGTGACCTACACCCGCGAAATTCTGGCGTCGTTGCCCGATCAGGTGCTGGTAATGCAGCTAACGGCCAGTAAGCCCGGCAGGCTGGCGTTTCGGGCGTCGTACGCAACGCCGCAGGCCAAACCGGTGATCAAAACCAATTCGACCAACGAACTGACGATTGCCGGCACAGCCTCGGATCATGACGGGGTGAAAGGTCTGGTGCGATACAAAGGCATTGCCCGGATCAAAACCCAGGGCGGTAGCGTGTCGGCCGACGATTCGACGCTCACAGTGAAGGGCGCCACCACAGCCACGATTTACCTGTCTGTCGCCACGAATTTCATCAAGTACAACGACGTCAGCGGCGACGAAAACGCGCGGGCAGCCACGTACCTGAACAACGCCTTTCCGAAAACCTACGCGGCGATCCTGACCCCACACGTAGCGGCTTACCAGCGCTATTTCAAGCGGGTTTCGTTCGATCTAGGGTCGACTGAAGCCGCCAACCTGCCGACCGACGAACGGCTGAAGAATTTCCGGACGGCCAACGATCCGCAGTTGGTTACGCTCTATTACCAATATGGCCGCTACCTGCTGATTTCATCGTCGCAACCGGGGCGCGACGGCGTGATGGGGCAGCCAGCCAACTTGCAGGGTATCTGGAACAACAAAATGCGGCCACCCTGGGACAGCAAGTATACCATCAACATCAACGCCCAGATGAACTACTGGCCCGCCGAAAAAACGAATCTGGCTGAGCTACACGAACCATTCTTGCAGATGGTCCGCGACCTGTCGGAAACGGGGCAGGAGACGGCGCGGGTCATGTACGGCGCCCGCGGCTGGATGGCGCACCACAACACCGACATCTGGCGGGCCACGGGCGCTATCGACGGGGCTTTCTGGGGTATGTGGATTGCCGGTGGCGGCTGGACCAGCCAACACCTGTGGGAGCACTACCTCTACAGCGGCGACAAGACGTACCTGGCTTCGGTGTACCCGATTCTGAAAGGAGCCGCCCTGTTCTACGCCGATTTTCTGGTAGAGCACCCCACCTACCACTGGCTGGTGGCCAACCCCGGCAGCTCACCCGAAAATGCCCCGAAAGCCCACGGCGGCTCTTCGCTGGATGCCGGCACGACGATGGACAATCAGATTGCGTTCGACGTATTCACCACCACCATCCGCGCCGCCGACATCCTGAAGACAGACGCCGCCTTTGCCGATACGCTGAAGCAACTGCGCAGCAAACTGCCGCCCATGCACGTGGGGCAATACGGGCAGTTGCAGGAGTGGCTGGATGATGTCGACGATCCGAACGATCACCACCGGCACGTGTCGCATCTGTACGGCCTATTCCCGGCGGTGCAGATATCCCCCTATCGAACCCCGGAGCTGTTCAACGCGGCCCGCACGACCCTGACGCATCGGGGCGATGTATCGACAGGCTGGAGCATGGGCTGGAAAGTGAACTGGTGGGCGCGGCTACAGGACGGCAATCACGCCTACACGCTGATTCAGAATCAGTTGACACCACTTGGCGTCACCAAGGAAGGCGGCGGCACGTATAACAACCTGTTCGATGCTCACCCGCCGTTTCAGATCGACGGTAACTTCGGCTGCACGTCGGGCATTACCGAAATGCTCATGCAAAGCGCCGATGGGGCCATCCACCTGCTGCCCGCCCTGCCCGATGTCTGGTCGGCCGGTAGCATTGGTGGCCTGCGGGCCATCGGTGGCTTTGAGGTGGTGAATATGGCGTGGAAAGACGGCAAACTGACGAAGGTCGCCATCAAATCGAACCTCGGCGGTAACCTCCGGCTGCGAACGGCCACCGCCCTGAAAGGCCCCGCCCTGACAGTGGCCTCCGGCCCCAACACCAACCCGTTTTACACAACCGAGACCACGCCCACCCCGATTATCTCCGCCAAAGCCAGCCTGACGGCGCCCGCGCTGACAGAAACCAAGCTGTATGACCTGGCCACGCAGCCGGGTAAAGTATACACGCTGCTGGCGCAGTAACAGGCCAAAAACCGCTACCAAATTGACGTATCTAACAAAAACTCCCATGAGAAACCGCCTTTTCACGGCTCTTTTCGCAACCCTTAGCCAGCTCCTGGTTCACACAAGTTTCGCGCAAACCACGCTAACCAACCCCGTCCTGACTGGTTTTTATCCCGATCCGAGCATTGTTCGGGTGGGGCCTGATTATTATTCGGTGCATTCTACGTTTTCGTATTTCCCGGGATTGCCCATCATGCACAGCCGTGACCTGAAAAACTGGAAGCAAATCGGCAATGTGATCAATCGCCCTTCGCAAATGGAGTTCATGGGTGAGCGAATGACGCGCGGGCTGTTTGCCCCGGCCATTGCGTATTATAAAGGGACATACTACGTGACGTGTACGGATATTGACCATGATGGAAACTTTGTCGTAACAGCCAAAAATCCGGCGGGCCCTTACAGCAATCCGGTAAAAATTCCGCAGGTAAAAGGCATTGACCCCTCCATTTATTTCGATGAAGAAACCGACAAAGCCTACATCATTTACAACAGCGATGCACCCGACCGCAAACCGCTGTATTCGGGCCACCGCACCATCCAGATGTACGAATTCGATTATAAGAAGTTGACGGTGGTCGGCGAAGAAAAACAGTTAGTGAATGGTGGAGTGGATCTCTCGAAAAAACCGGTTTGGATCGAAGGGCCCCACATCTTAAAACACAACGGTTGGTACATTCTGTACGCGGCTGAAGGCGGCACCTCCGTCAACCACTCGCAGGTGGCCCTACGCAGCAAAGATGTTTGGGGGCCTTATGTTCCGTTTGAAGGCAATCCGGTGCTGACACAACGAAACTTACCAGCCGACCGCCCCAACCCGATCACGTCGGCGGGGCACGCTCAATTCATCGAAGGCCCCGATGGCAACTGGTATTCGATTTTCCTGGCGGTACGTCCCTACGAAGGCGATTATTATAACACAGGCCGCGAAATGTTCATTGCGCCGATGACGTGGGTAAACGATTGGCCGATGATCGAACACGGCGAAAAAGCCATTGAATACCAATACAAGACCAACATCAAAGAAGTAAAACAGAAAGGCGCTTTACCGCAAAGCGGCAACTTCGGGTATACGATGACGTTCGACAAAGGACTTGATCTGTCGATGCTTTTTTTGAGAACGGTGGATAGCAGTTCGTTTAAAACGTCAAAGGCTAACGGGCTCACGCTTACACTCAAACCCGAAACAATCTCAGAAGCCGGCAATCCGTCGTTTGTGGGTAAGCGGCAGCAACACTTGTACAGCACGGCCGAAACCGAACTGAGCTTTTCACCAAAATCGGATAATGAAAAAGCAGGCTTGGTGATTTTTCAGGACGAACGCCATTTTTACTTCGCGGCCAAATCGAAAAAAGAAGGTAAAGACGTGATTCAATTGTTCAAGAGCAAAGACAAAATGCTGGAACTGGTAACTGAAGTCCCTCTGAATTCATCCGCTGCGAAAGTAAATTTCAAAATACAGTCGGAAGGGCCCTTGTACAGTTTCTATTATTCGACTGATGGCAAAAACTGGACCTTGTTAAAAGACCAGGTTGACGGCAAGTTTTTGAGCACAAAAGCGGCTAACAGTTTCATAGGCTGCGTGTATGGCCTGTATGCGACGTCATCGGGCGAAAAATCCGCAAATTCGGCCTCGTTCAAATACCTGACATACAAAGGCGACGACCCGATGTATAAGAAGTAGTTTGTCATCCCGACGCGTGAGGGATCTTCGGGTGAGGCGAAAAACCTCCGGCTACCGAAGATCCCTCCTGCGTCGGGGTGACAAAAACACACAACGTTACCCTTGAAAAAGCTCATACTCCCTATCGCCCTCCTCTTTCTGACTAGCGTTTCAGCACTGGCGCAGATGCAGCCGTTTGCTTTGCAGGATGTGAAGCTGACGGGGGGACCATTCAAGAATGCGCAGGACGTTGACCAGCGATATATTCTGGCTCTGAACCCGGATAAACTGCTGGCTCCGTATTTGATCGATGCCGGACTGCCGGTAAAAGCACCACGCTATGGTAACTGGGAAAGCTCGGGGCTTGACGGGCACATCGGTGGGCATTACCTGTCGGCGCTGGCCATGCTATATGCTTCGACCGGGGATGCCGAGCTGAAAAAACGGCTCGATTACATGGTCGATCAGTTGGCGCAGTGTCAGGCGAAAAATGGCAATGGGTACGTGGGTGGCATTCCGCAGGGCAAGGTATTCTGGGAGCGCATCCACAAAGGCGATATCGACGGCAGCAGCTTTGGGCTGAACAACACCTGGGTGCCGCTCTACAACATCCACAAACTATTTGCGGGCCTGCGCGATGCGTATGAGTACGCCGGCAACCAGCAGGCCAAACAGGTACTGATCGGTTTGGGCGACTGGTTTGTTGAGCTGATCAAGCCCTTATCCGACGAGCAGATTCAGCAGGTGTTGCGCACCGAACACGGGGGCATTAACGAAACTTTCGCCGATCTGTATATCCTGACGAACGACAAAAAATACCTCGAAACAGCGCAGCGGATTTCGCACCGGGCCATTCTGGAACCGCTGCTGGCGAAACAGGACAAACTAACCGGCCTGCACGCCAACACGCAGATTCCAAAGGTGATCGGGTTTGAGAAAATTGCCATGCTGGCGGGCAAACCAGACTGGTCGGACGCCGCCACGTATTTCTGGCAAAACGTGTCGCAACACCGCAGCGTGGCCTTCGGCGGCAACAGCGTGCGCGAGCATTTCAACCCGACAACGGATTTTAGCCAGGTGCTGCGGTCGAATCAGGGGCCGGAGACCTGCAACTCGTTCAACATGCTGCGCCTGAGCAAAGCCTTGTTTCTCGATAAAAGCGACGTAACCTACCTTGACTTCTACGAACGGGCGCTCTACAACCACATCCTGTCGAGCCAGCACCCGGAGAAAGGCGGGTTTGTCTATTTCACACCCATTCGGCCTAACCATTACCGGGTGTATTCGCAGCCCGAAACCAGCATGTGGTGTTGCGTAGGATCGGGCATCGAAAACCACACCAAGTACGGTGAACTGATCTATAGCCACTCGGCTAACGACCTGTTTGTCAACCTGTTTATCCCGTCGACGGTTAACTGGGCAGACAAGAACGTCAAGCTGACACAACGCACGGAATTTCCCTACAAGAACGAGTCCGATCTGGTCATCGAGACAACAAAACCACAGGAATTTTCGCTGAATATCCGCTACCCGAAATGGGCCGAGAACCTGGTCGTTCTGGTGAACGGCAAGGCACAGGCCGTTGCCGACGCCCCCGCTGGGTACGTTGCCGTTGCACGAAAATGGAGAGCGGGCGATAAAGTAACCGTTCGGTTCAATACCTCGACGCGGCTGGAGCAACTGCCCGATGGCTCCAACTGGTCGGCTTTCGTACATGGCCCCATCGTGCTGGCTGCTAAAACCTCAACCGCTGATCTGACGGGCCTTTTTGCCGATGATAGCCGGATGGGGCACGAAACGAAGGGTAAATTGTATCCACTCACCGATGCCTACGCGCTTGTGGGTGAACCGGCAACGTACCTGAGCCGACTCAAACCCGCCGACCGGCTGCGTTTCCGGCTGGACTCGCTGACGTTGCAGCCGTTTTACGAGGTGCACGACGCCCGCTACCAGCTGTATTTCCAGACCTTTTCCAACGCGGCTTTTGCCGAACAGCGGGCCCGCCTGAAGCAGCAGGAGGCAACGGCGCTGGCGCTGGAAGCCATCACGGTCGACAAGGTCAATTGCGGTGAACAGCAGCCCGAAGTCGATCATCAGTATAAAGGTGAAAAGAGCGATTCGGGCTACGATGACGAGCAGTTCTGGCGACGAACACGCTCGTTTATCTCGTACCAGTTACAGAATAAAAACGGGGCGGGTAAGTCTATTGCCATTAAGGCTTTAGACGATATTAAACTGGACAACGTACGCTTTCTAATTAACGACAAGCCAGCCGCGATTCTATCGTCAGATGGGAAAACGGTCCGGCTACGAGCAGACGGTCAGCCCGTGATTTCTCTAACGATTACGGCTTCACCTGGCCTAAGCACGCCCCGATTCCATCAAGTCAGACTTGTTACGAACTAACGCATGATTGTCGCCGCTATCGGCTGTTTGCTTTCTTATGGCCGTAAATGTGTCAAAATTACACAATTCAATCTGATGGTTGGGTCGGTCGCATATGGCTCATCAAACCAGGGGCTTGCTCAATCCATTAATAATCTCATTATCAACTCAAAATAGGTGCGCTGACACCCCGCTATGATCTTACAGAAAGGTACGCTCTACGGAGCAGCCCTAACCGAACAAGCGCGTTTATCCAGTCAGACAACAGCCTCTTAGTCAACCCTTTACCCCAACCACATGAAAAACTCAGGTATACGTTCTTTTCTGCTGTCGTTCGCACTGCTCATCAGCGGCGTTGTACAGGCGCAATCCAATTTCACGAGTAAAACCATCGGCGTGGGCGTCGTGGTGGCCGACATCGACCGCTCAGTCGACTTCTACGTCAACGGCATCGGCATGATCAAAACCGGTAGCTTCACCATCAACGAAGACTTCGGCAAACGCTCCGGTCTGACCAATGGCGTAGCCACGAACGTCACCATCCTGAAGCTCGAAAACAGCCCCGACGCCACCGACTGGAAGCTGATGAGCTTCGGTAAAAAGGCGTCGCACCCGAAGCCCACTTACATTCAGGACGATACAGGCATGCAATACATCACCCTTCAGGTGAAAGCCCTGCAACCCATCATCGACCGCCTGACGCAGATGAAGGTGAAGTTTCTGGGCAGCACCCCCACTCCCCTAAACGCCAAAGCCCATTTCCTTTTTGTGCAGGACCCCGACGGCAACTTCATCGAACTAATCGGCCCACTTCAGTAATCATCGCATCCCGACGTTCTGTATGAAACCTACCCGCTACCGACTTCTTTTTCTTGCCTGCCTACTCCTGTTCAGGTACGTTGCCGACGCCCAGACGGCCCGGAATCCGGTCATTTTTGCCGACGTACCTGACATGGCCATGATTCGGGTGGGCAATACCTACTACATGAGCAGCACCACCATGCACCTAAGTCCGGGACTGCCCATTATGAAGTCGAACGACCTGATCAACTGGCAACTGGTGGGCTACGCTTACGACACGCTGACGACGGCCGACGCGATGAGCCTGAATAACGGCAAAAGCACCTACGGGCGCGGGTCGTGGGCCAGCAGCCTGCGCTACCACAACGGGCTGTACTACGCGACCACCTTCGCCCAGACCAGCGGCCGGACTCACGTCTACACCACTAAAAACATCGAAAAAGGGCCCTGGAAAGAAGTATCGTTCAAACCGTCGTACCACGACCACAGCCTGTTTTTCGACGATGACGGCCGAACGTACCTGATCTACGGCGCGGGCAAACTCCGGCTGGTCGAGCTGACGGCCGATGCGTCGGGCGTGAAACCCGGCACGACTGAGCAGGTCATTATCGAGAACGCCAGCACGCCATCGGGTACGGGTGGGGGCCTGCCCGCCGAAGGGTCGCAGTTGTTCAAGGTAAATGGCAAGTATTACCTGTTCAACATTACCTGGCCGCGCGGGGGCATGCGGACGGTGGTCATCCACCGCGCCGACAAGATCACCGGGCCGTGGGAAGGGCGCGTGGCGTTGCAGGATCTGGGTGTAGCCCAAGGTGGATTGATCGACACGCCCGACGGCAAGTGGTATTCGTACCTGTTCCGCGATTTTGGTGGGGTGGGCCGCATCCCGTATCTGGTGCCCGTCGAGTGGAAAGATGGCTGGCCGGTACTGGGCGAAAACGGCAAAGTGCCCCAAACGCTCAATCTCCCCGCCAGCAAAGGCCTGATTCCCGGCATCGTGAACTCCGACGAGTTTACCCGCAAGAAAGGCGACCCTGCCCTGCCGCTGGTGTGGCAGTGGAACCACAATCCCGATAATAGCCTCTGGTCGGTGTCGGAACGGAAAGGGTTTCTGCGCCTGAAAACCGGCCGCACGGATACCTCGTTCGTGATGGCCCGCAACACGCTCACCCAGCGGACCATCGGTTCCGAATCGGCCGGGTCGACGATGCTGGATGCGTCGAAGCTGAAAGACGGCGATTTTGCCGGGCTGAGCCTGCTGCAAAAAAACTACGGGCTGGTGGGTGTAAAGAGGGAAAACGGCGCGACGTCGATCGTGATGGTCAATGCCAGTTCGGGCAAGCCGGTGGAGGTGCAGCGCGTGCCGCTGAGCCAGAAAACGGTCTACCTGAAAGCGGAGTGCGATTTCCGCGACCGCAAAGACACGGCCCATTTCTTCTACAGCCTCGACGGTAAAAGCTGGACCGCCATTGGCGACCCGCTGAAAATGCCGTACACCATCCCGCACTTTATGGGCTACCGCTTTGGCCTGTTCACTTACGCCACCTCACAGACGGGTGGTTTTGCCGATTTCGATTACTTCCGAATCAGCGACAAACTAGCCCAGGCGAACTAGTCTGGTGCCTCCCTCCTGCCGAACTAAACCCTTCCTCTTTTTATGAAAACGACATTGATGTATCGGGGTTCTCGGGCAACGGGTTTGTTCCTGCTGCTCCTGGCCACGACAACCGCCTTTTGCCAGAAAGTTAAGCTGAACGACTCGGAGTATTTCGAGATACCGGGGCTCAACGTACTGGTTTTCAGCAGCCAGTACAACGGCATGTTCTTCGATGAAAAAACGGCCGGTATCGAGCTGATTCACCACGGGGTACGTACCTCGACGGGCGGTGCGGTACGCTTGCAGCACACGCCCGAACAGTGGGACCTGGTGCCGAAGATGACCTCGCGCAAAGTAGACAAGGCGACCAACAGCATTGAGGTTGGGCTCCGGTATCAGGAAGTCGATTTCGACTCGCGGGTGGTCGTCAGCGCCAAAGGCAACGGCTTCGAAATCAACGTCTACCTCGACAAACCACTCCCCGCAAAAGTGGTTGGCAAAGCTGGTTTCAACCTGGAGTTCGTGCCCTCTGCTTATTTCGAGAAGTCGTATCTAGCTGACGGCAAGCCAGGTACGTTCCCGCTGTATCCGGCCAGCAACACCAAAACGGAGCCCCTCTCGGAGAAGATTCAGCAGTTTGGCATCCACAACACCTTCGAGGAGCGGGGTAAACCCGAGTTTATCGTACCGGCCCCGCTGACGTCGGGCAAAACCATGGTGCTGGCCCCCGACGATGCCGAACACATGGTCAGGATTCAATCGGAAACGGAGCTGATGCTATTCGACGGGCGGAATCTGGCTCAGAACGGCTGGTTCATTGTGCGGAGTCTGCTGCCCGCCGGGAAAACCGGCAAGGTGCTCACCTGGTACCTGGAACCCAATGTAATCCCCAACTGGAAACGCGCGCCCGTACTCGAATTCTCGCAAGTGGGTTACAATCCGGGGCAGGAAAAAGTAGCGGTGATCGAGTTGGACCAGGCCGATCAGGCCCTGAAAACGGCGTCGCTGATTCAGGTGATGGCCGATGGCAAACAGATCGAGAAGCTGAAAGGGCCCGTTACAAACTGGGGGAAATTCCTGCGCTACAACTACGCCAAATTCGATTTCAGTTCGGTGAAAGAGCCGGGCATTTATTTCATCCAGTACGGCGACCAGAAAACCAATATTTTCCCCATCTCGGCCGATGTGTACGAAAAGACCTGGCACCCAACGCTCGACGTCTGGTTTCCGGTGCAGATGGACCACATGACGGTAAACGAAGCCTACCGCGTATGGCACGGGGCGCCGTTCAAAGACGATGCCTTGCAGGCGCCGCTCAACCAGCAGCATTTCGACGGGTATTCAATGGGCGACAAAACCGACACGAAGTACAAGCCGCTGGAACGTATTCCGGGTCTGGGCGTGGGCGGCTGGTTCGATGCGGGTGATTTCGACATTCAGACTGGCTCGCATAACACCACGATCCTGAACTTCGTGGATGCCTGGGAAAAGCTGAAACTCAACCGCGACGAAACGCGCATCGATCAGGGGCGGCAGTACGTGGATATTCACCGGCCCGATGGCAAACCGGATCTGTTGCAGCAGATTGAGCACGGCACGCTGAATCTGGTGGCACAGGTTAAAAACATCGGGCATCCGGTGCGGGGCATTATCGTGCCAAATCTGCACCAGTATCACCACCTAGGCGACGCGAATACCGAAACCGACAACCTGCCCTACAATCCGAACCTGAAGCCCTACGAATCGGACGGTAAATCGAGCGGCACCCTGGACGACCGCTGGGCCTTCACCACCCGTTCGGCGTTTCTGGATTACAACACAGCCGCCGCTTTGGCCGCCGCCAGCCGGGCGCTGAACGGTTTCAACGATACCTTATCGACGCAGGCACTGACGTACGCCAAGAAGCTGTGGGACGAAAACGACGGCAAGCCCAACACCGATACGTCTCGTTTTGCCCTGTTCCGCCGGAACACCGAAATGGCCGCGGCCCTGCAACTGTACATCACAACGAAAGACGACCGCTACGCCAAAAAATTCACCGACGCCATCTGGCCCGCCCTTGACCGGAACGTTGGCCAGGTTCTGACGGCTGCCCTGCAAGCGTACCCGTTTATGAATAAGGCTTACCAGACGAAGCTGAAAGACTACGTGGTCAAGTTCAAGGCCTCGAATGATGAGCTTACCAAACAGAATCCGTACGGCGTGCCGGCGGGTACACGGGGCGGCTGGGGCAGCAACCAGCAGGTGATCAGCTGGGCCATTACGAACTACCACGCCAACAGGCATTTCCCGGACATCATCAGCCCGGAGTACGTCTTCAGAGGGCTGAACTACCTTTTCGGGTGCCACCCGTACCATAACCTCTCGTTTGTGTCGGCGGTGGGTACGCGCTCCAAGAAGATCACCTACGGCAGCAACCGCGCCGATTTCAGCTACATCGCCGGTGGGGTGGTGCCGGGCATCATGGTCCTGAAGCCCGACTTCCCCGAAAACCGCGAAGACTGGCCGTTCCTGTGGGGCGAGAACGAAGTCATCATCGACATCTGCTCGGCTTACATCATGCTGGCTGGCGCGGCCAATGAATTAGTCAAAAAGTAACGCAACGATTTATGAAATACCTTATTCTCTCACTGTGCCTGTGCTGTAGCGCGTATGTGAGCCAAGCGCAGACAACAAATCCGGTCATAAGTAGCCCTGACGGGAAATTGCTGGTGACGCTATCGCTGGACAGTGGGAAGCCAACTTATAGTGTGTCGCTGAATGGCAAACCGTTCGTCATGAAATCACCGCTGGGGTTGAAAACCAATGTGGGCGATTTCACCGAAGGGCTGGCGATGGGCAAAGCGCTGGCGATCACCAAGCTTGACAACACCTACGAGTTGCCGAACATCAAGCAACGTAAGGTGCATTATGTGGCCAACGAAGGCGTACTGTCTTACACCAAAGAGAACAGGCCCGCCATCGACATTACGTTCCGGGTGAGTAATAACGACGTGGCGTTCCGCTACAAAGTGTACCCGCAAAAGGCGTCGCGCTCCTGCGTGATCAACGAAGAAGCATCGGGCTTTGCGTTTCCAGCCGGTACCACCACGTTTCTGTCGGCGCAAAGCAAAGCGATGGTGGGTTTTGCCCGAACCATGCCCAGCTACGAGATTCCGTATACGGTCGACGACACGCTGGGCAAAAACGGCCGGGGCAATGGCTACACCTTTCCTTGCCTGTTCAAAGTCAATACCAACGGCTGGGTACTGGTTTCCGAGACGGGCGTCGACAGCCGCTACTGCGGCAGCCGCCTGATTGGCCATACCGACGGCTTGTATACCATCGGCTTCCCGATGCCCGACGAAAACAACGGCATCGGCACCTCAGCACCCGGCATTCCGCTACCCGGCGAAACGCCCTGGCGTACCATTACCGTCGGCGAAACGCTGGCTCCCATCGTTGAGACCACCGTGCCGTTCGATGTCGTTGAACCGCGTTATGAGGGGTCTCAGCCATACGAGTACACCAAGGGAAGCTGGAGCTGGATCATCGGCATGGATGGCCGCACAGTGTATGACGAGCAGGTTCGCTACATCGATTTCAGCGCGGCCATGGGCTACAAAACCGTGTTGGTCGATGCGCTGTGGGACACGCAGATCGGCCGCGAAAAAATAGCCGAACTGGCCAAATACGGAGCCAGCAAGGGCGTTAGCCTGTATTTGTGGTACAACTCCAACGGCTACTGGAACGACGCCCCACAAGGGCCACGCGGCATTATGGATAACACCATTGCCCGCCGGAAGGAAATGGCCTGGATGAAGAAGATCGGCGTAAAGGGCATCAAAGTCGACTTTTTTGGCGGCGACAAGCAGGAGACGATGAAGCTGTACGAAGACATTCTGTACGACGCCAACGACTTCGGTATCCTGTGCATTTTTCACGGCTCGACGCTTCCCCGCGGCTGGGAACGGATGTACCCTAATTACGCAGCCAGCGAAGCCGTGCTGGCCAGCGAAAACCTGGCTTTTTCGCAAGGAAGTAATGACAGGGAAGCCTTTAACGCCACCATCCACCCGTTCATCCGCAACACGGTGGGCAGCATGGACTTTGGTGGTAGCGCGCTGAACAAATTTTACAACGCCAATAACACACCGAACCGGGGCTCAAAACGCGTTACGTCCGACGTGTACGCCTTGGCCACGGCAGTCCTGTTTCAGAGTGGCGTTCAGCACTTTGCCCTGGCGCCCAACAACCTCACCGACGCCCCAGCCTGGGCCATCGACTTCATGAAAACCGTACCCACCACCTGGGACGAAGTTCGCTACATCGACGGCTATCCGGGCCGATACGTGGTGCTGGCGCGCCGGCAGGGCACGAAATGGTACGTAGCCGGGGTGAATGCCCAAAAAGAACCCGTTAAGCTGACATTGAAATTGCCCATGATCGCCGCCGGTGCCGAGTACAAGCTCTACAGCGACGATGCGCAATTGACGGGCAAGGTGACCACGGCCAAACTGCCCAAAAATGGGGAAGTGAACTGGGTGATCCCGACGAACGGGGCCGCGCTTTTAGTGAACTGATGGAAAATGAGTACGGCTCTCGTTCCTTGAGACCCGATGTGAACTACGTACCGAAAAATGGTAGTTGAATGAAACCCAAAAAAATAGATACACGGCTGGTCATCCTGGCCCTTTTCCTAACCTACGGTACCCTGTTGGCCCAGCGTAGCGCGGGCGACAAATCGGTTTATAACGAGGTAAAAACGTACGTCAACCCCGTTTTGCCCGGCGACCACCCCGACCCGACGATGCTGCGCGTGGGCGACGATTTTTACCATTGCGGGTCCAGTTTCCACTTCACGCCCTACCTGCCCATCTACCACTCTAAAGACATGGTACACTGGGAGGTGATCAGCCGCGTGGTGCCACCCACGGCCAGTTTCGTCACCGACCGGCCCTCGGCGGGTATCTGGCAGGGAGCGATCACCTACTTCTACGGCTCGTACTGGATCTACTTCTCGGCCAACGGGCAGTGGTTCTCCAAAGCCAGCGACCCCAAAGGACCGTGGTCGGAGCCGGTGCGGGTGAAGGGCGACCCCAAAACGGGACCACTCGGTTACGACAATTCGATCTTTGTGGACGATGATGGCAAGCCGTATATGGTCATCAAGAATGGCCAGAAGACCAACCGGATTCAGGAACTGGGCCGGGACGGGCAGCTCACTTCGTCGGTCATTGATCTCGACTGGGTCAACGCCAAACTCCAGTACAGCTGGGCCGAAGGGCCGGTGATGTGCAAGCGCAACGGCTACTACTATTATTTTCCAGCGGGCGACGTGTCGGGGGGGCAGTACGCCATGCGCGGCAAAGCCCTCACCGCCGACTCGACCCAGTGGGAACGCCTGGGTGATTTCTTCAAACCCATCACCGATCCCAAAACGGGCTTCCGTCGGCCGAACCACATTTCGGCACCGATTCAGTTGGCGGATGGGACCTGGTGGACGATTGGCCAGAGCTACGAAAAGCCGCTACAAGGGGCCGACTGGTCGGGCATGGGCCGGCAGACCAGCCTGTATCAGGTGATCTGGGAAGGTGACCGGCCGTGGGGGCTGGCACCTACTACCAAACCCGTACCAAAGCCCAACCTGCCCAAATCAGGCATTCGGTGGCGGAGCGCACAGTCTGACCAGTTCGATAGCGAAACGCTGTCGATGAACTGGCATTTCTTGACCAAACGGGCCGCCAATCGCTATTCGCTGTCGGCCCGGAAAGGCTGGGTACGTCTCTCGCCCGACACGGCGCGTGTGCACCTGATGCAGAAGGAAACAGACCACTATTATTCCGCTGTCACCCGCGTCGACCTCAATGCCGGGGATGCCGCTACGAAAGCTGGCCTGTACCTGACCAACGGGAACCAGCGGGTGTTTGTGCAACTCTACAGCGGCTTCGATACCGGCAAGACACTCGTCTTCAAACTCGATACGGCCGTGCGCATGGTACCCAATTCGATCGGGAATGTGGTCTGGCTGAAAGTGGAGCGGAATGAGCATCAGTTATCCGGCTATTACAGCGGTGACGGTAGGAAGTGGTCATCCATCGGGGCGCCCATCAGTGCGGAGAACCTCGACAAATCCCAGCCGAACTTCAACTCGTGGGTGGGCACCAGTCTGGGGCTGTTTGCCGAGGGTAAACCCGCCGACTTCGACTTCTTCGTCTGCAAAGACGGTTTCTCCAGCTTACCAGCCGTTGGTTACAGCAACTACTACGGTGTCGAAAAGGTGGGCGAGGCGGCGGAGGCGGGCGTTACCAACGACTCCGATCAGGGCGGCTGGTTCATGCTGTCGGGGGTTGATCTGGGCAGCGGAAACGAGGCAGCCAAACAGATTCAGGTCCAGCTATCAGCCAGCACGTCAGGTACGTTGGAACTGTGGCTCGACGATCTGACCAGCGGGAAAAAGATGGCCAGTATCCCGTTCAAATCAACCGGTGGTAAGACAGACTGGAAAACGGTACGTCAATCCATCAAAGGTGTCTCGGGCCATCACGATGTGTTTGTGAAATTTCCCGCCGGCCAGGCCAACGTGGCTACCATTAAAGCCCTTCAGTTTCAAAAATAGTCGTTCCTAATCAGCATCTTGGCAGAAACGATAAACCTCCTAAACCGACTAACTCCCATGAAGAAGCGAACTGGTAACTTCCTGTTGATCGGGCTCGTTCTGCTGAGCTTGAACGCTGTCGCACAGGACAAAAACTTTTACATCTTCCTCTGTTTCGGGCAATCGAACATGGAGGGGAACGCCCGAATCGAAGCGCAGGATACCGTCGATGTAAACCCCCGTTTTCAGGTAATGGAAGCGGTCGACTGCCCGGCCATCAACCGAAGCAAAGGGAATTGGTACACCGCCAAACCGCCCCTCTGCCGGTGCCGCACGGGGCTTACACCCGCCGATTATTTTGGTCGGGAACTGGTGGCGAACCTGCCCGAAAAGGTCCGGGTGGGTGTCATCAACGTAGCCGTGGGTGGCTGCAGGATCGAGTTGTTCGACAAAGATCAATACACCTCCTACACGACCAACATACCCGGCTGGATGAAAAACTTCATCGGGGAATACGGCGGAAACCCGTACGGCCGACTGGTCGAAATGGCGAAGCTGGCGCAGAAAGACGGGGTGATCAAAGGCATTCTGCTGCATCAGGGCGAGTCGAACACGGGCGATACGCTCTGGACCCAAAAAGTGAAAGTGGTGTATGATAACCTGATGAACGACCTGGATCTGAAACCCAGAAAAGTGCCGCTGCTAGCCGGTGAGACGGTCAACGCTGATCAGAATGGCAAATGTGCCAGTATGAACAGAATCATCGCCACGCTGCCGCAAACGATCAAAAATGCCCACGTGATTTCGTCGGCAGGCTGCACGGATTCGGCCGACGACCTGCACTTCAATGCTGCCGGCTATCGGGAACTGGGAAAACGGTATGCCGCGCAGATGCTGTCGCTGCTAGGCTATAAACCGACGGCGACGAATTAGGGAAGAATATGGGCTTTTGTCATCCCGTTGTTTTTTGTCATCCCGGCGCAGGAGGGATGACAAAAAACAACGGGATGACAAAAGCTCAAAATGATACTGGACCTTAACACTATGAAACGCTTTAGTTTTAAATATCCATACATCACGTCCGCGCTGGTAAGCGGACTGCTACTAGCCTCGCCAGTTGCCAACGCCCAGGAAATCATTCCGCTGTATACCGCAGCCGTTCCTAACTCAAAAGCGTCGGACGTGCAGGAGTCGGCGGAGAGGGGTATGTTCAGAGGGGTTACCAAGCCCACGCTGGAATACTTTAAACCAGCGGCTGACAAGGCATCGGGGGCGGCAGTGATTATCATTCCCGGTGGCGGTTATAGCGTGGTGGTGTATAATGGCGAGGGCGTCGGCACGGCGAAAGCACTGGCCGAAAAAGGCATTGCCGCCTTCGTGCTGAAGTACCGCCTGCCCAGCGACGCCATCATGGCCGATAAGAAAATCGGTCCGTTGCAGGATGCGCAACAGGCCATCAAACTGGTTCGAGAGAATGCGGCCAAATGGGGCCTCGACCCCGGCAAAATAGGCATCATGGGCTTTTCGGCGGGGGGGCATCTGGCCTCGACAGCCGCCACGCATTTCGAGAAAGCGTATGTCGACAATGCCAGCAACACCAGCCTTCGTCCCGATTTCCAGATCCTGGTTTATCCCGTGATTAGCATGCGCGACAGTCTGACGCACGGCGGTTCGCACGACGCCCTGTTGGGTAAAAACCCGTCGCGGGCCGACATCGACCTCTTTTCGAACGAACTTCAGGTACGTGCCAACACGCCCCCGACGTACCTGACCCACGCGGCCGACGATAAGCTGGTCGATGTCGATAACAGCATCGCTTACTTTGAAACGCTGCGCCGCCAGAAAGTGCCCGTCGAAATGCACGTGTACCCCAAAGGCGACCACGGTTTTATTTTCCGACACCCCGGCTGGATGGAGCCGCTATTTGCCTGGATGAAGGCCAACAACTGGCTGACTGCCAATTGATTTTATCTTTATAGGACTGAATAAAAACGCTCATTCCTTGATCACTTACCCATGAACCGTATCATCCTCCTTTCTTTTTTGCTGCTGTGTTGTCGGGTTGCTCCTGCGCAACAGACGCCGGTGTCCATTCGGGTGGATGCGGGCAAACCCGTGGGCGAGATGAAGCCGTTCTGGGCCTTTTTCGGCTATGACGAACCCAATTACACCACCCGGAACGACGGCCAGAAACTGCTGAGTGAACTACAGCAGTTGAGTCCCGTGCCGGTCTATGTTCGGGCGCACAATCTGCTGACATCCAAAGGTGAAAGTCCCGGCCCTGATCTGAAATGGGGATTCACCGATGCCTACAAAGAAGACGCCAACGGCAAGCCCGTTTACAACTGGGTGACGGTCGACAGCATTGTGGATACGTACATCAAACGGGGTATGAAGCCGCTGATGGAAATCGGGTTTATGCCCAAAGACCTATCGTCGAAACCCGAACCGTACGCCCATACCTGGAGCAAGAACGGTACCATCTGGACGGGCTGGACGTACCCACCGAAAGACTACGACAAATGGCGTGAACTGGTGTACCAATGGGCGAAGCACTCCATTGACCGCTACGGAAAAAAGGAAGTGACCTCGTGGCTTTGGGAAGTCTGGAACGAGCCGGACATTGGCTACTGGTCAGGTACGTTCGACGAATACTGTAAAACCTACGACTATGCCGCCGACGGCCTGAAACGCGCCTGCCCCGAATGCACCATCGGCGGGCCGCACACCACTAGCCCACGCAGCGACAAAGCGTACTCGTACCTAACCCGGTTCATTGAGCATTGCCTGCGGGGCCAGAACTACGCAACGGGCAAAGTCGGGACACCGCTGCAATACATCGGCTTTCACGCCAAAGGAAATCCCGAGATTGTCGATGGCCACATTCGTATGAACATGGGCGTGCAACTGAAGGATGTACAGCGTGCGTTTGAAGCGGTCAATTCGTTTTCCGAACTCAAAAACATACCCATCATCATCGGCGAATGCGATCCTGAAGGTTGTGCCGCCTGCTCGGCCACGCGTGACCCCAAATACGGCTACCGCAACGGGACGATGTATTCAAGTTACACGGCGTCGTCATTCGCCCGCATCTACGAGCTGATGGATCAGTACAAGGTAAACCTACGCGGGGCCGTGAGTTGGTCGTTCGAGTTTGAGGATCAGCCGTGGTTCGCCGGTTTCCGCGACCTGGCCACGCACGGCGTCGATAAACCCGTGCTGAACGTATTCCGGATGTTCGGCAAGATGAACGGTCAACGGCTTTCGGTCCAAACCGGTAACGGACTGAAGGCGACCGACATCATTGCCAACGGCGTCAGGACCGGTAACGACGTGAACGCGATCGCCAGCAAAAGCCCGAACTCGGTCTGTGTGATGGTCTGGAATTACCACGACGACAACGTACCTGGCGCGGCGGCCCCGGTCGAACTGACCGTGAGCGGCCTGGGCAAAAACAAGGTGCAGGTTCGCCATTACCGGGTCGATGACCAGCACAGCAATTCGTTTGAGGCCTGGAAGTCGCTGGGTGGTCCGCAGCAGGTGTCGGCCGATCAGTATAAGGCGCTCGAAAAAGCCGGACAGCTACAGGAGCTGACGCCCCCAACCTCAAAAGCGATCGCTAACGGTACGACGACGCTAACCTTCGACCTGCCCCGGCAGGGTGTATCCTTCGTTCAATTGACCTGGTAATTCTTTGCTATTGCTTCCTATGCTTAAGTCTTTTTTCACGCTGCTGATGCTTTGTTTGCTGACGGGTCTTGCCGGATTGGCTCAGCCAACCGCACCCAAGCCCGTTGGCCCGCTGCCCAGCGCCAATCAGCTGCGCTGGCAGAAAATGGAGTACTATGCCTTCATCCATTTTTCGATCAACACCTACACCGACATGGCCTGGGGTCTCGGCAACGAAGACCCGAAGCTGTTTAACCCGACCAAGCTCGATTGTCGGCAATGGGCCCGGATCTGCAAAGAGGCCGGGATGACAGGCATCATTTTTACCGCCAAACACCACAGCGGCTTCTGCCTGTGGCCGTCGAAATACACGGATTATTCAGTTGAAAAAGCACCCTGGAAGAATGGGAAAGGCGATGTGGTGCGCGAGCTGGCCGATGCCTGCAAAGAATACGGCCTGAAGTTCGGCGTGTACCTGTCGCCCTGGGACCGGAACCACGCCGACTATGGCAAGCCCGACTACATCACCTACTTCCGCAACCAGCTAACCGAACTGCTGACCAACTACGGCGACATTTTCGAAGTCTGGTACGACGGCGCCAACGGCGGGTCGGGCTACTATGGCGGGGCCAACGAGACGCGCAAGATCGACGCGAAAACGTACTACGACTGGCCGAACACCTACAAACTGGTGCGGAAGCTTCAGCCCAACATCGTGATCTGGAATGACGGGGGCGACCGGGCCGACCTGCGCTGGGTAGGCACCGAAGCTGGATACGTCGGCGAAACTAACTGGAGCCTGTTGAATGCCACCGGCGACGTACCAGAAGAGATGTTACGGCATGGTGTCGAAAACGGGAATGCCTGGGTACCAGGCGAAGTCAACACCTCTATCCGCCCCGAATGGTTTTACCACGAACGCGAAGATCGGAAGGTAAAAACGCTGCCCCAGTTAATGGACACCTATTACAATTCCATCGGCCGAAACGGAACGCTACTGCTCAACTTTCCGATCATGCCCAACGGTCTGATTCACGAGTTGGACGAAAAAGCCGTGCAGGCCTTCGCCAAAGCCCGGAAAGAAGCCTTTGCGGTGAATCTGGCGAAAACCGCGAAAGCAACGGCCTCCGAGGTTCGCGGGAAAAGCGCAACTTACGACGCCAGCAAAGCCATTGATGCCGACCTGGACAGCTATTGGGCCACGGATGATAACGCCCGTAAGGCGTCGCTGACGTTGAATTTCAACAAACCCACGGCGTTTAATCGGTTTCTGGTGCAGGAGCCCATCCGACTGGGGCAACGGGTCAAATCATTCAAACTCGAGGCTATGGTTGATGGCAGCTGGAAAGAGATTGACAAACAAACGACCATTGGCTATAAACGCATCCTCCGCTTTCCGACCGTTGAAGCTACGCAACTGCGCCTCACCATTCTGGACGCCAAAGGCAGCCCGTTGATCTCGAATCTGGCCGTATATAATGCCCCCCTGATCCTGTCGCCCCCCGTCATCACCCGCAATCAGACGGGCGAGATCGCCATAAAGCCGGGGGACACCGAATCGGACGTATACTACACCCTCGACGGCAGCACGCCAACGGCCTCATCCAGTAAATACACGGCGCCCGTCAAAACCGGCACCGGCAAAGTGGACGTCAAGGCCATCGCCTACAACCGGTTCACAAAACAGAGCAGCGTACCCAGCGACGAAAAATTCGACATCGCCCGCTCGGCCTGGAAAGTGCTGAATACCGATGCCAAATCGGCGTATCAGGCTTTGGATGGCAACCCCGGCACGTCGTGGCAGCAGCCTAAGAGTCAGGCGATGCCTGCGGACTTGGTCATTGACCTAGGTAAGGAAGAACGTTTGGTCGGTTTCCGGTATCTGCCCGCCCAGAACTGGTGGGAAGAAGCCAGCATCATCACCCACTATCAGTTTGACGTATCCACCGATAACGCGACCTGGAAGCGAGTTAGTGAAGGCGAGTTTTCGAACATTAAAAACAGTCCGGTCTGGCAAACCAAATCGTTTGACCCAATCAAAGCCCGATACATCAAACTCCGCGCCCTGAAAAACACGCAGGAGGGCTCAGCGTCGGGCTACGCGGACGTGGATGTGATTACGCAGTGAGTTTTTTGTCATCCCGAGGCACGAGGGATGACAGAAGCTCCTAATGAAAAACAAATCCTAAACCTTAGCTCCTTATGAACAACCGATTACTCCGCCAATTAGGGCTGCTGGTAGCCCTGATTAGCCTGTACGCCGGGGCACTGGCCCAACCGCCCCGTGGCCCGCTGGTGGTGTCGCCGCAGGTAAACGCCGACAAGACCGTTACCTTCCGCTACCAGGCTCCGCAGGCTAAAGCGGTGGAACTGAGCGCGCAGTTTGAGAAAGCACCCGTTGCCATGACCAAAGATGCCCAGGGTATCTGGAGCGTAACGGTCGGCCCCGTCAAACCGGACATTTACCCCTACAACTTTCGGGTGGATGGCGTATCCGTGATGGACCCCGCCAACGTCGCGTTCTTTCCCAATGAGCGATTCAAGGCCAGCCTCGTCGACGTACCCGGCGATCAGCCCCTGATCCACGCCATGCGCGACGTACCCCACGGGTCGATCAACTACGAGTATTATCCCTCGATGGAAGGGACAACCGGCTCGGTCGTCGTGTATACGCCACCGGGTTACGATCAGTCGCCGTCGAAGAAGTATCCGGTCTACTACCTCATCAGCGGGACGACGGATACGGAAGAAACCTTTTTTAAAGTCGGCAAAACCAACCTGATTCTGGATAATCTGCTGGCCGAAGGCAAAGTGAAACCGATGATCATCGTGATGCCCTACGGCAACATCGCGGCTCGGGTAGCCGAGCAAAAAGGCGGCTCCAAACCCGCCGACCCAACCGTTCGCGATGGAGCCGATGCGGTAAAACGGGCCAACGATTTCACGACCGATCTGGTGAGTAATGTCATTCCGTACATCGAGAAGAACTACCGGGCCATCGCCAACCGCGAGAATCGGGCTATTGGCGGCTTCTCGCGCGGGGGCGGCCAAACACTCCGGGCGGCCTTCAGCAACATGGACAAGTTTGCGTACGTGTGCGCCTACAGTTCGTACCTGTCGCCCCAAGAGATGGACGGTAATTTCAGCCCTATCGTGAACAAACCTGAGCAGACCAATAAGCAACTCAAGCTGCTGTGGGTGAGTGTCGGCAGCGACGATTTCCTGTATAAGGGTACAGTCGAATTTATGGACTACCTGAAGGCGAAAAAGGTGAACTACAAAAGCCTGATCACCGACGGCGGGCATACGTGGATGAATGTAAAAACGTACGTTGCCGCCACCACACCACTGCTGTTTCAACCCTAAACCCTACCAACCATGAACCGCATTTTATCTATTCTGCTGGTTGTCTCAGGGCTTTCGGCCGTAGCCCAGCAACGCCCACCCGCCATCAGTTCGCCCGATGTGCACAAAGACCATAGCATCACGTTCCGGTTCTTTTCCCGGAATGCAAAAAAAGTGATGGTTTCCGGCGAGTTTCTATCGGCACCGGTCGCCATGACCAAAGACACGTCGGGCATCTGGAGCGTAACGGTACCGCCGGTGAAGCCCGATATTTATCCGTATAGCTTCACGGTCGACAGTGTCCAGATTGCCGATCCCAGCAACACGTACATTTTCGCCAACGAGCGCTTCAAACGCAGCATTGTCGACGTACCCGGCGATCAGCCGCTGGTGCATTCGCTCCAGAACGTACCCCACGGCAAAATCAGCTACCGCTATTACAAGTCAGGTACGTTGGGCACCACTCGTCAGCTGCTGGTCTACACCCCGCCCGGCTTCAACCCCAACGGCAAGACCAAATACCCGGTGCTGTACCTAATTCACGGCGGCTCCGATACCGAAGAAACCTGGACCAAAGTGGGCCGCGCCAACCTGATTGCCGATAACCTGATCGCGCAGGGAAAAGCCAAGCCCATGCTGATCGTGATGCCCTACGGCAACGTGCGCCCGGCCCCAATGCCGGATTTTACCAAAGACATGGTGAACGACATCGTGCCGTTTGTGGAAGCCAATTACCCCGTTATCGAGGAAAGCAACGGCCGGGCGGTGGCAGGCTTTTCGGTGGGTGGCGGACAGACGCTCAACATCGGCCTCACCAATCCCTCCACCTTCGCCTACGTCTGCTCATACGCCCCTTACACGGCCACCGACGAGTTTAAGGCAAACTTTACGAACTGGACACCGGACGCCAATAAGCTCAACAGCCAGTTGAAACTGTTCACCATCAGCGTCGGCACGGACGACTTTCTGTATGAACCGGTGAAGCAGAACATCGCCATGTTCACCGAGAAGAAGATCAACGTCAAACCCCTCATCGTGCCGGGTGGCCATACCTGGATGAACTGCAAACTGTATTTGGCGAATACGTTACCACAGCTGTTTCGGTGATGATTAGCTGTTGTCATCCCCTTTTTGTCATTCCGAAAACTTGTCATCCCGAGGCACGAGGGATCCTCGGGTGAGGTTACGAATACCTCCGGCTTCAGCAGATGCCTCGTTCCTCGGAATGACAAAAAACACCGACTCTAAAGTGACTGCACATAAGTTCTAATTCATTTTCCCAAACCAATAACCAAATGACTATCAAATCAATAGCTGCATTCGTGGTAGCCACGACGATCAGCATCAGCAGTTTTTCGCAGAGCAGCCCCACGGCTGTAGCGGAGGATTTCAAACCCTCCTCGTTGAATCAGCCAGGGCAGGAATACCCGCAGGTGAACTCGCAGGGCTACGCCCGGTTCCGCATCTTTGCGCCCAAAGCCGACAGCGTCAAGGTAAGCCTGGGCCTCGGCGGGCGGGGTGGCACCATCCTGAAAAAGGGAGCCGACGGCTACTGGACGGGCACCACGGAAGGACCAATGGATGAAGGCTTTCACTACTACAACGTGACCATCGACGGCGGAAAATTCAACGATCCCGGTGCCAAGAACTACTACGGCTCCGTGCGTTGGGAAAGTGGTATCGAGATCACAGCCCACGATCAGGATTTTTACGCGCTGAAAGACGTACCCCACGGCAATGTCCAGCAGATTCTGTTCCCCTCGAAAAGCACCGGTACCCCCCGCCGGGCGTTTGTGTACACCCCACCGGGCTATGAGAAAGAGAAGTCGAAGAAGTATCCGGTGCTGTACCTTCAACATGGCTGGGGCGAAGACGAAACGGCCTGGAGCAATCAGGGACACGCCAACCTGATCATGGACAACCTGATCGCTGAAGGTAAAACCAAACCGTTCATCATCGTGATGACCTACGGCATGACCAACGAAGTGAAGTGGGGCAAAATCCGCGATTTCAAGATTGATGGCTTCCAGACGGTGCTCGTCGACGAACTGATTCCTTACGTCGATGCTAATTTCCGCACGATGGCCAACCGGGATAACCGGGCGATGGCGGGCTTGTCGATGGGCGGTATGGAAACCAAAGCGATTACGCTGAACAAGCCGGAGGTATTTGGCTACTACGGCCTGCTGAGCGGTGGCGTCTACGCGCCCGAAGATCTCAAGGACAAGGCAAAACCGAAGCTCGTGTTCATCAGCTGCGGCAGTAAAGAGCGACCCGATGGCGTGAACAAATCCGCCACCGACCTGAAAGCGGCTGGTTACAATGCGGTTTCGTACGTGTCGGACAAGACAGCCCACGAATTCCTGACCTGGCGCCGGAGCCTGCACGAGATGGCTCCGTTGCTGTTTAAGTAACGGGCATTTTTTGTCATCCCGAAGAATGAGGGATCTTCGGTCGTCGGAGGTTTTCAGCCTCACCCGAAGATCCCTCATTCTTCGGGATGACAAAAATCCAGAATAAACTTATAGTCAGCATACTACTCAACCTCCTCTGTGTTTCAACCAATACGAATGAACGGGATTTACAAGGTCAGTTTTTGGCTGATCTTGGCGGTGTTATGCAGCGGCCAGGGTGTCGTCCTGGGGCAAAGCAAAAACACAGGCAAGCCGAACTACCGAAACCTGTTTCGGGAAGCGGGCTACAAACAGGCGGACATCGACGCGAAACTGGCGAAGGCGTATTACGACGTCTTCGAAGGCCCAAACAAGGTTTACTTTGAAGTCGGTGATACGATGGCGTATGTGTCGGACGTGAAGAACAAAGATGCGCGAACCGAAGGGCTATCGTATGGCATGATGGTGGCCGTTCAGCTGGACAAAAAAGACGTGTTCGACCGAATCTGGCGGTGGTCGAAGAAGTACCTGCAACACCAGAGCGGCCCACGCGAAGCCTATTTTGCGTGGAGCATCAACCCGCAGACGATGAAGAAAAACTCGGAAGGGTCAGCGTCTGACGGCGAGTTGTACTACATCACCAGTCTGCTGTTTGCGGCCAACAAATGGGGCAATAACACGGGCATCAACTACTACGGCGAAGCCCGGCGGATTTTGGATGCGATGTGGAAGAAAGACGGCACCGGCAACATCTACAACTTGATCAACACCGACGCCAAGCAGATTTCGTTCGTGCCCGAAGGCAGCAACTACAAATGGACCGACCCGTCGTACCACCTGCCCGCGTTTTACGACGCCTGGGTACTGTACGCCAAAGACGGCCATGAAGCCTTTTATAAGGAATGTGCTGACACGTCGCGGGTATTTCTGCACCGTGCCTGCCACCCCGTAACGGGTCTGAACGCCGACTACACGGAGTTTAGTGGCAAACCGCACGACACCCGTTGGTCAGTTTCGGCCTTCCGGTACGATTCGTGGCGGGTGCCCATGAACATTGCGATGGATTACACCTGGTCGGGCAAAGACAAAGCCTGGCAGGAAGATTATGCCAAACGCTTCCAGAACTTTCTGCGCTCGAAGGGCATGGACTCCTACGAAGACCAGTTTAACCTGGATGGGTCGAGACCCGAGACAATTCTTCAGGCCGGACCGGTGAAAAAGCTCCGGCACTCGCTTGGGCTGGTGTCCACGGCCGCTACGCTGTCGCTGATCAACAAAGAAAAGAACAGCCGCGATTTTGTGGATGCCCTCTGGAATGCCAAACTGGAGCCATTCGAGGATGGCTATTTCGACCCGTATTATGATGGGCTGCTCTACGTGTTCAGCCTCATGCATTTGAGCGGTAAGTACCAGATGATCACGCCACGGGGGAAATAGTCATAATGCTTCGCTGTCATTAGCCTCCGGCGTCATCAGGTGGTCATTCATTGTAGCGCGGAATCAGCTGAGCGCCTGACTACGAATGACCATTTAATGACCGCGAAGCACAATGACCACTCAACGACAATTAATCTTCCTAAACCCTTTACAATGAAAACGTTACTTACACTACTCATCGGGGTTATGACCCTGACGGTACAGGCCCAAACGGCTGGCGTACCGGCCTCGACCAATATCCCGGGGCAGAAGTACCCGCAAATACTGCCCGATAATCGGGTGGTGTTCCGCGTGAAAGCGCCCGACGCCCGCAAACTGCAAATTGACCTGATGAAGAAGTACGACATGGTGAAAGACACCAGCGGCTTCTGGACCGTAACGACGGAACCCGTCGGCGAAGGCTTTCACTACTACTCGCTCATCGCCGACGGGATCGCCATCTGCGATCCGGCGAGCCAGACGTTTTACGGCATGGGGCGCATGGCCAGCGGCATCGATATTCCCGATAAGGACATGGCCTATTACCAGCCCAAAAATGTGCCGCATGGTCAGGTACGTTCGGTCAATTACTACTCCGACATGACCAAGGCCTGGCGCCGGGCCAATGTGTACACGCCTGCCGGGTACGACGAAAATCCGAAGAAGCGCTACCCCGTGCTGTACCTGCAACACGGCTCAGGCGAAGACGAAACCGGCTGGCCAACGCAGGGTAAGATGGACATGATTCTCGACAACCTGATCGCCGAAGGAAAAGCCACACCGATGATCGTGGTGATGGAGCGCGGTTACGCCACCGATCCAACGCGCCCCGTTAGCACAACCGGACCTGGTGGTATGAACGCCAATGTCTTTCCTGAGCTACTGGTAAAAGAGGTGATCCCGATGATTGACAAGTCGTTCCGCACGCTGACCGACCGTGAGAACCGGGCCATGGCAGGCCTGTCGATGGGCGGTTTCCAGACGTTCCAGACTACCATGACCAACCTCGACAAGTTTGCCTACATCGGCGGTTTCAGCGGAGCGGGGCGTTTGCAGCCGGGAGCTGATATCAAACAGTTGTATGACGGTGCCTGGGCCGATGCCGATGCCTTCAACAAGAAGATGAAGCTGGTGTATGTGAGCATCGGCACGAAGGAGCCGGAGCGCATGTACGCGGGCGTCAAAGGCTTCCATGAGGCGCTCGACAAAGCGGGTATCAAACACGTGTATTACGAGTCGCCGGGTACGTTGCACGAGTGGCAAACCTGGCGCCGGTCGCTACGGCAGTATGCCAGCTTAATTTTTAAGAAGTAAGCCTTTTTTGTCATCCTTCTGCCTTTTGTCATCCTGGGTCTTTGTCATCCCGAGGCACGAGGGATCTTCGGTAGCCGGAGGTTTTTAGCCTTACCCGAAGATCCCTCCTGTCGTCGGGATGACAAAAAAACCAATTGCAATCACTTAATATGCTATCAATGAAACGACTCCTCTTACTAGCGACAGCAATCTGCGTGCTCGGTGGTACCAGTCACGCCCAACCCGCCGACAAGGAAATGCCGAAAGGCTTCGATCAGGTACGTTCGGGCATCGCCACGGGTAAACTGGATTCGATCAGTTACCCGTCGAAAACCGTAGGCACCACCCGTAAGGCGCTGGTGTACACGCCACCGGGCTATTCCAAAAAGACGAAATACCCCGTGCTGTACCTGCTGCACGGCATTGGGGGCGATGAAAAAGAATGGCTGAAAGGTGGTAATCCACAGGTCATTCTGGACAATCTCTACGCCGAGAACAAGCTCCAGCCCATGATCGTGGTGATGCCCAACGGCCGCGCCATGAAAGACGACCGGGCCGTTGGAAACGTCTTCGATAAAGACAAGGTCGAAGCCTTCGCCACGTTCGAGAAAGACCTGCTGACCGACCTCATTCCGTTTGTCGAGAAGAAGTACCCGACCCTGACCGACCGCGAACACCGCGCCATTGCGGGCCTCTCGATGGGGGGCGGGCAGTCGCTGAATTTCGGGCTGGGTAACCTGGACAAGTTTGCCTGGGTGGGTGGCTTTTCGTCGGCCCCCAACACAAAAACCCCGCAGGAGCTCGTGCCGAATCCTGTCGACGCCAAACAGAAACTCAAGCTCCTCTGGATTTCGTGCGGAGACGCCGATGGGCTGATCACGTTCAGCAAACGTACCCACGACTACCTGTACCAGAACAGCGTACCGCACATCTACTATGTCGAAGCAGGCGGGCACGATTTCAAAGTCTGGAAAAACGGCCTGTACATGTTCTCCCAGTTCCTGTTCAAGCCGGTAGACAACTCATCGCTGACCAAATACAGCGTGTTGGGCACACCCGCTGCGACCAACATTCGTAACGCCAAATACCCGCAAATTCTGCCCGACAACCGCGTTGTGTTCCGCGTGAAAGCACCCGATGCCCAAAAGGTGCAGGTCGATCTGGGTAAGAAGTACGACATGGTGAAAGACACCGCCGGGTTCTGGACTGCCACCACCGATTCGATCAGCCGGGGCTTTCATTACTATTCCGTTCTGATCGACGGAGTTGCCGTGGTCGACCCGGCCAGCGAAACGTTTTACGGTATGGGTCGGCAGGCGAGTGGTATCGAGATACCCGACAAAGACGGGGCCTTTTATGCCATGAAAGACGTACCCCACGGCGACATCCGTATCAAGCGGTACCTCTCCAAAGCCGCCAACAGTTGGCGCGAAATGTACGTCTACACGCCACCAGGCTATGACAAATCGACCAACAAATATCCGGTGCTGTACCTGCTCCACGGCGGTGGCGAAGATCAGCGCGGTTGGGCGACACAGGGCAAAACGGATATGATCCTCGACAACCTGATCGCTGAAGGCAAAGCCAAACCGATGATCATCGCCATGCTCGACGGCAACGTGAGCGCGGGTGGCCTGGCCGGTTTCAACGAGAACGTGCTGAAGGCGTTTGAAAACGAATTAAAGCTGGCCGCTATTCCCTTCGTGGAAAGCAACTTCCGGGTCGAGACCGACGCCAAGAACCGGGCACTCGCGGGCTTGTCGATGGGTGGATTACAGACGTTGTATGCGGGCATCAAGAACACCAACCTGTTCTCGAATCTGGGCGTGTTCAGTTCGGGCTGGTTTGCCAACAACCCCAAGCTGACCGATCCGCAGTATGCCTTCATGAAAGACAACGCCAGCACCATCAACAGCAACCTTCAGCACCTGTGGATTTCGATGGGTGGCAAAGAAGACATCGCCTACCAGAATTGCCAGCTCATGATGAAGAAGTTCGATGAGCTGGGCGTCAAATACAGCTACAGCGAATACGCCGGTGGCCACACCTGGCCCGTCTGGCGGCACGATCTGTTTCAATTTTCACAAGTGCTTTTCAACTAATTAGTTAACCAAAACCCCAGTTTTTTACCATGAAAACGTTGTTTTTTTCTTTATTCTTATCGCTTGTCACTATTGTGGCATTCGCACAGAACCCAATTGACGGCAGCTGGAAAGGCAGCCGCGAAACCCCAAACGGTACCTTTGAGGTAAACTATACTTTCAAGGTAGAGGGAAACAAATTAACCGGAACCTGGAAGACTCAATTCGGAGAGTCTCCACTACAGGAAGGCACTGTTGATGGCAAAAAGATTTCGTACACCATCTCATTTAACGACCGAAAAATGACGTATACTGGCGAATTAGTCTCTGACAAAGAACTAGTTGTAAAAAGTGAGCGCGGCGAAATGAAACTCGCCAAGCAATAAAAAATTGTGTCATTCAATCGAACCTTTATTTTTTCGATTGAATGACACAATTCTGTTTTTACATACTTTTTTTTAGCAGGCGCCCGTAGCCCAATTTGGCGTCACGACTTGTTTGAGGCTTCGTCGTTATAAGTTAAGTAGTCCATCAAAAAAGTATATCTCAATGATTTTAAAAAGAAACTACGTGGCTGTAAGTACGGCCATGTTCATGATGGGGACGGTGGCTGGATTTTCTCAATCCATTCCATCCTTAAAAGACGCGTACAAAAAGGATTTCGGCATCGGCACCTGCCTCAACAACGCGCAGATCGAGGAACGCGACCCGGCCACGACGGCCTTCATTGCAAGCCAGTTCAACATGGCCACGCCCGAAAACATCATGAAATCGGCGCTGCTGCATCCGAAGTGGGACACCTACGATTTTACGATGGGCGACAAACTGATTGAATTCGGCAAGAAGCACAACATCAAGATCAACGGCCATACCTTGATCTGGCATAGTCAACTGCCGTCGTTCATTCGGGGTATTAAAAGTGCCGATTCGATCCGGACGTTCTTTACCGATCACATCAAAACGGTGGCGGGTCATTACAGCGGTAAGGTTTACTCGTGGGATGTGGTCAATGAAGCGCTGAACGAAGACGGGACCATGCGGAAGTCCGTGTTCCTGCAATACCTGGGCGATGATTTCGTGACGGAAGCGTTCCGGCTGGCGCAGCAGGCTTCGCCTAAAACGGAACTGTACTACAACGACTACAACAACGAACAACCCAAAAAGCGGGCGGGCTGTATTGAGCTTGTGAAAAAGATCAAAGCCGCTGGCGTTCGTATCGACGGTGTGGGTATTCAGGGGCACTGGCACGTGGGCAAAGTACCGTTCAAAGACATCGAAGAAAGCATCCTGCAATACGCCGCGTTAGGCGTGAAAGTGATGTTTACCGAGCTGGACATTGAGGTGTTGCCCCGCAATTTTCAGGGTGCCGACGTAGGGCAGCGCATGACGGCCAACGCCCAGTCGAACCCCTACCCCGATGCCTTGCCCGACAGTGTGCAACAACAACTGGCTTCTGATTACGAGAATCTGTTCAAGCTGTTCCTCAAGCACAAAGACAAGGTCACCCGCGTCACGTTCTGGGGCGTCAACGATGGCGATAGCTGGCTGAATGGCTGGCCCATCCGGGGCCGGACCAACTACCCGCTCCTCTTCGACCGAAAAAACCAGCCAAAACCCGCTTTCGACAAAGTAATTGCGCTAAAGAAATAGCCTTTTACCAACGTCACAAAAACACCGCTGTCCACGTGTCAGCGGTGTTTTTGTGACGCCCGTTTTTTAGACAGGCGAACCGCCTACGACAACCTCAATGATGAAAACGATCGGATTCGTTTGGTTCTTTTTTCTGCTCAGTGTCGGTGCGCAGGCGCAGCTTCGGTTACCCAGCCTGATCAGCGATGGCATGGTCCTGCAACGCGACAAGCCCCTGACCATCTGGGGATGGGCCAAAGCCGGGGAGAAAATCAGCGTGCGCTTCAACCGGAAAAGCTACAAAGCCACCACGGATGCGGGCGGCACATGGCGGGTGACCCTGCCAGCGATGCCAGCGGGTGGGCCGTTCACGATGGATGTTATCGGCAATACGCAACTAACGGTCAAGGATATCCTACTGGGTGATGTGTGGTTTTGCAGTGGGCAAAGCAACATGGTGCACCAGCTTAATATCCACGACGTAACCTACGCCAGCGAAATCGCACAGGCCAACTACCCGCAGATACGGCAGTTCTGGGTGCCTACGCTCACCAACCTGCAAGGCCCCCAAACCGACGTACCCAACGGACAATGGAAAAAAGCCGTGGGCGACGACGTACGGCCCTTTTCGGCTGTGGCGTATTTCATGGCCAAAAAGCTGCACCAGTACTACAAAGTCCCCATCGGCATCATCAACGCCAGCGTGGGCGGCACCCCCATCGAAGCTTGGATCAGCGAAGCCGGCTTCAGCGAACTGCCGACGCAGAAAGCAACCATCGAAAAAAATAAGGACACCACATACATCAACAGCCTGACCCGCCGCGCCCCCGCCACCCGGCCCGCGCCACCCGTCGATCTGGGTATGAACGGGCCCGCCAAATGGTATGAAACCAGCTACACCCAGAAAGGCTGGCGCCCGATCAACATGCCGGGCTATTGGGAAGATCAGGGTATCAAAGACCTCAATGGCGTAGTCTGGTACCGGCGCGAGATCGACTTACCGGCCAGTATGACGGGCAAAGCCGCCAAAGTCTTTCTGGGCCGGATCGTCGATGCCGATGAACTCTACATCAACGGCAAGCCGGTGGGCCGAACCACCTACATGTACCCCCAGCGCCGCTACAACGTACCTGCCGACTTGCTGAAAGCGGGCAAGAACACGTTCGTCGTGCGGGTGACCAACACAGCGGGAAAAGGCGGTTTCGTGCCCGATAAACCCTACTGCATCTTCGCCGGTGCCGATACCGTTGACCTCAAAGGCACCTGGCAGTATAAAGTAGGCACCGCCTATCGGCCCTTCGCGGGTGGTGGTTTTGGCGGGGGCATTAACGCCCAAAACCAGCCAACGGCGCTCTACAACGCCATGGTCGCCCCCGAAATCCAGTATGCCATCAAAGGGTTCTGCTGGTATCAGGGCGAAAGCAACGCGGGGCGGCCACAGGAGTATCAAACGCTGCAAACCGCGCTGATCAACGACTGGCGCAACCGCTGGAACCAGGGACCATTGCCGTTTCTATACGTGCAACTGCCGGGCTTCATGGACTACAACTATCAGCCTTCCGAAAGTGGCTGGGCGCTGTTGCGGGAAGCCCAGCTCAACGCCTTATCCACGCCTAACACGGCCATGGCCGTCGCCATTGACCTGGGCGAATGGAACGACATCCACCCCGACAATAAAAAAAGCGTGGGCGAACGGCTGGCGCTGGCGGCTCAGAAACTGGCCTACAACGAGAATCTGGTGTATTCGGGGCCGTTGTACCAGTCAGCGACGGTCGAGGGCAACAAAGTCGTGGTCAGCTTTACGAACGTTGGGGGCGGGTTAATGGCCAACGACGGCGAGGAACTGGGCGATTTCGCCATTGCAGGCGCCGACAAGAAATTCGTCTGGGCCAAAGCAAGCATCGTCGGCAACACCGTCGTGGTGAGCAGCGATGAAGTGCCGTCGCCGCAATACGTGCGCTATGCCTGGGCCGACAACCCCGTTCATGCCAACCTGTACAACAAAGAAGGCCTGCCCGCCTCGCCCTTCCGAACGGATAAATAAGCCCAGTGCTCCAGCCGTGTCGTGCAGTTGTACACGTACCCACAAACCACTTACGAATCAACCCGTAAGTGGTTTTTTATTGCCCCTCCCCGAGCAGCCTGCGCGTTTTGCGGTTGTTAAAGCACCAGTTTGCACTGGCCGAAAAAAAAGAAGCGGACACCGCAAGTTTGCCCGCCAATAGGGACCTAACTCATTAACTAACCCACACGGGAGCTACCCGGTATGGACATACCCGCTGATGACATAACGTACCTGGAACGCCTCCGGCAAGGCCACGAACCCACGTTTCGCTGGCTGGTCGAGACGTATCAGCAGCGCGTGTTCCGAACCGCCTTGGCTATTGTCGACTCGGCCGAAGACGCCGAAGATGTGGCACAGGAGGTGTTTGAGGAGGTATTCAAAACCGTCGGGGCCTTTCGCGGCGACGCCAGTCTGGCCACGTGGCTATACCGGATTACGACGTCGCGGGCGCTGAAAAAAGAACGCGACCGAAAACGTAAAAAACGCTTCGCTTTTCTGACGACCCTCTTCGATGACACCGACACGCTCCGCCATGACCCACCCGATCATCAGACGCCTCAGACCACGCTGGAACGCGATGAACGTACCCAGCTTATCCACCGGGCCGTAGCGACGCTGCCCGAAACCCAGCGGATCGCTTTTACGCTGCATTATCAGGAAGAACTTTCGTACGCCGAGGTAGCCTCCATTCTGGAAACCTCAGTAGCAGCAGTCGAATCGCTGCTGTTTCGCGCTCGCCAATCGTTACGCAAAAAAGTAAGCCCAGTACACCTATGAACGACTCAAGCAACGTACCCAACGAATCGGACCGGTGGGAAAACGAATTCCGGCGGTGGGGAAAACGCCCGCAACCCGAGCTCCGTCCGTTTTTTTACACCCGTCTGCAAGCCCGCCTCAACCAGTCGGTCGAGGCGGCGACCTGGCTGCCCTGGTGGCTACGCCGGCCTGCCTACGCTTATGCCGCCCTTGGGCTGCTGGTGCTGCTGAATCTGGGCGCTGTCGTGGGCCTGACGGGCTCCGATGCGCCTACTAACGACGCGGCTCCCGCCATCACCACCTTACAGGATAATTACCTCGTCAATGACCCCGTCGATGACCCCATCGACGATTTCACCCTCGCTTATGAATAACCCCCGCCGTCTCCGTCTGCTCATTGGGCTGGTCATTGCGTTGGCCGCCCTCAACATCGGCCTCTTAAGCTGGCTGTGGCTCAAACCGGGTCGGGCTGCGTTTGGGCGAAACCGGCTCACTAACCCCACGTTTCTGGCCGATACGCTGAAATTCGATGCCGGTCAGCGGCAGCAACTGGATAGCCTGCAAAAACGCTACTTCGGCGAAATCCGCCCCCGGTTCCGGCAGCTACGCAACGACCGTAAGGCCTACTTCCGGCTGGTCGACGCCACGTTCAGCGCCGAACAACGACGTACCCAGCGGCTGGCGTTCTACCAGAAATCGGCCGAGTTGGACTCCATTACATTGGCCCATTTCGACAACGTGGCGGCCCTTTGCACCCCACCGCAGCGCCAGTTGCTGGGTAAACTCCTCACCGACATGCCCCGCCGTACTTTCCGCCGGGCCAGTCGGTGAAAAAAAAGTACCGGTCGACCGCAAGGCAGCGCGCCACGTGGGACCTAAGTCAGTAAACAACAAAACAAATAATACCCATGCAAAAGACACTCATTGCCACTGCACTCCTGTTTGCCCTGTTCGTCACCAACGCCAACGCGCAGAATCGGCGGGGCAACCGCGCCCAAACCGACACGACGGCGCAGGCGGGGCCTCGGTTCAGGCAGATGGAGCAGGTGGCCCAAACCGACCTGCCCACCAGCGTGCTGCCCTACATCAAGGCAACGTACCCAAACGCCGAGGTGCGGCGCGTGGCCAAAGACAAAGAGGGCAAGTTTTACGTTGTGCTGGTCGATGCCAACAAAGCGCGTAAGGTGCTCGTTACCAGCAGCACCGGCGATATCCTCCAGACCCGCGACATGCCCGCCAACATGGGCCGCCGGGGACGGGGTCAGGGCGGCAACAGCCAGCCCGAAACCAACTAGTGTAGCGTAACCGGGCGGGGCCTGTTGGCTCCGCCCCTTTTTCTCTCAACGTCATGAAGCGCCTATCCACCCTCTGCCTCCTGAGCGGCCTGCTGCTGGGTCTCACCACCACTGTTGGCCTTGCCCAGCAACCCGATACGCTGCGTGTGCCCACCCCACCCGCCGACACCCTGCCGGGTATCGTTCGGGACACGACCCGGCCTGATACGGCGCTGGTCAGTGCGCCAGTCGTGTCTACTATTGCCGCTGTCAACACCCCCACCACGGCTGCGTTGCGGGGCACCGTGACCGACATCAAAGGCGACACGCTCATTGGCGTTACCGTCCGGCTCACCAGCCTGCCCGACAGTAGCCTCCGGCGCGGTATGGTGACCGATGTAGCCGGCCAGTTTGCCTTCGATAAATTACCTCTTGGGCAGTACCGGCTCCAGGCGTCGTATGTGGGGTACATGAACGTGACCGACATCGTGCGGCTGGATTCGAGCGGGCAGCAACCGGTATCGATTCGGATGGGCGAAACGGCCCGGCAGCTCAACGAGGTGATTGTTCGGGGGAAGACGTCGACGGCCCAGCAGTTAGGCGATACGCTTCAGTTCAACGCCAACGCCTTCAAGGTCAACCGCGATGCCCAGGCCGAAGATTTGCTCAAGAAGATGCCGGGCGTTGACTTGAGTAATGGCATAAAAGTGCAGGGCGAAGACGTGCGCGAAATTCTGGTCGATGGCAAGCCGTTCTTCGGCGACGACCCGGCCATTGCGCTGCGCAACCTGCCTGCCGAAGTGATCGACAAAATTGAGGTGTTCGACCGGCAAAGCGACCAATCCCGTTTCACGGGCGTCGACGACGGCAACACCACCAAGACCATCAACATCATTACCCGGCCCGACAAGCGCAACGGGCAGTTCGGCAAGGTGTATGGCGGTATCGGCACAGAAGGCACCTACGCGGCGGGCGGCAGCGTCAACCTCTTCAAAGGCGACCGGCGCATCTCCATCATCGGCCAGAGCAACAACGTTAATCAGCAGAACTTCTCGAGCCAGGATCTGCTCGGCGTGCTGGGCGGTAGCAACGGCGGCAATGGCCGGCGAACCGGCGGCCGGGCAGGTGGCGGACGCGGGGGCCGGGGCGGCGGCGCAGGCGGTGGTGGTAATGGGGGCGGTGGCGCCACCAACACCGACAACTTCCTGGTGGGTCAGCAAAGCGGCATCAACACCACCAACTCACTGGGTGTCAATTACTCCGACAACTGGGGCGAGAAGCTGACCGTTCGGGGTAGCTACTTCCTCAACCAGAGCCAGAACCGCAACGAAAGCGCCCTGCAACGTACCTATTTTCAGGACACCAACGACTCGGCACGTACCTACCGCGAGCAATCGACCGACAACGGCTCGAACCTGAACCACCGGCTTAATTTCCGGCTGGAATACACCTTCGACCCCAACAACTCGCTGCTGATGACGCCCCGGCTGAGCCTGCAAACCAACCAGTCGAATTCATTCGCCAACAGCGATACCCGGCTGGGCGACGCACTGCTCAATCAGGCCAACAATACCTATTCGGCTACTAACAATGGCTATACGTTCGGGAATAACCTGCTGTACCGGCACCGCTTTGCCCTGCGGGGACGTACCCTGTCGCTCAACATCGGCACGACGTTTACCAACCGAACCGGTTTGAGCAACCTCTCATCGCTGAACGACTTTTTCGAGGGCGATACCACCCGCCAGCTTATCCAGCAACGTACCCAGACCGCCTCGGCTGGCTATCAGCTGTCGGCCAACCTCACCTACACCGAGCCGGTGGGCAAGGGCATTATGCAGTTTTCGTACAATGCCGGGCTCAACACCAGCAATTCCGACCGATTCACGTACCGCTTCAACCCGTTGTCGGATCAGTTCGATCAGCTCGATTCGCTGCTCAGCAACCGTTTCGACAACGACTACCTGACCCAGCGGGCGGGCGTCGGCTACAACCTGAACACCCGCAAGCTGCGCCTCTCGACCGCCCTGAACCTGCAATATGCCGACCTGCAAAGCGATCAGTTGTTTCCGCGCGTGGGGCAGGTCAACCGCGCGTTTACCAACCTGCTGCCCACCGCCACCGTCGATTACCGCTTTGCCGATGACCTGCGGTTCCGGTTCACGTACCGCACCAGCACCGACGCCCCCAGCATCACGCAGTTGCAGAATGTACTCAACAACACCAACCCGCTCCTACAGACTATCGGTAACCCCGACCTGAAACAGAGCTACACCCACGCTCTCTCGACCCGTTTCACTAAAACGTCGGTGCAGAAAGCCAGCAGTCTGGTGGCGCTCCTGAGCCTCAACTACACGCAGGACCCCATTGGCTCATCATTGTTTATCGCCGACAGCGCCGGGTTTGTGCCGGGTGTCGTCTCCTCAACGGGCGAAGGCGTGTTTCTTCAACCGGGCACACAACTGACCCGCCCCATCAACACCGAATCAGCGCTAAGCACGCGCGGCTTTTTCTCCTACGGCACCCCGCTGACGTTCATCAAGAGCAACCTCAACCTGAACACCTCGCTCATCTACAACAAAACGCCGAGTGTCATCAACGGGCTGGTCAACCGGGCCAACACTTACGGCCTGAGCCAGGGCGTGGTACTGAGCAGCAACATGGGCGAAAAACTGGACTTCACGCTCTCGTACAACTACGGCTTCAACCGGGTGGTCAACACGCTTCAACCCCAGTTAAACACGGCCTTCACGACCCAGTCGGCCGGGGGTAGCGTGGTCTGGAATGTCTGGAAAGGGTTGGTGGTACGCTCCGACGTCAGCCACCAGCGTTATGGTGGGCTGTCCGACGGATTCAATCAGCAGTTTACGCTCTGGAACGCCAGCCTTGCGCAACGGTTTCTCCGCAACCAGAACGGCGAGTTGAAGCTATCGGTATTCGACCTGCTGAATCAGAACACCAGCGTGGGGCGCTCCATCTCGGAGACCTACGTCGAGGACAACCGTTCGCTCGTGCTGCGCCAGTATTTCATGCTGACCTTCACCTACAACCTGCGTCAGTTCCGGTCGTAGCAACCAGCAGGTGGCCAACCACCCAGAGCTTGTCGCCGCGTATAGGATTGCCTGACGTTAATGAAGCACAGGAAACTTACTTGGCTTCCAGGTAAACTACCGCAACACGACCGCTTTGTCAATCAGGTACTTATACCTCTATAAGCTCAGTAGATTAGCGCTAGCAGCCCCCTTAAATCCCGCCTACCTTGCCATTGGTATTCATTTAATCCACGCAACGCCAATGGAGTCGCCACAAACAACCACCCGGAACGCTTTTTTGCGAACTGCCCCCGGGAACGCCTTTTCTAAAACCGACACAACGCCTTACGTCGAACTCGATTTTGCGAAGGCCTCACCGGACGAAATCAGCCAGACGCTGGGCCTGTCCATGTCCGAAGCCAAGAAGCTACAACCCTGGCTACGACGCTACGATGCCAGTAAGGCCCTTAAACCAACGGGTCTTAAACGTGCCACAGCTGAGCTGCTCAGTCGTCATATTGCCTTCAGGGCACTGCCCAAGTTCATCGTTACCAACGTAACGGCCGAACCAACGTACCTGCTGAGTAACCGCACGTTTACGCTGCTGATTCACTTCCTCAATCAGGGCGAACCGCCCGTCGAATTCCTGTCGATCAACGTTGCCTGGGCGGGTGAACCCTTCACGGTGCAGCAGGTGATTCAGCCCGGCGAGCAACGCAAAGGGCAGGTGGCCGTGGCCTTTGATTCAACCCGCACATTGCCGGTTGGCCTGGCCGAATTTACCGTCGATCTGTTCCGGGGCGATGGCAGCCAGGCTTCTTTCGTCAAGTCGTTTTATGTGTTGCCCGCCAATCCGCTTTCTCTACAGGTAGCGCCGGCCGGGGCCACCGTCACCGGTACGTGGAGCGTTCGGGGGGCCTTTCAACCCGCCACCAACACATTCCTGACCGAGTGCCTGGTGACCGTAGCCAACGGCGATGCTGTGCCCGTCACCATGAAACGGCGGGTCAACTGGAGTTTTTGGGATGGTCCCGTCGGGAGTGGTACGCTTGTCGAGTCGGGCGGCTTCGACCTGGGCAGCGCGCCCGTCGTCCCGGCTTTTTCGACCTGGCAGGCGTCTTTCTGGTTCAGTTCACCGGCCGGGAGCGGTATTCACAATAAATACAAAGCCAAGGAAGACCTGGCCATCGAGATCCGCATGGAATCAGCCGCAGGCCGGGTTGTGAGTGGCCAGATTACCGCGCGGGTGATGCTGGCCTATGGCGTTAACATCATCAAAGTGGGCGATTTCGGCGCGCAGGAGCACAACGATCTCTACACGGCGGTCGACCAGATGCGGCAGATCTACGAACGGCGCGACATTACGCTCCGGGGCGTACAGCGGTACATCATCAACAACGCGCAGGCGGGCGGCTTTACGGTGCTGGATAGCGAAACCGAATTTCGGAACCTGCTGTCTGGCTGGTCGGTACAAAACGATTTCGTCGATGTGTATGTGTGTCAGGCCTTCAACTGGAGTACGTTCAACGGCTACGCGGGCGATATTCCCGGACCGACCAGCAAAACGGGCAATAAGGATGGCATCGCCGTCGACAAAACCGGCTTCACGGATGCCTCGGGGGTACGTCGGCTAAACACCGCCGTCCTGAGCCAACTGATTGGGCATGAAGTGGGCCATTATCTGGGCCTTCAGCATCTGGAAGATACCAACAACCTGATGCGCTCGAACACGGGCGTTCGTGGACCCAACCTCGACTATAACCAGTACCGCACCATGCTCCCCCACGGCTACATGGTCTTCATCTAACCACCCACACTCGTTATCCCGAATCATGGAAACTCCCGATTCATTCAGTCGCCCCTCACGCCTGCTCGATACCCTACCGACCAAGGCGATTCAACTCCGAATCCAGTTGAACCAGCAGTTACTGGCCGGTTCCTGCGGATTTGATAAACCCATTGCCCTTTCCTTCACCGACGACGAACAGCAGGTGCTGCGCGTGATCGCGACCGAACGGTTTACGCACCATACCCACCTGCGCAAGCAGGCTGTTCGGGCGTTGGGCTACCAGAGACACGTCGATGCGCTCGATGAACTGGTGCGGCTGGCCAACGCCACGCACGAAGAGGAAACGATCCGGCTGGAAGCCATCCAGGCCACGCATCGCCTGGCCCCGGCCGTTGGCCTGATCGTCATGCAGAACCTCCTGGCCAACGGTCCCTCGATGCTGGCACCGTTCATTCTCCGGCTCCTGAGTGCATCGGAGCAGGCCGACGAACGGGCCCTGGCGCAACAGGTTTTATCACTTAAGAAGAATCAGTCCCTTCGCCAGCAACTGACCCAGGAGCAGCCCAAACGCACGTCACCAACCGCCCCTAAGGCAGACCGCCCGGCAAAGACGAGGTCGTGATCACGCGTTACCAGCAAAAAACCCCGGCCAGTACTGGCCGGGGTTTTTCAATGAATTTAGCTGAACCGGAAATATCTTTGGGGCATTCCAGTTCGCTGTATAGCCTAACCCAGGTACGTCTTCAGCGCTTTCGAGCGTGACGTGTGGCGCAGGCGGCGGATGGCTTTCTCTTTGATCTGCCGAACGCGCTCGCGGGTGAGGTTGAATTTCTCACCGATCTCTTCCAGCGTCATGGCGTGTTCGCCGTTCAGCCCGAAGTAGAGCGTGATTACGTCGGCTTCGCGCTGGGTCAGCGTCGACAGGGCGCGTTGCACTTCTTTACGGAGCGAATCGTTGATCAGGCCTGAATCGGGCTTGTCTTCGCCATCGTTTTCGAGCACGTCGAGCAGGCTGTTTTCTTCACCCTGCACAAACGGCGCATCCATCGACACGTGACGACCCGAAATTTTCAGGGTATCAACCACTTCAGCCGGCGAGATATCGAGTACCGCAGCCAGTTCTTCGGGCGATGGCTCGCGCTCGAA
This sequence comes from Fibrella aestuarina BUZ 2, assembly GCF_000331105.1. Taxonomy (NCBI): domain Bacteria; kingdom Pseudomonadati; phylum Bacteroidota; class Cytophagia; order Cytophagales; family Spirosomataceae; genus Fibrella; species Fibrella aestuarina. The sequence goes on along the minus strand of NC_020054.1, from coordinate 2,863,786 downwards.
TTTCTGCTCCAGATCCGAGAACGTCTTCGAAATTTTGTTCAGCGAACCCACCCGGTTCAGCGGAAGGCGCACAATCCGCGACTGCTCGGCCAGGGCCTGCAGAATAGACTGACGAATCCACCAAACGGCGTATGAAATAAACTTAAAACCACGGGTTTCGTCGAAGCGTTGAGCGGCTTTGATCAGGCCGAGGTTCCCCTCGTTGATCAGGTCACCCAGCGACAACCCCTGGTTCTGGTATTGCTTGGCTACCGACACCACGAAACGCAGGTTGGCCTTGGTCAGGCGTTCGAGCGAGAGCTGGTCCCCTTCCCGAATCTTCTGGGCGAGGGTCACCTCTTCGTCGGGCGTGAGCAGGTCCACTTTACCAATTTCCTGAAGGTATTTATCCAGGGATTGGCTCTCGCGGTTGGTAATCTGTTTTGAAATTTTTAGCTGTCTCATGGCTTATTGAGGTAGGTAGGGCAGTAACACCCTCAAAAAGACGCTACTACCCTTTTTAATCAACAATTCAGGCTTTCGTATTGTTCTCCGGGCGCGGTAGCAGAGCTTTACGAGATAAACGGTATTTACCCGTTTTCTTGTCAATCTCAACCAATTTTACCCGAACCTCATCCCCTACTTTAAAGACGCCGTCCATAGTTTCCAGGCGCTCCCATTTAACCTCTGAAATGTGGAGAAGCCCGTCTTTACCCGGCAGGAACTCAACGAAGGCCCCAAACGGCTGGATGGTTTTCACCTTACCGTCGTAGATTTCGCCTACTTCAGCCGTTGCCGTGATGCCTTTAACGCGGCCAACGGCTTTGTCCATGCTTTCTTTATTGGTCGCGAAAATGCTGACGAAACCAGCGCCTTCCCGCTCTTCGATGTTGACAGTGGCCCCAGATTCACGCTGAATCTCCTGTACCACTTTACCACCGGGCCCGATCACGGCACCGATCTGATCCTGCGCGATCTTGATCACGTAGGCACGCGGCGCAAACGATTTCAGGTCAGGCTTCACGGCGTCGAGCGCTTTCTTCATCTCGCCCAGAATGTGCAGCCGACCAGCGCGGGCCTGCATCAGTGCTTCGGTCAGGATTTCGTACGACAGGCCGTTCACCTTCATGTCCATCTGAACCGCGGTGATGCCTTTCTCCGAACCCGTCACTTTGAAGTCCATATCACCCAGGTGATCTTCATCACCCAGAATGTCTGACAGTACGGCGTATTTACCGGTGGCTTCGTCGGTGATCAACCCCATCGCGATCCCGGCAATGGGCGCTTTGATTTTGATACCGGCGTCCATCAGCGCCAACGTACCGGCACACACCGTCGCCATCGACGACGATCCGTTCGACTCCAGAATGTCGGATACGATACGGATGGTGTACGGGTTATCCTGACCTTCGGGCAGCATGCCTTTGAGGGCGCGGTGGGCCAGGTTACCGTGGCCAACTTCGCGGCGGCTGGCACCCCGGTTGGGTTTTACTTCGCCCGTTGAGAAGCCAGGGAAGTTGTAGTGCAACATGAATTTGTTGTAGCCCTGCGTCAGCGGCTGATCAACGATCTGCTCGTCCAGCTTAGTGCCGAGCGTTACGGTGGTCATCGACTGGGTCTCGCCACGGGTGAAGATGGCTGAACCGTGCGCACGGGGCAGGTAATCGACTTCGCACTGAATGGGCCGGATCTCGTCGAGTTTGCGGCTGTCGAGGCGGTAGCGCTCGTTCAGTACCAGGTTACGCGAGGCTTCCCAAACCAAGTCGTGGAAATACGTCTTGATCAGGCTTTCGTTAACCTCGGCCCCTTCAGGCAGCGATGCCATATATTCGTCGCGAACGGCTTTGAAGCCTTCCGAGCGGGCCTTCTTGCTGGCCTGCCCTTTCTTCGCTACCTCGTAAATCTTGTCGTAACAGAACGCCCGAACGGCAGCGCGCAACTCCTCATCGTGCGTTTCGTGGTTGTACTCGCGCTTTTCGGTTTTGCCAACCTTTGCCTCGAGTTCTTTCTGGGCGGCAATCTGCGCTTTGATGGCATCGTGAGCCACTTTCAGCGCTTCAACCACCTCATTTTCCTGCGCCTCGTCCAGTTCGCCTTCCACCATGTTGATGTCGCGCTCGTTGGCAGCGACAATCAGGTCGAGGGTGGCGTTCTGCAACTCAGACGTCAAGGGATTGATTTTGTATTCGCCGTTGATTTTGGCAACGCGTACTTCCGAAATCGGGCCACCAAACGGAATGTCGGATACGGCCAGGGCCGATGAAGCAGCCAAGGCGGCCAGCTGATCGGGCTGTACTTCGGGGTCGGCCGAGATCATGGTGATCATCACCTGCACGTCGGCGTGGTAATTTTCGGGGAAGGTGGGGCGCAGCGCCCGGTCAACGAGGCGGCTGATCAGGATTTCGTAATCCGACAGCCGACCTTCGCGGCGCTGGAAGCTACCGGGAATCCGACCGGCAGACGCAAATTTTTCCTGGTAATCGACCGACAGCGGCAGGAAGTCGATCCCTTCGCGGGCTTCCTTACTGGCCACGACGGTGGCTAACAACATCGTATCGCCCAATCGAACGACAACGGCTCCGTCGGCCTGACGGGCCAGCTTACCGGTTTCAATCGTGATCTCCCGTCCATCGGGGAGGGCGACCGTTTGTGTGGTGACTTGAAACATACAGACAGTTTTACTTCGCGCTACAACAGCTTTAAAAACATCAAAAATTAGAGACTCTACCCTACCGCTTGCACCACAAAATAGAAGGTCGCTCAACGCCGGTCTGTTGAATCGGAGGAATCGGGGTCCTCATGCGGCCAAACGCCGCCTGCGATAACCGGGATTTGGGAACTTCGCTTTATGAATCAAGCCTAGCCGAAAAGTCACTTTTCGGGCTACGGATTATTCAGAAAAAGAAGGCAACTATTAGATGAGGCGCACGAAAATACCGATGAATGGCATATAACGTCCTTTTTTCAGCACCTAATGATTACTTAGAAATGTCCATATATGCAAACAGGGAACCCGCTAGAGAGTTCCCTGTTCGACGCAACCGATCCGATTACTTACGGATACCGAGTTCCGCAATAATGGCCCGGTAGCGGCTGATATCTTTACGCTGGAGGTAGTCCAGCATGTGGCGACGCTTACCTACCAGTTTAAGCAGTCCCTGACGGGTGCTATAATCATGCTTGTGAGCCTTGAGGTGCTCAGTCAGGTGATTGATCCGGTACGTAAACAACGCAATCTGAGATTCTGCCGAGCCGGTATCAGCCGAAGCCTTCTGAACACCGTGCGAAGCGAAAATTTCCTGTTTCTTTTCAGATGATAAATACATCGTCAGACAGCTTTTTGTTTACACTTGATTTTTTTAACAGGCTGCAAAGGTAGGGAATAAAAGTGGGAAGTCATAGCTTGTCCCTAGCTGCTACGCACCCGCCTACATCATCACCTCTGACTCGATGGCAATGAAGTGGGTCAGTTCGCCCTGACTATTGCGCAGCGGATCGATAGACACCTGGCACTGGTAGGGCTCACCGCCTTTCCGGTAATTGACCAGACTGGCCTCGATAGAGGTCGCCTGCCGCAGGTGTTTCCGAATCCGCGAGAGTTCTGAGTGGCTGGTGTCGGCACCCTGCAAGAACTTAGGCGTCCGGCCCACAGCCTCAGCGGTAGTATAGCCAGTCATGCTTAGAAAGCTGTGACTGGCCCACAGAATGGTTTTCGACAGGTCAGTCAGCACCAGGGTCATCCCCAGGCTAAGGGCCTTCAGGTACGTCTTCCGCTGCTTCCGGGTTAGCTTCCAGTCGAAGATGTCGATAAGTTGGCCAAACACCGTGGCTTCTTTAACCTTCGCTTTTTTCTCGGCCTGATCCAGCAGAAAAATCTCCAGGCAGGGAAGCGGATAGGACCGCTGCCCGTCGAGGTTGCATCGACTGTTGGCCCGGTTAATCATTTCGGTATAAGCTTGTGAAAAAACCATGATTAAAGAAGAGAAAGGTGAAAATCAACTTGAAAGATACTAAAGGCCCGCGTCATCATCAAATCTATTCGTCGATAATGAGGCTACGGGACAGCCGCCAACGCAAAAAAAATTTTACGAGCTAGTCGATTGAGAACCAAGCCAAAAGCGATCTAATCGCAGTAGAAGCCACATTTTTTTCGGGCAAGGGCTTGCGCAACGTGTTTTAACGCTCTACTTTTGCACCACGATAACGGAACAACGCAGCAGCGAAGAGACGAAGTCAAGAGTAAAAGGATTGGTAGTTCAGTTGGTTAGAATGCCGCCCTGTCACGGCGGAGGTCGCGGGTTCGAGTCCCGTCCAGTCCGCAGAAGTTCCCAAAAACGCCCTCAGCAACGCGCTGAGG